>NZ_JBIAMB010000030.1:45470-90775 GCF_042873895.1 Streptomyces sp. NPDC004435 | reverse complement strand
CCCGCGGAGCGGGTGACCCTGCGCTGCGCGCAGCGCGAGTGGGGGCACCCGCTCCGCGGTTGCCTGCCCGTGCGAAGCACGGGCGCCCCCCTCCGCTGCGCTCCTGGGGGCAGTGGGGCCGGCCGCTGCGCGCCCGGTGGGCGCGCGATGCGCGGCCGGGCCGCTCGGGTGGGGTGGGTGCGGGCTAGTGGGGCCTCGAATTGGGGAGTTGAGGGAGCGTGCAGCGCTCCCGGCGGGTCCGCTGCGCTCCCCCGCCTGACGGTCCTTCCGGCTGCGCCTCCAGAACCGCTGGGCCCGCGTTGCGGGCCTGGCTGGCTATGGGGAGGGGTGGGGGTCGCTCGTTCGTGTGGGCTTCAGTGTAGCGGCTACATCAGGCTGATGCAGCATGTACCGTTGGCGGAAACACAGGACACCCCCAGACCGATCCGGGCAGGCGCGGTTTTTGAGGCTGCATCAGCGCTGATGCTCGGCTCATCACTTAGGCGAGGAATTACGAATTGGGAAGGCCCGGACCTCAGCCGCAGAACGGTAACCCGGAAATGGGAAAGTCGAAATTGCGGCGGCCGGAGGTACCTGGAGCCGAACGGCCCGCCGGGGCCGGAGGGCGGAGCCCGCCACGAAGGCTAGCCATGCCTCCTGGTGCTTGTTCGTCACGGTCGGCACCACCCGAGACTCAGAGCCGTCGGTGCCGCCCGCGGCCCGCGCGGGCCCAGGGGCCCGCACGCGAAGCCGCCTCAACCACGAACGGTCCGCCCGGTGCCTGCGGGTCGACCTCGGCGACCTAATACTTACGCAGATCAAGAACCCGCTGGTCAGCGGCCTGCACATCCGGCGATCTGTCACCCCAGGAGGTACACAACGCCTGCGATGTGTACCTCCTGAGTAGTCACATCGACGGCAAAACGTCAGCCAAGCCGACAGTTTCAGGCGCGAAACGTCAGCGAGGCCGACATCTGTGACAGCGTTCCGTCGAGCGGTCCGCGCTCGCGTGCAGGGGGGAGATCTGTCCCCCCTGGGGGGACACAACACGCCGGAATGTCAGCCACGCCGACATATATGTCGGCGTGGCTGACATACTGCTGGCATCCAAGATCAGCGAAGTGGAGAGCAGCCTCGTGACACCCGAGCCACAGCGCCGCCGTCCCGCACCGAAGCGCGCGCCGCACCGTACGGAGCTGCCCCTCGGTGAGGAGATCCAGGCGTGGTCCAAGCCGGTCCAGCCGGTTGAGGACCTTGACTCGGTCGCTCGCCGATACCCGCGCCGGAAGCTCTCGCTCAGCAGCGAGCGCAAGCCGATGGAGTTCTACGACACCCCGGAGCGCCCCAAGGCGTTCTCCATGGACTCGATGGAGTTCTTCTTCCTGATCGCGCAGTACTTCCGCGAGGCCCTGCCGCTGCGGCTGATCCTGCTGCTGATCGCCTGCCAGAAGGCCGGCGGGCAGATCCGGCTGACGCAGGAGGAGATGGCCACGGTCCTGGACGTGCCCCGTGCGAAGACCAACGAGGCGCTGCAGGAGGTCATGAGCCATGGCATCGTCTTCAAGGTGCGCCGTGGTGTCTACCAGTTCAACCCGCCCTACTCGTACCGTGTAGCGGAGTTCATCCCGGGCACGGAGTTGGTTGAAGCCGAGTACGTGCAGGTTGACCAGGACAAGACGATCGCGAAGATCCGCAGGGACGAGAGCCTGCCGGATTTGGTGCGGTTCCCGTCGCTGGAGCACATGCGCGAGGCGATCGAGGAACTGCGCAAGAAGCGGGCGGAGGAACGCGCTGCACGCCGACTGGCCCGTGCGCAGCGCCAGGAGGAGGGATCAGCCCAGTGAGTACCTTGAAGTGGTCGGCGACCAACGCCGACGGTCTTCTCGCCGACCTGGACCTGCCGCCAGCCGCCTACCGGGCGCTGCTGAAGCTGCGGGCGCGCAGCGAGGCCGGCGGCCGCATCGCAATGGACCAGGGCACCCTCGGTGAGCTGCTCGGCCTCAGCCGCCCCAGCGTGAACGCCGCGCTGCGAGAGCTGGAGCTGGCCAAGCTGGTCAAGAAGGTCCGTAACGGCGTCTACCAGATCAACCCGATGCTGGCCGGCTACAACTCCCCCGAGGACGCCCTGGACGCCGTCAAGGCGATGCCCAAGGCGGACCGGCTGGACAGCAAGACCTACGTGAAGGACTACCACCGGGCCGTCGCCGCCTACCAGGACCAGCTCGCCGAGCAGCGCAAAAAGCGCGCGGCCGCGGCGAAGAAGGCCGCGGCCGCCAAGAGGCGCGGTTCGCTGCACGCCGTCAGCTGATCCGGTCGGCCCCCTTTCACGGGCATCGGCGCTGCGCCCTCCACGGGCGCAGCGCCGATCGTGTTCCCGGTGCGGCTGCCGACTCCACGGGCCCTTCCTCGGACAAAGGTTCCCCCGCGCAGGGCAAACCGATCGCCATCAGATCGGTCGGCGCAGCTGGGGTGATCCGTGCCGGACGGCTCGCAGCGAAAGGGCGGTAGCACCAGGTGAACCGGTTTGTTCTGGAGCACCAGAACAAACGGCGGCGGCCCCGCTGCATCCCTTGCTACCCGAGCAGCACCCCGTGTGCTGTCTGGGTCGTGCGAATGCTGCGCTGCGGTCCTCGCCGAACGTGCAGCAGAACTCTTGCACCCTTGACCACCTGGAGCAGCAGGACATCGGCGCCCGAGCAGCACGGGGTGCTGCCCTCGGCCGGTGACGGCCGCGGCCTGGCGGAGCGGAAAACGTCTTGCACCCCATTGGGGGGTATTACAACAGGTAGTAGCTGATTGGTAACCACCGCACCCTGCTCCAGCAGGTCGACAAGGAGGGGCCCGCGCAGACCGCCGACCTGGCTGGATTCAGCCTTTTCGAGTGGGTAGGGCGCAATGGTAGTCATTGAATATGAGCCCGATTTTCCGCACAAGGGACAACCGAACTGTTCGATTCGGAGATCATGTCTGGTCTCTGAGCGGCGAGGGCCCGTACGTCATCACCGGGTGGCTCTCGTACGGCAACGGCAACCACCTGCAGCTTGATCTAGTAGAGGGTGGAACCGGTGAGATGAAACAGCGGGTTCATGACCCTAGGGACATTACGCTCTACTACTTCACGGCGAAGCCCGGCCCAGGCCACCGCTCTCAGGCGTGACGGCAGCTGACTGACTCTCGATCGTCGGCGCCTTTGGTCCGGTGTTGAATCGAACATTTTGGGCCGCAGGTCCGGGCCGTGCTCTTCGCGAAGAACGTGACGGGCACGGTCACAGTCCCGCTGGGCTTCGCAGGATGCTGGCTGACCTGTCCGGCGGGACTACCTTTGTGCGATGCGCCTGGTCATGAAGGGCCCGCGCAGAGCAGGGGCAGGACGCCCGCCAGGGCTTCGGCTTACGTCTCCCTGTGGCCCGGCTTGTGCACATGAGAAATGGCAGACCCGATCCCTCATCAACCGATGAACATGCGGCGAGGCCGGCCGCGCCACCAGCATGCGGTCGGGCTGGTCCGCGGCGTCGCGGGTCAGACCTCGAGGTAGGCGACCACGACCACGGTCCTCAAGGCCGTGACCCAGTACAACAAGCGCACGCGCTCGACCTCGTCGGCGTACTCGCGCAGCTGGGGGCCGGCGGCGCTGCCGGGGATCGGCTCGCCGACCTCAGGGTCGACAGAGACGACGACCAGGGCTCGGTCCAGGGCGTGGATCCCCGCCTCGCTGGTCAGGTTCTCCAGCTGTTTGGCGGCGGGGTCTGTGAACGCGATCCGGGCGCGGCGCCGGGCGTGCTGCGGGAGCATCAGGCGACGGCCGGGCGCTGGGAGGCGAGGCGGGCGAGGTGGGCCTCGCGCAGCTCCTCCCAGGGGGTGCACTGCTCGGGGTCGGGCAGGCCGTTGGTGGCGATGTCCTCCAGGATGGCGGCAAAGCGGTCGGCGTCGGCGCGGGTCTTGGCCGCGTACGCGCGGACGGCGTCGGCGGCCGCAGGCTCCAGCTGCCGGGCGGCGGTGTCGGCGGGGGCCGGCTGTTCGCTCATCGAGGGCTCCAGAGGGCAGAACTGGCAGTGCTCACCACGGTATCGCCGGGCCAGGGAGCCCGGGACCACTCCGGCGGAACCGGCCCCCGTGACTACGGTCCGTACTGCTCGCGAGCGCTCGGGCGATCAACTCTCATGTGTCACGCTCGGCTCCCGAAGTGGTCCCAGAGACCCCTCCGGGCCTCGCAAAGCGGACATAAAGGGGCGCATTCGAGGAGCGTGACATCTCCCCGGGGCCGGGTGTCACGCTCACGCTGGGTCAGCGTGACACCCGGCCGAGGCCGAGGTGGTGCGGTCAGTTGGTCTCGGAGCGGGCGCGGGCGAGGAAGGCGGCGAGGTTGCCGGCGGCTTCGGGTTCGGTGGTGGCGAGCCGGGCCGCGAACGCCAGCTCGTCGACGGCGGCGTCGGGGACCAGGCGGGCGAGTTCGGCGAGCAGCGCGGCGTGGGCGAGGACCGGCGGGGTGAGGAGGCCGGCGGCGGCTTCGCGGGCGGCCGGGTCGCGGTAGTGCCCGAGGTGCGCGGCCAGGGCACGGGCGAGCCAGGCGTCGACGTCGGCCTGGACGTACCCGCCGGCTCGCCGGGTCAGCTCGTCCCGGGCGGCCTCGTCGCCGTCACGGGGCTCCGTCCGGTCCAGGGCGTGGAGCTCGCGCAGCGCCTGGAGCTCGTCGGCGCGGGCCGCGACCCGGGCGGCTTCGCGCAGCGCGGCCTCGCGGTCGGCGGCGGCCGCGACTTCGGCGGCGAGCTCCTCCTGGACGATGAGGTCGGTGTCCGGGGCGTAGACGGTGCCCGCCGACGCGGCGACGAGCAGCTGGTCCAGGCGCTCCCACTCCGCGAGCTCCGCCCGGCCGCGGACGTCGTCGGCCAGGTCCTCGTGGCGGGAGTCCTGGCGTGCGTCGAAGCGGGCGTCCTCGAGGGCCGCCGCGACGGCGCCGGCGTCCATGCCCTTCGCCCGGCGCCGTACGGCGCGGCGGCCGATGCGGGCGAGGTCGACCGGCTCGCGGGGCGCGGCGACGGGCGGGGCGAGCGGGCGGCGGGCGGTGCGCCGGGGCGGCCAGGGCGTGGTCATCGTCGGCCTCGTATTCATGCTGCGGATTCGGGGAGCGGGCTGCCGTCAGAGCGCTGTGCGACGGCCCGCCGGATATATTTCTAGCAGGTCTCGAATTCGGACGGGTCAGAACCGGAAATCTATTTTCAAGACCTGTGTGAAATCCGCGCGCAGACCATCGGCACGCGTGCCCAATTCCGTGAAATACGACTCCGTGATGGCCTCCGCGACGATCGGATGCAGGTCCTCCTCCGTCGCACCGGTCTCCTGGAGCTCCAGGATCTGCTTCACGTAGGTGGGCGAGATGTCCGTGGTGATCTGGCGCTGGCGGCCGTCGTCCGAGCTGCCCGTGCACGTGAACCCGAAGTAGGCCGTCACGTCCACCATCATCCCTCTGGAGGTGGCCGCCGCCGCGCGTGCCTGTGCCCTGACCTGGGGTTGCCACTCGGATTCGGTCTCCTCCACCAGGGCGTCCTGGAGGCGCTTCTGCGGGGTCGTCAGGGTCCCGGCGCGGTAGCGCTCCACCGTGCGGCGTGAGACGCCCAGGCGCTCGGCCAGGGCCTTCGTCGACCCCTTCGCCCGCGTGAGGAGGAATTTCACCTGAGCCTTTGCGGATTTCGGCGCGGGCCGGGTGAACACCTGCCGCTCCGCTCGCGCGAGGGCCTCCAGGACCTTGCCGCGGTGCGGGGCAGGCTGCTGCTGCTCGTCGTGATCGCTCATGGGACCAGTCGGCCACGGGCCGCCTGTGGACAGCGGCCTGAGTCCCGAGGCCACCCCGCACGGACGGCAACCGCTCGGCTGGGGGTGGCCTGCCGGTTCGTGCGCGCTGCCGTCAGCGGCGGGTGACGGTGTAGCCGGCGTCGTTGACGGCGCGGGTCCACACGTCGCGGTCGAACCACTTGGTGATGTTCGGCTGCAGCTCGGTGATGGTGCGCATCCTCGTTTCCCAGTCGTTTCCGGCCGGGCCGCGGCTGCCGTCACAGCCGGTGCAGCCGTCCTCGCCGTGGATGTGGCCGGCCATCCAGGCGTTGACGGCGACGTTGATGATGACCGCGTACAGGTCGCCGCCGGTCTGCGCCAGGGAGTCAGGCACCCCGGCCAAGACCAGGGCGAGCTCCGGGTTGTCGATCGGCGGCATCGGGGCCTGCCCGACGGCCTTCTCGCTGCTGCTCTCCTCGTACGACGCCACGCTCTGCGCGAGCCGGTCGGCCGTGAGGGAGGCGTCGAAGTACCGCCAGGCGGAGCGCACCTGGATCCCGAGCCGCTCCGCCACGGTGGTGATCTGCTTCTCGATCGTGTCCTCCACGGTCGCCGGCGCGAGGGTCACCCCCCGGCGGGCCAGCTCCGCAAGCGTCTGGGCAACGGCTTCCTTGAACGCCTTCGTGTTCCGCACCACCGCATCGTAGGGGCGCCGACGACGCCTCCGGACGGCTTCGCCGGGATCAACCGGCAGCCCTGGGGCACAGGGAGCAGCGGGAAGGCGTCGTGCCGACGGCGGAGGCTTCGGCCGAGGAGGCGTGGCGCGACCGGAACGGCCCGGGAAGGACGGATGATCAGAGATACTGCCTCAGCCACTCGGGCATGCTCGGGTCGTCAAGTGCCCATGTTGCCTGGAGCGATTCTTCCTCCTGCCAGGTGTTCTCATCACCGTCGAAGAACTTCTGCCGGTGGCACTTGTACTTGCCGACGGTGTCGCCTTCGAGCCGGTACTCGTTCCAGTAGTAGTTCTGCCTCCCGTGGCCTTTCCACTCCTGGGTCGTGTAGATCGTCGTCATGAAGCCGGAGTGTAGCCAGGGCGCTGATCCGGCTTGACGGCGTACCCCGGGCAGGCATGGGCGAGCCAGGAGGCGGTCGCGGCCACCGCCGGAGCACGGGCCGCGGTAGCGAAGAGGACGGCGTCCTCGCCAGCGCTCAGTCACATCGGACCAGCTGGGCGGCCGGGCGGGGCAACGGGCGGGTACGGGTTGTGCGTCAGGTGGGCAACGAACCTGTGTCCGGTGCCGGTGAGCAGGCAGTGTGCGTGGATGGACAAGTTGATCGAGTCGCTCGGCTCGCTCGTTTCGGGCGGTCTCGTCGCCCTTCTGACGTGGTGGCTGACCACTCGCGCCCGCAACCGCCAGGACCAGGAGCGGGAGCGGGAAGCCCTGCGCGGGCACGCCGATGCGCTGATAGTGGCAGTGTCGGACCTGCGGGCGGCGGGCACCGCCAACCAGATGCTGTGGGAGACGCTGGCCGAACGCGGCCGGACCATGCTGCTGGCGGGGCTCGCCTGCGTGGGCGGCGCGGCCAGGGCCCGGATCGCCGGCGGCACTGACGTGCAGAGCGGCCTTGTGGGTCTGGGCCGCGGGGCGGAACTTCTGGCGCAGGAGCGGATCGTGAGCAAGCAGGCCGCCGCCGCGCTGCGCGAGCCCTTCACCCGGATCGCCGCCGCGGCCGCCCCGCTGCTGCGCTGCCCCGACCCGGCGCTCGTCACCGCCACCGAGGAACTGATGAACGCCGCCGGGAACCTCGAGGACATCGCGCGCCTGGAGGAGACGCTCGCGGCGTTCGGCCGGGCCGCCCAGGCCGCCACCGCGCCGCCTCCGTCGCGGCGGGAACGTCGCCGTGCCCGGCGGGCCGGCTGACCGTAGGATGCGAAACGCCTGGCCCCCGGCAGCTCCAGTGCCGGATGTGACTGAGCACTCCATCTGGCGAGTTGAGTGAGTGCTTGGCACCCATCCGAGTGAGGGGCCACCGAGTAAGCCGTGGTAAGGCCGAGGCACCGGTACGGTGCGGTACAGGAGCCGAGACAGCCATCCCGGGATCGTTGTCCGTGCCACCCCGACGCCGCGCGGAGGGTTATCAGTATCCGCGGTACAGAACGGCCCCCCACGCTGGTGGGGGCCGTTCTACTCAGCTCGCCTGAGCAGGTGCGAACTCGCCATCTAAAGCGCTCAGTCACACCGGCTGTGACTGAGCGCTTCAGTTGGCCGGTGAGCGCATTCCGGGAGGCAGCGCAGAGGGCAGTGAGGGACCTTGAGTAGGTGGCTCAGTGTCGACAGGAGGTATGCCATGGCATCACTTCAGACCGTTGTCCGGATGACCGTGGGTGGCGAAACCCTCGATGAAGCTCGCCGTGTTCTACGGAGCCTGGACGCACGTTCCCACGGCCCCATAGAGATCACGGAGGTCTACCGCTCCGACGCTGTCACCAAGGTCTATAGAACACTGGACGGGGACGTCCGCGAAGCGATAGCGGAGCAGCTCGCTTCGCTGACGGCGCTGCCATACGAGATTGAGGTAATGGAGACCAGGACAGGCTCCGGCTGACCTGGCTGTACGACTGAGCGCTCCACTGGCCAGATGTGCCACTCACTGGTCATCTGAAGCGCTCAGTCACACCGGCGGCCAGGCGCGTAGTGCGCGGAGCCGGTCTACAGGTCGAACTCGAGGTGCTGCACGTCGGTGAAGCGGACTTCCTCCAGGGACCCGGCGCGGCGGCCGTTGTCCTGGAAGTAGACCTCCTTCAGGGCCTCGGCGGCGATCTCCTGGAGTTCGTCGTCGCTGGCGCCGGCGTCCTGGGCGTCGAAGAGGCGGGCCGCGTACTGCGGGGGCAGGGCGACGGTCAGGTGCCGGATGCGGTCTTGGTCCGTCGACCCGATCGGCGCCTTGTAGCCCATGCGGGCGCGGGTGTCGATGACGATGCCGCCCGTGGACGCGGCCTTCGCCCTGGCCTTTGCCCGAATCTGCGGCTGCCACCGGGCCTTGACCTCGCGCTCCAGGCGGGCGGCGAGGTCGGCGCGGGGCTTCTTGATCTGGTCCTTCACGTATCGCTCGACGGTGCGCTGGGAGATCCGCAGCATCTGGGCGACCGCTTTGGTGCCCTTGAGCTGCTTGACCAGGTACCGCATCTGGGCGCCGGCCGACTTGGGTGCTGGGCGGGTGAACGCCTTCTGCACCGCCTTTTCCAGGCCGTCCCCGAACAGGCTCATCGTGGCCTACTCCTACTCTCCGGTGTCTTCGTCGGTGACGGTGCCGTCCTTGATGTACCGGGCCAGGTTGAGCGCTGGAGCGTTGAACTGCTCGCGGACTCCCTCGCCCCACAGGACTTCCTGCGTGCCCTCGTGCTTGACCAGGCCGGGGTTGACGCCGAGCTTGAAGCCCCCGGGGAGCGGCTTGCCTTCCCGGTAGGGCAGGAAGTCCAGCGGGCTCGGTCCGTTCGCGGCGTAGACGACGCAGTCGGACAGGATGGCGATCGGGTACTGGCCGGTGAACGAGGCGTGCTTGACGATCTTGCGGTGGAGGTTGATCCGGGTGCGGGAGATGACCGCCGCCCGGATGTCGGGCCGCCACGTCGGGCGGGACAGTGCGCGCCACGGCTCGCCGGGCCGCCAGCCCTCGGCCCGGGGCCGCTCGCGCAGCTTGCCGATGCCGCCCTTGACCGTCGCCTTGATCGCGGTGGCGACGAGTCCCAGTTCGGGGTCGCGGTCCTTGTAGCCGTTCATCGCCGCGAGGAAGTCGGCCGGATCGGTGTCGGCGTGGACGCCGAGGTCGGCCATCGTGGCGAGGTAGGCGTCACGGAGCCGGGTGTACCAGCCGTCCAGGTAGCGGCCGGTCTCGTACCGGACCCACGCCTCGATGGGGCGCACCTCGTAGCCGAGTTCCACCGCGTAGGCGACGGTGGGCGTGGAGTACCAGGCCGGGCCCTCGGGTCGCTCGCCCTTCGGAGTGAACGGGCTCGGCAGCAGGCTGCCGTCCAGGTTCACCCACTCCTTGCCGACCTTCACGCGGGACAGGTCGACGTGGGAGAGGTCGACCAGCCAGGAGCCGGGCAGCTTCGGGTCGAACACGGGGGCCTTGACGTGCGTCGCCTCCCCGAGGCCGACGGTCAGGCCGTTGGCGCCGGCGGCGAAGGCCATGTTGACGTCGATGCCGACGAGGTAGCGCAGGGTGTACTCCGCTTCGGTCATCGGACGGGCCCAGTCGTACGCCTCCTCGACTAGCTTCTCGTCGGCGCCGCGCACGTGGAATTTCGGGAGGTCCTTGAGGGCGGGGTGGCCGTCGGGAACCTCGCACGGCGGGAAGTTCATCGGGTCGATCGGGTCCTTGCCCAGCGAGCCGGGCGTCTTGGTCTCGGCCTGCCGAAGGACGCCGGTCTCCTCGTCGCGCACGGCGTGGGTCGGCGGGTGCAGCGCGGTCATCAGCTCCAGGCCCGTGACGGCCGTGGAGCCGCGCGGCGTCATCACCCTCGACGCGTACACGCCCAGGACGCGGGCGAGCTCCGCCGGCGGCAGCTGCCCGGCGTTGCCCCAGAACCGGGTGTCCAGCGCGTTCCACGACGGGATGCACAGCTGGACGCACTGCCGCTCCGAGCCCTTGGCCGGGCGGTAGATCCGCGCCCACGGCCCGAAGCCGCGCTTGGTGAGCTGCCATTCCGCGCGGGTCAGCTGCTTGATGACCTTGTGGCCCTCCGGGATCCGCCCGGAGACCTTCTCCTCGTCCGTGAGCGTGACGGGCAGGCCGTAGCGCTCGCACGCGGCCGCGGTGAGCACGATCAGCGGGTCGGCCGGCCTTCCCGGGCCCGAGAGCTTCGGCTGACCGAGCTTGGCCTCCTTGAGGGTCCAGTCGACCAGGGACGGCAGGGACTTGGCGGGCACGTCCAGGACCAGGCCGCCGGTGCAGTACGCCACCACCCGCCCGTCCTCGCCGGCGTCGACGACCGCGAGCGGCCCGTTCTCGAACCGCGGATCGTCCGCCGGGGTCCCGGCAGGGGCCGCCTTCTTCGCGCCCGGGCGGCGCGACGTCGACGACGGCCTGGTCGTGCGCGCCAGACGCGGCGCGGCCGCCGGACCGGCAGGGACCTGGGGGATGTGGGGCGAAGCCGTGGCCGCAGCCTCGGGGGCCGGGCCGGTGGACAGGGTCGGCGCTTCCACCGGAGCGGGGGCGGCGAACGTCGCCGGCACCACAGCAGGAGCAGGAGCAGGAGCAGGAGCAGGAGCAGGAGCAGGGTCGGACGTGGCCGTGTCGGCCGGGACGGCGGGGTAGAGCTCCGCGAGCTTGTCCAGCAGCCGGGCGTAGGCGTCGCGCTCGGGCGGGCGGGGCTCGGTCTTGCCGGACTCCCAGCCGGACACCGTGGCCCGCCGCACCTTCAGCGCGATGGCCACCTCGTCGATCGTCAGGCCGTGCGCGGCACGCAGCCGCTTGCGCTCCGCCGGCGGCGGCAGGGCGGCGCGGGACGCGAGCAGGGCGTCGACCGCGTCGAACAACTCGGACATGAAACACCTCCTGCCGAGACTCTACACCATGAAGCGTGCGTTTCGCGTACGAACACCGTACGAATCGCGTACGTTTCCCGTTCGGGCGGGTGTGGTCTCGAGCGACACGGGACGCCCGGGGCCTGCGGACCCTCTGTTCGGGCGTGGTAAGTACCGGTCTCTGCCTCCTATCAGCTCCGCTCTCAGCACCCTCTTCCACCTGGGAAGACAGGGGTCCGACCTATCAGGTCGGACCCCTCACTCGCCACGGTCCGGCAGGCCGCCGACGGCTGCCGGAGATGCCGGTGTGCCAGGCTGGACCCCCAGCGGGGCCGCGCACGGAAAGCCGCCCTTGACCAGTGCGACAGGAAGGACCGGCACTGTGAACAGCTCGGCCCTCGAGGACCAGGCCGCCTCGTACGTGGTGGAGCTCCGCTTCCGTGCGGGCGGCCCGGCCATCTGCGGCGTCTGGTCCCGGCCCGATGTCGCCGACCGCAAGTTCACCGAGTGGCTCGGGGCCTACAGCCGGCCCGGCACCGTCCTCACCCTCACCTCCCTCACCGGCGGCACCGCCCGGCCGGTGAAGAGCTGGACCTACGAAGCCGGCCTGACGACGCCCGGAACCGTCTGACCCGAAAGCGGCCCCGGCGCGCTCACCACGGGCCTGTGACCTGCGGTGGTAAGCCCGATGGTGAGCCCGGTGGTGAGTGGGCGGGGCGTGCTTCTACCGGCTCACCGCGAGGGCCGGTCGAAGATGCCCTGTGCGCCGGGGCCGAGGCCGCGCCGCCGAGGCCGGCGTCCCGTACGCGGGCCGGGCACGCCCGGCGGCGTCGCGGCACGGTCCGGCTCCTGCCCGGTATCGGCGGGCAGGCCCAGGCGGAGACGGGCATTGGCCGTCGCCGCCGTCACCGCAGCCAGTGCCTCGCCCACGTCCGGGCCGATCTGGGCGAGCGCGGCGGCCAGGGTGTCGATGGCGACCAGGACGTCGTCGGCGGCAGCCGGGCTCCAGGCGGACTCGGCCGCGGCGTCGGCAAGTTCGCACGCCGCCTCCGCCACCTGATCGGCCCGCTCCTCGATGCCGGGCCCCGCCCGATCCACCAGCCCCATGCCGTCCCCAACGCCGCGCGCGGCCGCAGGGACACTGCCAGACCGCCTGGCAGTCCTCCCGCCGGGCTTCCGCCCGCCCGCGAAAAGGCCGGCCTCGGCATGCACCAGCAGCTGGCCGGCCACGTTGGCGAGGCGCCGGCGACCCGCCGAAAGCGCGGGTCCAGTCAGCTGTGCTCGCCGCCGTGGCAGCCGTACAGGCCGCAGGTGAGCGGCTCGCCGTCGACGATGTCGATCCCGGTCTCCACGGTGCAGCGGGGCAGGAGCACGATCCGGTACAGGCTGCCGGTTTTCCACAGCATCCATCAATCACGGCGGGGCGTCAGGCTGGACTGCACGAGCGGGGCGGGTCCCCGCTGTGGAGGGGCGTCAGCCAGCACTCCATCACAGGGTCGACCTCGTACGCGGCGTCCTTCACGGCGCTCCACCGCTCGATGTCCTCGGCGGTGAGGGCGATGGTTAATCCGCAGCGCTCCACGATGCTCTTCTCGGTCAGCCGATGGCCGCGCGCCGGCGGCTCCGTTCGAGGGCGGACGGCTCCCCCCAGGTCGCCGACCTTCTCGTAGAACTCGCCGCGTACCCCGAGGGTCAACATGCGGCCGATCTTGGCATGTCGCCGCGGCAGTGCTGGCCGAGTACGGAAACAGCGGTCTCCGCCTGCGGTTGAAAACGAGTGCACTTCGTGTGCCGTCCGGGCCCGGCGTCCTACTGGGCAGGCCGGTGGAACGCCGGGCCCGGACGGCTTGTTCATCAGCCGATGATGTCCAGGGTGACGCGGTGGTGGAGCTGTGCCGAGGTGATGGTCACGAACACCGTCTCGCCCTGGGAGCTGCGGGTGATGCCGACGATCCGGAAGCCGGGCGCCCCGGCCGGAATGTCCAGGGCCGCGCAGACGGTCTCGTCCATCGGCTCGGCGGTGATGACCGACTCGGTGCGGGCGACGTCCCAGCCGAGCCAGTCCGCGACGCGGACGCTGGCCGGTGCCTTCGGTGACGTCTCCCCGGCGGGGGTGAGCATCGGCGGGGTGCCTTCGTACCCGTCGGGCACCTTGGCCGCGATCTCGTAGGGCATCACCGTCAGCTTGTGCTGCACCGGCACTCCGTCGACCGACCGGATGCGGGTGCGCTCGACGATGGTCGTGCCCTCCGTGATGCCCCACGCCGTCATCTGGGCCGGGGCGTCGAGCTGGCGTACCAGCGTCGTCTCCTCCGTCGCGGTCCCCTGGGCGGTGGGCTTCCACGCCTGGGCGACCGACAGGTCCGGGGGCGTGAAGGTCCCCAGGTGGGCGTCGGACTGCCTGGACGCCGCCACCCGGGTTCCGCTGCGGGCGTCGGTGCGGACCAGGCCGAGCGCGCCCAGTGCGGTGTAGGCGGCGGATGCCGTCTGCTGGCTCACTCCGTGTTCTGCCGCGAGGTCCCGTACGGTCGGGAGTTTGCTCCCGTGTGGGTACTCCCCTTCGATGATCTTCTGCCGTAGTTGCGCTGCGATCGTGCTGGCGTCCATGTGTGCCCTCCGGCTCGGCGGCGTCCCTGGCTCGCGCCCTGATCCTGTGTCAAGCCAGGACTTCAACTGTATTGACAGCGTGGGGTGCTGAGAACCGACCATCACTGACAGGGCAGATGCGAACTGTGTTGACAGGGTATCGGGGCGTCCCTACTTTCGAGGAACAGCATCGCTCTCAAGGGCGACGCCGCCGGGCCGCCGGGTTCACCGCCGCCGGCCGACGGCGTCCCAGCCGGGGAAGGCGGGAAGCAGATGTGTCACCGTACGCGCGTCCATCAGCCAGCCCATGTCCCCGCTGCGCACCGCACGCCGCACATCGCCGGCACCGCCTTCGGCCTCGGGGCCGGGAGGGGCCAGGGAGATCTTCCGGAAGAACTTGACCAGCGCGGGCAGCTTGCCGGGGTGGATGCCGCCCCGCTCGCGCAGCGCGTACAGCGGCAGGAACCACTCCTCGAACACCGCGCGCTGCGCGTCGCCCAGGCGGTGGACCTCGTAGAGCCGGCCGAGCAGCGGGTCGCCGTAGGGCACCTTGCCGTGGACGGCGTACCCAAGCCGGATGCCGCCGTGGCTCCTGAACGGCAGGCCGTACGCGGCAACGTGCGCGGCGGCGGTCTCGGTGGCCAGCATGAGGGCCCGCTCGGGGCCGTGCCGCTCGGCCGCGGCCAGGACCGCGATGTGGAGAGCGGCGCGGGGGTCGAGCACCATCCCCGGCAGTCCGAAGGGCGCCAGGTCGATCCCGTGCGCGCGGGTGCGGGAGAGGATGAGCTGGTCGGGGACGTTGCGGGCGATGTTCTCCAGGTGCGCCAGGCGCCGTCCGTGAACGTCGTCCGGGCCGAGGACCGGGGCGCCGGCTGGTCTGCGGGCCGTCAGCTGGGGCGCGACCTTCTTGACCAGGTCGGTGCTGCCGCACGCCTTGCAGGCGGGCGAGCCGATGCCCGACAGGTGAGCGCAGGACGAGCACACCACGGTGGTCGTCTTCTCCACGCTCAGGACGCCCGCCTCGAGCCGGGCACGGATCATGTCGTGGGCGAGGCGGGCGACTGCCGGGTCCGCGTCGGTGAGCAGCCCCGCGGCGGGCAGCGCGCCCTCGGGGTACTTCGCGCGGATGAGGTCCTGCTCGTGCTGATGCCGGTCCGCCCGGGCGGCCGGTTCCGTCTGGTGGCGCAGGTCCCCTTCGAGGGTGACCGTGTTCCACAGATGGGGCACCGCAGGCTCGCCAAGGAGGGCGTTGAGGGCAGCGGCCGCGTGTATGCCCACGGCCTTGCCGGGCTTGTCGGTGAAGGTGAAGTCGCCGTTTTGGACGGGTCCGTTGAAGAAGGCGGTTCGCACGGTCTCTCCTTACGCGGAAGGCTCGATGACCTGCTGAAGCTCGTACCGGCCCGTGGCCGACCGGTAGACGAGCACGGCGGCGTTGGGCAGCTTGCGGGCGCGGGATTCCTCGACGACCTCGGTCACCGGGCGCTGCTCCAGGACGGCGCGCAGGCCGAGGATCGCGGTGTGGTGGGTGAAGGCGACCACGTTCCGGCCGGCCTCGACGGCGCCGGAGGCGAGCAGCGACAGGAATGCGGTCACCCGCCCGTGGACTCCGACCGCCAGGGACTCGCCGCCCTCACCGGGCGGGGTCCACAGGTGCTTGCGGCTGCGGCGGTCGTCCGCCCCTTCGGGGAAGGTGTCGAACAGCTCCCGCATCGTCATGTAGGTGGCGTCACCGTAGTGCTGCTCGTTCAGCAGCCCCGTGACCTCCGCCTGGATCCCCGGCAGAGCGAGCTCGGCGGTGTCCCGGGCCCGCCGGTACTGCGAGACGAACACGTGCGGCCGCTCCCCCACCACTGTCGGCAGGGTCTCGTTCAGCCACGCCGTCTGGCGAAAGCCCCGGGCCGTCAACCCGATGACATCCCGCGACAGGGCGTGCGCAGCGGCGCCCGCCCACGGCCGGGGGTCCTGGTAGAAGCCCTTGTACTTGTCGGCGTTCTCGACCGACTCCGCGTGCCGCACCACAGCCAGGATCATGCCGCCGAACGGTACGCCCGGATACCTCCCGAGAAAAGAGGAAAAGCGATGGAAGATGAGTGGACGTTCGTCAAGAAGCGGACCGCGGCCGAAGGCGCCGTCTGGGTGAACCAGGACCGCTCCCGCTACCGGCGCACCGGGGACCGGCAGCTGCAGAGCGAGGCGGCGTTCCAGCAGCGGATCGCCGCCCTGGGCTACCCCGTCCCCGCCGTCCTGGAGACCGGGGCCGACGGCGCGGAGTTCTACTTCGTGGAGCCCTCGCTCGGGACGACGTCGCTGCACGACGCGGCCTGGACGGCGGTCGGCGGCGCCTACGGGCCGATGCCCGACAGCGTCGTCGACGAAGCCGCGGCCGTCGGTGTCCAGCTGCTTACCGCCCAGGCCAAACACGCCGAGCCGGCCACCCACGACGCGCTGAACGCCTGGGTGCAGCAGGCCGGGTGGACGGACACCGTCTTCGCCGAGAACCCCGACCTCGACACACCCCGCACCCGCGCCGTGCTGGAGACCGCGCTGGACCGCCTCGCCCACACGCCGATGTGCTGGGCCCACTACGACTACGGCCTGCCCAACGCCTTCCTCGCCGGGGTCATCGACTGGCAGCACCACGGTCTCGCCCCGGTCGGCTACGACACCTACCCGGCCCTGGAGATCATCGCCTTCAAGGGCGGCACCAAGGGCTACTACGCCACCACGGCGCAGCGCGAGCGGTACACGGCCACGCTCGACGAAGCCGCCCTGGACGTCCTGGGAACCAGACCGGGCCGGCACCTGGGCGAGTTCCTGCTCATCAAGGCGCTGTTCTTCCTCGCGCTCATGAAGCCGGCCGACCTCACGAACACCGACAAGGCCACCAAGTGGAACTACCGCCGCACCCTGTTCACGATGGGAGTCGAGCAGTATGAGCGCACCGGCCGTATCGACACCGCCGCCTTCCCCAGCCTCGACGACTTCGCCGCTCAGCCTGAGCACTGCCGTACCGGCGGTGCGTGACCGCGACTACCTCCTCGACCGCCACGGCATCGTCTTCAAGGTCATCGGCGACGTCCACCCGCCCACCCACTACCTCGGGTACGTGAAGTACTACCCGGACGACAAGGGCGACCGGCAGTTATTCGGGCGCACCTACCGGCAGAACACGGTCGTCTCCAAAGCGTTCGGGATCCTCGCCGACCGGCCCGAGTGCTACCTCTACTCCGACACCATCGGCTGCGTCATTACCGGCGTGCCCCGCCCAGACGTCACCCGGCACTACTCCTGCCGCCACGCCCTGACGGTCCTGCACCAGGCGCCTGAGTTCCTCGGCGACTTTGCCGTCGGCCGGGACCTGAAGGCCGTCATCGACCGCGTCGTCGACCTCGGCGCCACGGACCTGCTCGGCGTGACCGGCTCGTTCCTGGTCGGCTGCTTCAACGCGCGCTCCGACGTCGACCTCGTCTGCTACGGGCTCCGCGGCTACGAAGTCGCCCGCGAGCTCTTCTCCGATCGCGACCTCATCCGTCCGTACGAGGGTGACGCGCTGACCCGGCTGTACCTGCGCCGCGCCAAGTACATGACGGGCAGCTCCTTCGACGTCCTGATGCGGCAGGAGACCCGCAAGCTCCAGGGCCTCACGGCCGGGGCCGACGCGCACATCAACTGCGAACCCCTGCGCGAGGACGGCGACACCACGTTCACCGACGTCACCACCAAGGAGGTCGGGGCGATCAGCGTCGTCGCCACCATCACCGACGACGTCCAGGGCCTGGCCACGCCGGCGCTGTACGGCATCGGCGTGGACACCGTCATCCACTCCACCGTCGACGACCCCGAGATCTTCGCCCGCCGCATCACCCACATGCGCTCCTACCTGGGCGCGTACACCGGGGCGTTCCGCACCGGCGACACCGTCTACCTGTCGGGCCGGCTCGTCCACACCACCGACGGGCCCCGCTCCGGCTTCGGCATCGAACTCACCCCTTGGACCGCCGCCGAGTCCTACCTCGCCACCCTCGCCCGATGACCCCTCCCCCGTGCAGGAGGCACGCTGTGACAGCCGACCCGCCCGCGCTGTTCGCCTCGGCAGCGGAGCACTACGCCCGCTTCCGCCCCTGGTACCCCGACGAGTTCTTCGCGCTCCTGGCCGACAGGTTCTGCCTCGACGGCACCCAGGCGGCCATGGACCTGGGCTGCGGCCCGGGCATGTCCGCCCTGCCGCTGGCGCCCCACGTCGCCCGCCTCTACGCCATCGACCCCGAGCCCGGGATGCTCGCCGCCGGCGCCCGCCTCGCCGCCGAACGCGGCATCACGAACATCGAGTGGGTCAACGGCGACTCCACCCAGATCACCACTCTGGGCCTGCCCCTGGTCGACCTGTGCGTCATGGCGAAGTCGTTCCACTGGCTCGACCGGCCCCGCGTCCTGGCCGACCTCGACACGCTCATCACCCCCGGCGGCGGCATTGTCATCGCCTCCGCAGGTCCCCCCGGCACCACGCCCCTGCCCGCCTGGGCGCCCGTCATCGCCCAGATCCGCACCGCCTACCTCGGGCCCGTACGCCGCGCCGGCACCGGCACCTACCCCGAACCCGAGGACCGCTTCACCGACACCCTGCGCCGCTCGCCGTTCTCCCACGTGGAGCTCACGTCCCTGGACCAGCGTGTGACGCGCGACCTCGACCAGCTCGTCGGACTCCAGCTGTCCAACTCCTACTCCACCCCCGCCCAGCTCGGAGACCGGCTGGACGCGTTCACCCGCGACCTGCGCCGCGCCCTCCTCGACCACGACCCCTCGGGCCTCTACGACGAGGTGATCCGCACCGAAGTCCTCATCGCCACCCGCCCCGGAAGGAGCACCACCCCGTGACCACCTTCGCCTCCGCCGCACACCACTACGCCGCCTTCCGCCCCCGCTACCCCGAGGAGTTCTTCACGCTCCTCACCGACCGCTTCGGTCTCGACGGGACCCAGACGGTCCTCGACCTCGGCTGCGGACCGGGCACCATCACCCTCCCCCTCGCCGCACGGACCGGCCACGTCCACGCGGTCGACATCGAACCGGCCATGATCAGCGAAGGCCGCAACGCCGCCGCCGCGCAGGGCGCCGGGAACATCACCTGGGCGTGCGGCGACGCCGCCGGCCTCACCGGCATGGGCCTGCCCCCACTTGACCTGTGCACGATGGGCAAGTCCTTCCAGTGGATGAACCAGGACCGCCTCCTGGCCGACCTCGACACGCTCATCCGCCCCGGCGGCGGGATCGCCCTCGTCTCCACCGGCCCCCGGGCCAGCACGGTCAGACCGGCGTGGCTCGACATCATCGAGAGCGTCTGCACCGACGTCATCGGCCCCGGCTACCGCCAAGAGCACGGACCCGCCGCCCACCCCGCCGAAGGCCGGGACGACGCCCTCGCCCGCTCCGCGTTCTCCCGCATCGAGACCGCCCGCTGGGACCAGACCTTCACCCGCACCCTGGACGAGCTCGTCGGACTGCAGTCCTCCTTCTCCTACTCCAGCCCCGCCGTCCTCGGCACCCGGCAGGCCGCCTTCGAAAAACGCCTGCGCCGCGAGCTCACCAAGTTCAGCCCGAACGGCTCCTTCACCAACACCGTCCCCATCGAAGCCGTCATCGCCACCAGGCCGTAGGCACACTCGCACCAGGCAGGGCCCGCACCCGGGAAGGTGTGCGGGCCCTGACTGATTTCATCGGGGTGAAGTAGAGCCACGACTCCGGGCCGTTCGGAAGCCGGTACTACTCCGGTGAGATCGAGAGCCGGGTCGGCCAGTTGGGTGAGGGCAGGTCCAAGGGAAACAGTTCAGGGCGTTGATCCAGCCGGCGGCATTGGGCCGCTCATTTCTGCTTGGTCGGTGACCAGGCGGACGTGGCCGTATCGGGCGCGGGCGGCGTCAGCAGAGATGCCGAGCGCGTCGCCGATCTGGCTCCAGGTGGCGCCGGCTCGACGGTCGGCGACGGCGGCGACACGGATCAGTTCACGTGCCAGGTGAGGAACGTCAGCCGCCATGTACGTGTGCATGCCGGGCGCCGGGTCCCGCTGCTCGACGATCTCGTCGAGCGCCATCCGCAGGGCGTAGCAGCGGGCGGTCAGCTCGTCGGTGATCTGGTAGAGCGCCACCCGCGCCAGGACGGCCGCCTCCGCGTGACGGCGGGCCCGATACGCGGCCTGCCGGTGCGCCGCCGTACAGAACCGGGCCCGGGGCCGTCCCAGAGGCTTCTGGCACCACGCGCACACACCCATACGTCACGTCTACCCGGAAAACTCCATCGGCTACCCGTGACAGTAGACGCCCCAGCAGGGTCTGATGGTCGCTCGATCGGTGGCTCCCGATCTCGCCGAAGAACATCGGCATCGGTCGAGTACATCACCGCCACGAATGGCCTACACCTGGATCCCGTTCACACCGAAGCGGTGGCTCTCGTATGACCCGATGAATTCACCCTGACGAACGTCGGGCTTCCTGGCACGTCAGCGAAGGCGCCGGCGACCCGCCGAAGCACGGGTCTGGTCAGCTCCATTCGTGCTCGCCACCGTGGCAGCCGTACAAGCCGCAGGTGAGCGGATCATCGTCGATAGGGCCAGGCGCCGCCCGATGTGGTCTCCCGCGTCCTCACCGGCCCGGCCGGAACCGCGACCGCGCCGGGGCGGCCGGCCGCCGAGGGCGGGGTGGTGCCGCCACTCCGAGACACATCCTCACACAGTTCTGCTGAATAACTGAAAACTAGAGTTGATTTAAGCTGCTCGTGCAGCTTAAGATCGAAGCGGAAGTCAGCTAAAAGGGTCCCTGGGGCCACCGATGGCAGGAGAACGCATGGCCACGCTCAGCATCCACTTCGACCCCGCCGTCATCGCCCGGCTCACGAGCGCGAGTGGCGACGACACCATCCACGTCACCCTTTCCCTCGGTGGCGGATCCGACAGCGCGAAGGCCGCGCCCGTCGTCCCGCACGGGCCGCTCGCCGCGCTGATGCAGGCCGGCCTGCTGAAGCCGGACACCGTCCTCACCTTCCACCAGCGCCGCGCCAACCGGTCGGGCCGCGCGGTCGTCACCGCCGACGGCCAGCTCATCGTCGACGGTCACCCCTCGTCCTTCCCCTCCCCCTCCAAGGCCGCCGAGGCGGTCACCGGCAACGTCATCAACGGATGGACCCTGTGGCACACGCCCGACGGATCCACCCTGGACCAGCTGCGGCAGAAGCTGGACGCCGAGTAGGCGGCCCGGCCGTTGTGGCCCTGCGGACGACGTCACAGGGCCACAACGGCAACACCTGATGGGACATGAAGAGCTGGAACGCGGCCGGGAGACGTGGGTGGAGAAGTACGGCGAGCTGTTCGCCGAGGTGATCGTGCCGCAGCTGACCGCGGGCGCGGTGGCGCAGGAGTGTCCGGTGGTGGTGTTCGTGGCTGGGCAGGCCGGCAGCGGCAAGACGCTGGTGATGGACCTCGTGCACGCCGCCCTCGATCAGCGGGGCGGCGCGGTGCGGGTGGACCGGGACAGCTACAAGGCTCTCCACCCGCAGTACAGCGCCTTCCTCGTGGAGGATGTGCGGACGGCCGGGGTGCGGGTGCGGCCGGAGACCTACCGCTGGCAGGCCGAGCTTGAAGCCCATGCCCGTGGCCGTCGGTTCGACGTCGTGGCGGAGGAGGCCCTCGCGGATCCGGCCGGGTGGCTGGCCACGCTCGCTGTCTACCGCGCGGCCGGCTACCGGGTCGAGGTCGTGGCCCTGGCCGTGCCGGAGGCCGTGTCCCAGCTCGGTGTGCTGGACCGGTACCTGCGCCTGGCCGATCAGGGCCGGGCCCGGTATGTGGGGTGGGACAACCACGACGCCTGCGCCGCCGCGCTGCCCACCACCCTCGCGGACATCGAGGCCGGGCACCTGGCCGACCGGGTCGTCGTCGTACGCCGAGCTGGCGAAGTCCTGTACGCCAACGAGCTCGCGCCCGAGGGCCGCTGGAAGCAGCCGGCCGGTGCGCGCGAGGCGCTGCTGGGCGAGCGGTTACGTCCGTGGAACGCGGCGGAGACCGGCGTCTTCCGCCGCCAGCTCGCCGACGCCGACCGGCGGGCGCACGATCCGCGGCTGCCCGAGGACTGGGCTCTTGCGGTGCGGCGCGATGGCGAGCGCGCGGCCGCGCTGGCCGAGCCGCTGCGGCGCGGCGTCCAGACCCGACGGCAGGCGCCGGGCGTCGACTACCACCGGTTGTCCGCCGAGGAACACCGCTGGATCTTCGACACGCTGATCGCCCCGGACCTCCTGGAGGACATCACGCCGCAGGAGCGGCCGGTTGCGGTGTACGTGATGGGTCAGCCCGGCTCCGGGAAGACGACCACGGCCCGGGTACTGCGCCGGGCCCTGCGCGGCCGGTCGACGCACATCAGCGGCGACTTCTTCAAGGCGTCGCACCCGGACTACTACGACCTGCTGCGCGAAGAGCCGCGCACGGCCGGCGAGCGCATCCGGGCGGACTACCGGGCCTGGCAGGCCATGGCAGAGGCGGCCGTACGGGAGCGGCGCGGGGACGTGACGATCGAGATCGCCCCCGGCAGCGCGGCCGGCTTCGTCCAGAGCGCAATGGCCTACCGGCGGGCGGGCTACCGGGTGGAACTGGTGGTGCTGGCCGTACGGGCAGCGGACTCCCGGCAGGGCACCGCGGTGCGCTGCGCCGACGTGAACCGGCTGGGCGGCCACGGCCGCTTCACCACCGCGGCCGGGCACGACCACCACTTCACGGTGCTCGCCGACGCGGTGGCCGCGGCCGAGCAGAACGCGGTGGTAGACCGCGTCATGGTGTGGGGACGCGACGGCACCGTCCTCTACCACAACGACCCCACCCCCGAGGGCTCCTGGGCGCGGCCGGCCAGGGCGGCGGACGTGCTCCTCGCCGAGCAGCGGCGCCCCTACACCGACCAGGAGGCGGCACGCTTCCGGGCCGTCCAGCACCGTCTGCGCGCCGAGCTCCCGCACTACCGCCACGACATCGAGCAGATCACCCGCCTGGCGCGGGCGCTGATGCCCGCGCACCTCCAGCCGCGTCGCCTCGCCGGTCCCGCGGTCGTGGCCGCCCTTCCCCTGCCGAGAGCTGACGACGGCGACGGCTACGAGCCGGTGGCCCCGAGCTCCCGCAGCCGGGCCGCGTAGGACGCGGCGATCCGGGCGGTCTCCTCGGCGTCGGCTTCCTCCAGCCGCGCCCGGTCGCGCACGCACTCCTGCCGCTGGGCAAGCAGCTGCTCCAGGCGCTCCCGATCGCTGTGGGATGCTCGGCGTTCGGCCAGGATCGCCCGGCTGTACCAGGCCATCACCTCCTCCACCACGTCGGCGGCGGCCTGCGGGCCGGCCGGCTCGGAGGAGCTGGAGGGGGATGCCGGATCGTGCACGGGAACCAACCTTCACAGGGGTGACGGCAAAAGGATCATTGTCAGCCGTGGCCGGTATCCAGTCCACCACCGGCGTGCACCGGACGTGCCGACCAGAGTGTCCTCCGGAGGCCGTCGGGCGTCATAGGTTGTGACGCAGACGATCACCTGGGGGGACCATGGCCGACAACCTGCGTGCGCTGTTCAGCTCCAACGACCCGTCGGCGTTCGACATCTTGGAGGCGTTCACCGACCGCAACAGCCAGTGGGCCGTGGTGGCCGCCGCTCTGGAGGAGCACCTGCGCCGCGTCGCCGGCGGCGCCTTCGACGTGGAGGACCTCGAGGCTCCCCGCACCAACTTGATCGTCTTCCACGGCGTCGGCGGGGTGGGCAAGTCGACCCTGCTGCGCAAGATCGAGGCCGCGCTCACCGCCGCCGAGGACCGCCCCGAACAGTGGGGAGCGCCCACCTGGACCGAGCGGGTCCTGCCCATCCGGATCGACCTGTCGAGGGCAGCGTCGACCGGCTCGGACTTCGAGCGGGTCATCCTGACGATCCGCCTCGCGCTCGCCGGGGCCCTGGACCGCACGGTGCCGTCCTTCGACGTGGCCCTGCGCAACTACTGGGAACACACGCATCCCGGTGAGCCGCTGGACGAGTACGTCCGGCGTTCCGGGCTGGCGGGCCGCTTTGCCAACCTGCTGCCCGGACAGCTGCAGGCCGGAGTCGGTGAGGTCGCCGCCGCCCTGGCGCTGCCCGGCCTGGTCGGCTCCGCGGCCGGCCAGCTCACCGGCGCGCTCGTGTCGGCGCTGCGCGAGCGCCAGGAACGTGCCCGGGCCCTGGCCGGCGCGGCCCGGACGGCGGCCCTGCTGGAAGCCACCCCGGACCTGGAGGCGCTGTCCTACTACCCGCACCTGCTGGCCTGGGACCTGAACCAGATGCCCGCGAAGAAGCGGCTCACCCCGGTGGTCCTGCTCGACACCTTCGAGGACACCGCCGACCGTCACCGGGACTTCGAGCGGCTGCTGCAGCGCCTGGTCTGGCTCATGCCGAACGTCTTCTTCGTCATCGGCGGCCGCAGCCGCCTGCAGTGGGCCGACCCCGCCCTCCACGGCCAGCTCGACTGGACCGGCCCCACCGCCTGGCCCGGCCTGGCCACCGCCCCCTCCTCCCTGACCGTGCCGCAGCCCCGAGCATCCGGCACCGGCGCCCGGCAGTTCCTGATCGGCGACCTCTCCCCCGAAGACTGCGAGACCCACCTCGCCCGCCGCCTGGTCCACGACGGCCGGCCCCTCATCGACGCCGACATCCGGGCCGCGATCACCGCCCGCTCCCACGGCCTGCCCCTCCACCTCGACCTCGCGGTAAGCCGCTTCCTGGAGATCCGCCGCACCGGCCGCACCCCCACCGCGGCCGACTTCGACTGCACCTTCCCCGCCCTCCTCGCCCGTACCCTGTCCGACCTCACCCCCGAAGAACGCCACCTGCTGCGCTCCGTCGCCTTGCTGGACGCCTTCGACCTCGACCTCGCCACCCGAACCGCCGGCCTCCCCCAGCAGGCCCCGGCCCGCCGCCTGGTCGAGCGGCCCCTGGTCACCGAGGACCCCTACGCCCTGTGGCCCTACCACCTGCACCGCGCGATCCGCAGCGCCGTACAAGACGACGAACACAGCGACGACCGCTGGACCCCCGCCGATTGGCACCAGGCCGCCACCCGCGCCTTGGCCGCCCTCGGCGAGCAGTGGACAAAGGCCGCAGCCCTCGCCCCCAGCCGGATGCTCCTCGTCGCGTGCCTTCGCCAGGGTCTGCGCCTGGCCCGCGACCAGCGCCTGACCGGCCTGGGCTGGATCATCGAGGCCGCCTTCGTCTACACCGACGACTCCGTCTGGGAACCCCTCACTCCGCCCACCACCGGCACTGGGGCCCCGGACACTGCGGCCGATGCCGTGGCCGAGCTGCTCACCGCGATCGCCCGCCGCCAGCGCGAGCACCGCCGGCGCACCGCCGACCGTCTCACCGCCGTCCTGGACACCGGTCTGCTGCCCGCCGAGCTGACCGAGATGGCCCTCTACTACCGGGCCAAGGCCCACAAGGACCTCAGCCAGAACGACGCCGCCCGCACCGGGATGCAGCAGGTCGTCGACGGCGAGGGCCGCCTGGCCGTCAAGGCCCGCCGGGCGCTCGCCAACCTGGCCCGCCTCGCCGGCGACTTCCCCACCGCCCTGGCCGCCGTCCCCACCCTGGGCTGGAAGGGCCGCCACCACCGCGTCCTCGGCGACATTCACTGGTCCCACGCCGACACCGCGGCCGCCATTCGCGCCTTCGAAGCCGGCCGCGCCGAAGCCGAACAGCACGGCGCCGCCGGCGAGCGCGCCATGATGCAGGTCCGCCTCGCGCTGGCCGTCTCCTTCGCCGACCCCGACCGGGCCGCCGACGAGCTCGCGCTCGCCCACCAGCTCCTCGACGGGCTCGACCAGCGCTCCAACACCCTCCTCGCCCAGGTCGTCGCCCTGATCAAGGACGCCGGAACCGGCGACCGCGACGTTGCAGCACGCGCCGAGAGCCTGCGGACCGACATCGAGGCCGCGGGGCTTCCCTTCCTCCACCGGTTCGTGGAGCTCGCTCTCGCCTTCCACCACGCCGTCCGCGGCGCGGACCAGGACCTGGCCGCCACCATCGGCCGGCTCCGAACGCTCACCGCCACCGGCGACTTCGCCTACTTCACCGACATCGCCCACTTCATGGCCGGCCTGCCCCTCCCGGGGCTCTCGACCATCCGCTGGACCCGCAGCGAGGACGACGTTCGCTCCGCCTGGCGCGGCCTCGTCCAGGCCCGGCAGGATCGCCTGCTCGCCGGAAACTGACCCCGGACACGACTGCGGGCCGGGCACCGGACCCGGGTAAATCAGCCGGCGGAGCGCTGCCCCACGAGCTGGGTGAGCAGCTCGATGATCTGGGCCTGGTTCCGGTCGGTCTTCCTGTCGAGCGCCTTCACTTTGAGGACCGTCAGGCGGGCCTTCACAGTCGGCTGCGGCCAGCCCAGGACAGCCCTTGGCGAGGGGTAGAAGGTGCTTCCGGCGGCTGTCCCTTCTCGAGGGGCCTTGTCAGGCCCACTTCGCGGGCCGAGTGAGAACGTGTCCCGTCACCGGGTCGGTGATCTGATCGGGCAGCTGGGCTCCGGCGAACTTGGCGCGGCCGATATGGAAGGAGGCCGGCATCAGGGTCTTCAGCTCGTTGGAGGACCTCTTGGGAGGGAACGCTGCCATGATGTGGGTGCCGGGAGCCAGGCTCTTGGCCTTGCGGACAGCGGGCGCGAGGTCGCTGTCCGCGCTGATGACGAGGGCCGAGGTGGCAGCCTTCGTTGCCACGTCCGCGACGAGGGAGACCGCGATATTGACGTCGGTCTCCTTCTCCTCGTAGTGCGTCCAGCTGCCGCCGCACTGCTTACACGTCTTTCGCTTCGACTGGTAGCGGCCCTTGACGATCTCCACCGTTTCGCCGCTGTACGCGGAGAGTGCCTGGAGGTAGGCGTCCTGCCGGCTCAAAGCGTCCGGGTCGTTCATGACCGAGGCGGTGAAGTACTTGACCTTCACGAGCTGGTCACGAGGCCGCAGCGTGCGAGCGAGTTTCTCCAGGTCAAGCCAGAGAAACCGACGACCGTACTGCTGGTGCAGACCGTGGTACAGATTGAAACCATCCACATAGACGATCAGCTCGGCCACGCTGGCTGCCCCTCCCGAGAGCCCGAGGTAATGCCCGGGCCCTGGTACTGCCGGCCAGGAACAGCCGGGGTTCACTCGCCTGCGTGCAGAACCTGTCTGTGAATACAAAAACGGCCCCTTGCGGGGCCGTCGAACCGGGGCTTTGCAGACCCGGCGGGGTATGGAGAAATCTTACGGCTTTGAACTCCAGGCGTCAATATTTGAACTCCCACGCGTCTGCAGCTCACCCCGCCGTGCTCCGGCCGGTGTCTCTCATCCCCACAGCATCGTCTCTGAAGCCGTTGGCCCCGCGCCCGTGGCTCGGGGGATGTAGTCGAACGTCCCCAGCCAGATCACGGTCCGGTCGTCCGGAAGCTCGCCGCCGGCGATCCCGCGCGCGACTGTCCGCAGGAACTGCCAGCTCTGCGCCAGGTTGGACAGCACCGGCCAGCCGGGTACGGCTTCGGCATCCCGCCGTTCCAGCTGCTCGCGCACCCTTCCCGCGGCGAACTGCACAGTCGCCAAGAGGTTGGGATCAAGGTGGGGGAAGATCCAGCCCAGCAGCCTTTCAACCTCCTCGATGGTCAGCCCCTCGACACCGCGCACCACCACACCCGGCCCTGCCGCGCTCCCCGCCACATCCGCTCCCCTCGTTGCTGATCGGGATCCTGGCACGTCAGGAGGCCCGAGGCCACCGTGCGGTTCAACGGATGCCTTGAAATCCGGGCCCGAGAGCGCGCCGCCTGGGCCGAGGACGGCGGGCAGGGCCCGGGTCCGACACCCACTCCGTCCCGGCTGGCACCGGATCGGGCTCGGTGGACAGGCCGAAGCGGCGGCGGACCGAGGCCGTCGCGGCCGTCACCGCAGCCAGCACCTCGGCGACCCCCTGGTCGACCTGAGCGAGCGCGGCGGCCAAGTCGGCGGCGATCATGCTCCAGCCGGATCCAGCTGTGGCGTCCGCGAGCTCGCACGCCGCCTCCGCCACCTGGCCGGCCTGCTCCTCGATGCCAGGCCCTGCCCGGTCCACCAGACCCATACGGTCCACACCGCCGCACGCGGCTGCGGAGACCTAGCGCCCCGGTACTCAGCGCTCGTTCCGGCCCACGAGGCCGACGTGGCCTCCGACCGCGTCCAGGAACTGGCTCAGCTTTGTGTCTGGAGGGCGCGCATCAGGCCGAGCGCGTCGATGACCTGGCCGCTTTGGTTCGTCATGGGGGCGATCTGATCGCTGCTCTCCCACTCTGCCTGGATCTCTTCGAGTTGCTGAGGAGAGATTGCGGCGGCGGCCGTCGGGGTGGTGACGACCTGGTACGGGATACGGGTCCGGCGGCCGGGGGCGGCCTGCACCACGACCACGGCGATCTTCTCGTTCGGGGCGAGAGGCTCAGGACCGAACGGCCGGTGGTCGTACTCGTCCGGCAGCGCCTGCCGGACACGCACCGAAGCACCAGGGTGCCTGTCGAACCAGACCCGGTCGGCTTCAGCTGCCCGATGCCCTGCGGCCATGTTCGTGGCCGACGGGCCGCCGGCTGCGGCGGCCCCGTCACCCATGGCGTAGACGGAGCGGCCTTCCCACACAGGAGTGGTCCTGTTGCGGTTCTTCTTCTTTTTCCTCGTACGGCTGACCGCCATGTCGTCACTTCCTGTCTAGGGCCCGGAGCCAGGCCCGTCCGGGCTGCTCAACGAGAGAGGCGAGGCGCGCGCGGTGGACCGAACGGGTGAAACAACGGTGTCCGTCCCTGCCCCGGAGCTGTTGAACGCGGTATGCCGTCCTCACGCTCTCGCCGCCGCCCGCCGCGACCTCCAGTCGTCCGCCCCCATGCCCCGCTGACCGGTGAGTTCGCCGCCGATCCGACCGTGTGCCATCACGCCTACCAGGTCGCGCTCGACTTCGGGTTCGTGGCTGTCGACGCCATCGCTGACCTCCTCCCCGAGGAGGTCTCCCTCACTGTGGCCCGGCGCATGGGGTTCTGTGACTGCGGCCGCCTCGCCCTGGACGACGACGACCTCACCCGCCAGGCACTGAGCCCCGTGGCAGCTGCCAACATCACTGCCTGCCAGGCCCTGCTGCTCGCCGCTATCGACTACGCCCACCGCACCTTCGGATGCAAGGGTGTCAGCGCCCTGATCCATGAACTGGCCGAAGGCCCCCGCGCGACCTTCGAGCCGCCAGCTCTGACCGCGCTTCTGGACCGCGTCCAGGCGGCCCACCGGGCAGAACACGGTCACGCCGGTCACAGCCGGGTCCCCGACGCGGTGACGTGGCCGCACACCGCCGCTTCCTCGATGCCCGAACTCATCCCACGCTGACTCACCGCAGCCCCAGGCCGGGCACGAGGCGAGGCGATTTCGCGGATCGTGCCCGCGTGGGCCCGGCCGGGCCGTACGGATCACCTCCGGGGGCCTTCGTCAGGTCACGCTTCTGTGCCGGTCTCGGGTCGGGGCTTTCGAAGGCGGGTGAACTCCTTGGCCCGTTCGACGCGTGAGCGGTGCGGGCCGCCCGTCGTCGTGCACCGGGCGTCAGCGCCCTGGCCGCAGTCGGGACAGGTCACCTCGTACACCCGCCACGGGGGCGGCGGCTTCGGCTGGTTCCTCTGCCGTTCCCTGCGTGCGTCGATGATCGGCTTCAGCCGCTCGTCATGGGGCACTTGGCGCACCTGACGGGGGTGGCTCCCGTTGTCGACGACGCACTCCTGGCCGCTGCCCGCCCGGCAGCGGGGACAGCTGGCCTTGATCCAGTACCGCCGCGCGACCTGCTTGTGCAGCTGCGGGCGCTGCTGTGGCCGCTCCACCGGTGTGCGGGGCACGACGGTTCTGGCCGGGACCGGGGCCAGCTTGTCGAGGCCCGCGCGCGCCTTCCACGTAGCGATCTGGATCTGCTGGCGCTGTTCGAGAAGACGGCCGGCTTGGGCCGCTGCCTGGATCAGCTGCTGTACCTGAGGGCGCAGCTGATGTTCGGGCCGGTTCCGGGGGAGGCGGCGGAGGTCCTGCAGGAGGGCGTGTACGCGCTCGGCCGCCGCCGAGGCGACCGAGGCGAGGTGGTCGGCGGCCGCGCCGGTCACGCGGATCTCCTCCTCGGTGCCGTCGGGGACGGCGGTCAGGTTGACGTGGGTGAGCAGCGTCCGAACACGTGAGGTGTCGCCTGCGGCAACAGCGGCGCCCAGGTCGGCGAGGAGGCTGCGGCGGACCTCGGCCTGCTGCTCCAGCCAGCGCTCGGCATCCGCGACGGCGGTCGCCAGCTGTTCCTGCGTCTCCTCCTTGACGCCGGTGACCTCGGCGATCTGGTCAGACAGCCGGGCCACGACGACGACGGCCTCCCTCTCACGGGCATAGGCGAGCTCGCGCAGCAAATCCCGCGCCTGCGACTCGACGTCCCGAACCCGCTTCCGCAACTCGATATCCGGGAACTTGTATGCCCTGCTAGAAGCCCAGGCCGGGGCGGGCCGACTGGTACGGGAATGGATGATCTTCTCTACCGCCGGCGTCGACAGGCCGCGCTCGGTCATCGTGCACGTGTCCAGCGCGAACCACTCGGTGGGCCGTGCGAACGCCTCGGTACCGATCTGCACCCGGCGGGTGGTGCCTTCGCTGTTCAGCCGGATCCGGTGCACGTACCAGCGGCGGATCAGGGTGTCCCGGTCGACCGGCACCGACAGACCCAGCACCGGCTCGATGCCGTCGTCGTCCCACACCGGCTCCACCGCCTGGTCCAGGTGCACGCGCAGCCGGCGGTGCCGGGAGGTGATGTCCACCATGGAGCCGACCGGCGCCCCGTCCGGCTGGGCGAAGGAGATGTCGGCCTCCTCGCCTCTGTTCCGGAACCAGGCGGCGGCCGCGGACTTCACGTACAGGTGGTCGGCGCTGGAGACGCCCCGGGCGCGGCGGCCGCAGATGTGGGGCTGGCCGTCGGGGCTGGGATGGTGGGAGAAGTGGCAGACCCGGTCGGTGTAGAGCTTCGTGGTCAGCTGGGATCCGCATCCGCCGAGGAGCAGACCGCACCAGAACGTGTCGAGCTGATGCCGACGGCGGAAGGCGTCCAGCTCGATTGCCTCCAGCGGCAGCATCAGCGGCTCCTCCGAGTCCGCGCTGCCCAGCACCGCCGTCTGGATCTGCCGCCGGTCACCCCGCATACGCCCACCCTTCGTCCCAACTCATGCTCCCACCGCGGCCATTGGGTCCACAGCCGATCTCTGTATTCACTCCGTCGTCCGCAACGTCGGTGACTGCTGCACGACGGCCTTCGTCCCGGCCAGCCGAGCGGCCCGCTCGGCGCGGGCCCGGCGTAAGACGGCGGCTTCCTGTTGCGCGGCGAGGTCGGCCCGCCGGGTCGCGGGCGGTCAGACGTCGGGGTCGACTTCGGGGTGGGTGAACCGCAAGGGCTTGCCCAGCGATCGGGCGTAGGCGACTTCCGCTCGGGTGCTGTCCCCGATGTAGTCCCCGACCACGAGCACCTCGTCAGCGAGCCGGATCTTAGCCCGGTGCAGGTCGTCGAGCCGGACCTTCAGCGCCGCGGCCTCGACCGGGTCGGACCACAGCGCGTGGGGCGACTTCATGTCGATGCCCGGCTTGACGACGATCTTCCCGGCGTGGGTCTCCCGCACATCGGCCTCGGCCATCTCGGTCATGAAGCGGGTGGAGCCGCAGATCACGACGATAAGCGGAAGGCCCAGCTGCTTCTTCGCGTCGGCGAGCTTGTTCTCGGGAGTGAGTGGCTGCGGGTGTGACACGGTTCCTCCTGGTGTGGTGGTCGAAGGTCTGCTTGCGGAAACGAGGGCGCACCCGGCCTGGACGCCCCGGACGGCGGCAAGGCCGCTTCGCCCGTGCTGGACTCATGCGGCGGTGCGTTCGGCGCGGGCGCGGCGGATGGCGGCGTCCTGAATGGCGGAGGCGGTCTCGCGGGCCTGGGTGCGGTAGTCGGCGAAGGCCGCTTGGGCGTCGGCGGGGATGTGGGAGGGGTCTCCGTCGTCGGGTGCGGCGGGGCGCTGGTGGGCGGGGTCGACGGCGGCGCGGTGCGCTTCGAGGGCGAGGCGGTAGCCGGCCGACGCGGTCTCCCTGGTCTTCACCGGCCCGGCCGGGGCAGCGGCCGCGCCGGGGGTGGGTCGGTCGGTGGCCGGGGGCGGGGTGGTGTCGATGGCGCCGGGCGGCAGGACCCGCAGCGCCTGCACGGCGGAGGCGCCGGTGTGTTCGTTGGCGGTGGCGATGATCCGGGCGGTCAGGAGGCGGAGCTGGGTGGCGTAGGCCGGGGAGTCGGGGCGCAGGTCGAGGCGGCCGGTTTCGGGGTCGTAGCCGGTGGCCTGGACGTGGGCGGGCAGGGTCGGGGAGACGGCGGCAGCGATGCCGGGCCACTGGGCCAGGGCGGTGCCGCCGGCGGCGGGCATGTCCCACGCGCGTTCGGCCATCAGGTGCTGCAGGACGGCGGCGAACCCGGCCGGGTCGCGGCGGTCGGGCAGCGCGGCGTTGGGCCGGGGCCGGCGGCGGGGCGCGCGGGTGGCCTGGCCGCGGGCTCTCGCGGCGGCGCGGGCCTGGTGCAGGGCGATCCGGGCCAGATCGGCGCCCGCCCCCGGAGCTCCGGCCGCACCGGACGGCGCGGCGGAGGAGGGCGTGGCCGTCGGGGCGGGCGGCGGGGTGAGGGTGTCGGTCATCGCTGGGTCCCGTCGATCGTGAGGTGGTGGCTGGCGTGGGCGAGGCCCAGGGCGTAGGTGACGAGGCCGGGGCCGTAGAGGCGGTCGGCGCTGTCGCGGCCGCAGGCGTCGACGAGCGAGGTGATCAGCTCGGTGTCGCCGTACATCAGGGCGGTCCGGGCGGCGGTCCGCAGCGCGGCGGCCTCCTCGGGGGCGAGGTCGTCGACGCCGGCGGGGGTGTCGGCGGTCAGCACGATGACGTCGTCGGACTGCTGGGGGAGGAGGTCGTGGACGGTCTGCTCGACCAGCCGGCGGACCTCGGGATCGGACGGAGCACGGAAGATCTGCATGGTCGGCGGCCTCTCTACCGGGTGCCGAAACGGATGGAGGTGTTGCGGGCGAGGGCTTCGAGCTGGAGGGCGCGGCGGACCAGGTCCTCGCCCAGGACGCGGGCGGCCTCCTCGGCGCCGAGGGTCTCGATGGCGGCGGAGACGAGGTCCGTGCGGCCGTAGGAGAGCTCCTCGCGCATGGCCGAGATCAGCGGCGCCAGCTCCTCGTCGCCGAGCTCGAACTGCTCCGTGCCGTCGAGGACCAGGCCCTGGCCCTCCTCGACCTCGACGGGAGCGGGGGCGAGCAGCTGGTCGAAGGCGGCCTCGACCTCGCGCCGTACGGCACGGCTCGCCGGGGCCTGCCAGCCGCCGTCGTTCCGCTCCCGCGAGGCGCGGACCCGCTTGATGCGGTGGCGGCGCCGGGCTTCCTCCGCCCGGTGCCACTGCTCCACCGCACCAGCGCGCTTGGCGGGGGTGTCCAGCACGGTCGTCGCGGACGCGAGCAGGACGGCGAGCAGGCCCGAGCCCCGGCGGACACGCTCGGCGGTGCCGCGCATCTCCAGCCAGGCCAGGACCTCGTCGGCAGTCCACCCGGCGTCTGCGACCTCCCGCGCCACCCAGGCGATCCGGGGCACCGAGCAGCCACGCAGCCACTCCACCCGGCGGGTCAGCTCACCGGCCAGCTGGAACCGGCGGCCGATCTTGTTCAGCGACCGCTTCGGCTTCCGCCCACCGGCGGCCTTTGCCTTGACCTTCTTCGGGGTGGGGGACTTGCTCGCCCCGCTTGCGAGCTTGCTTTCAGGGGGGGAGTAAGTACCACCCGCAGAAGAGCCACCAGGAGAACCACCCCCCATTGGGGTGCAACGCGACCCCCCTGAAACAACCGTCTCAGCAGCCCCGCCAGCACCCTCCCCAGCGCCCCCAGCAGGAGCCTTCGAGACCGGCTTCGACGTCGTCGTCGACGGCTTCCGGCGCGGCCGGCGGACCTTCCGCGCCGCCCGCGTCGCCAGCTTCGCCATCAGCTTCCGGCCCGCCTCCGCGATCCCGACAACCCGCCGCCCCGTCCCTTCACCAGCCGTACGGATCCCCAGCGCCCGGTCGAACTCAGGCGGGACCATCAGGGCGAACTCCGACGCCTGCGCCCGCTCCCCCCGCACCCGCGTGCCCTTGACGATCCACGCAAGCAGCCCGGCCTCCCGCAGGATCTGCAGGTGGTTCTGTACCGACCGCTCCGACAGTCCGGTGCGCCGCACCAGGTACTCGATCCCCGGACGGCACGGGAACAGGGCCGCGAGCTCCTGGGCGACGTGCACGGTCGTCGGCCCGAACGCACGCGGGCCGTGCGACCGATGCCGCCGCGGCTTGTACAGCCCCGACCCCGCCACCCAGTGGACCGACTGCATCCACGAGTAGCCGTCCAGCGCCCGCCGGCCCGCCGACGACGACAGCCACTGCGATGCCTCCGGCACGAACAGATCAGGCAGCGTGCGCACCTCGACGACGTCGGACGCCACACGCGGCCCGGGCACCACCACAGCGGCCTCCGCCGCCACGGCGCTCATCGAGCACCCGCAGCGATCGGAAGGCGGAACGTAAGCACAGCGGTGAAAACGATCATCTCGGCAGCCTGGACCGGACGACCTGTGGACAGAGTCCGCTCAGCGCGGATTACCCCCCGCACTCCCGCACGGCGGACAACAACTTCGGATCGCGTCCCGCCACACGGGACGACCCCCTCGAGGACGCCACCGGCGAAGTCGTTGCGGACGCGGACGGACACCGACCGGGCAGACCCGGCCGGATTGTGGCTTCTTACAGAAAGACCCTCTTCCTGCCCAAAGGGCATGAAGAGGAGGATTGCGGGCGCCCGTTTCGTCACACGAACCGCGCGAACCGCGCGAACCGCATCGAAACGGGCGGCGCTCGACTTTTCAGGGGACACCAGATCGGGCACTATGGCGAAGACACCAGCTTCCATATGCGAGTCGGACCACCCCGTTCACACGGGACGGCCGGCGAGCGGATGAGGGTGCAGCCCCCTTCTTCGCGAAGCGGGGCGGACACCGAACGGCAGGGGGAGATTTCTCCTCTCGTCTCGGTGGGACTGCAGAGCCCCTGTGGTGGGGGCCCTGCGGGACACGCACAGCGGGTGCTGCGCGGCTGTGGTGGCCGTGGTTAGTGGCCTGTGGTGCGATGGGTATCTGGCTCGATGAGCCGAAGCTCAGGACCGGGTAGGACCGGGACTGAGCGTTGACCTGGACACTGAGTCCGGTCAGAACGAGGCCGGCGCGGCCGAGCGGATGGTTAGTCCGCCGAAGCAGCGCGGCCATGGCGGTTACGTCACGCCGACCCCCTCGATAACAGAGGCGGAGTCGGCGTACCCGAAACCGGGACCGAGGTCAGTCCTCACGCGGACCTCCCGTGGCAACGGTCGGGTGCTCCTTGGCCAGGCTGCGAAGGAACTCCGCGTACCGCAGTCGGTTGCTGCGGTGGGGCTGCGTGCGGCCGGCTTCCCATCGCACGACGGCGAGCCGCTTGACGCCGAGGGCCTCGGCGACTTCCTCCTGGGTGAGATTCGCGGCGATGCGCAATTGCTGCCGAACGTGGGGTGGGGGCAGCGTGTCGGCATCCACTAGGGCATCGTCTCGACGCAGCGGATCCGACATCACAGCCTCCATCTCATTCAACGTTTCCCGAAAAGATACACCACTTGATCTCTGGGTGGCAGGCGTTGTTGCCGCAAGGGGAGTGCTGCGCGCTGGCGAGTGAAGTCCAGCCCCGTAGCTGGAAGGCAGACCGTCCTTGTCGTGTTCATCTGCGGACGGGGCATCAGGTCCCTTCAACGGCCGGTGGTCTGAGAGGGGACGGACTACGTGCTGGGGATGAGGTCCAACGACCCGGGCGCTGTAGAGCACGGAGAGGGCGTATCCCGTGGACGATTCCGAGACCTCATAGAGCGACGCAAGTGCTCGCGGCGACGGCAGTGGACTACCCACTGGGTAGGTTCCATCCTGAATACGCGCGAGAACTGACTCTGCGACTGGCCGCCAGAACGGATCCTTCGGGCGTAGGTGGCGGGCATGGACCCAGTCGGCAATGCGGCTGGTGCCGTCGTACTTGGGGCTCTCTGTCCGAATCGCTTCAGCTTCGACAGCCTCGGCGGCAGCGCGGTCGTCGTACCACCTGACGTCTCTTCTCTGGACCAGATGCCACCAGAACTTCTGGCGCTGGTGATCGGCGAAGCGCTGCTTCAGGGCCATGGTGATGCCGACATACAGAAGGCGCTCTTCGGCGTCGTACAGCCGGTACACCGCGGTACGCGCCTCGCGGACTCGCCTACGAGGATCGGTCTGCACGACTTCCTCCCTCCGTTTGCCTTTGAGTGGCCTTGCAGTTGCCTCACCCCTGCGCGGGTGAGCACGGATTACCTGGTGTGGCCGTCACCGAGATGGCGGTTCGGCATTTGAGCAGCATCTGCGAGCTCGGGCAGTTCAACCACCGTCACGCCAGCAGCGACCAACAGCTCGACTCCGACACAGTCAGCAACGAACAAGGACGGCTCGCGCCAGGCGATGACGACGCGCGGGATCCCGGCCTCGAGGATCCGCTGCGCGCACGGAGTACGGTCCGCGCTCCGTTGGGAGCACGGCTCCAGGGACGAGTAGATCGTCGCCGTGGCCAGCTGCGGGTCGTCCGCCGGGAGCTTCGCGAGGGCGGCCTCCTCCGCGTGCTCACGCGGATCGGCCTCGCGCGAGTAGCCGGCCGCGAGCTCGGTGCCGTCCTCGGCAACGATGACCGCGCCCACCGAGTACGCCCCGGTGGCCGGGGGGCACAGCGAGGCCAGGCCGATTGCGCGCCGCATCCAGCGGAGGTCCTGGTCTCGGTCGGGAGCGTGCATCAGCTGCGCTCCTTCGGGGCGTAGCGGAGCAGCACGACATCGCCAATCGCGCGGGCCTCCAGCAGCCTCATCCGGGCGGTTGTCCCGCCCGGGTAGTCGGCGGGGCCCAGGAACTTCGGGGCGTCGGCCTGGCCAACCAGCAGCGGGGCGATGGCGAGGTGGACCTCGTCGGCCAGGTTCTGGGCCATGAGCTGGGTGTGGATCGTGCCGCCGCCCTCCACCATGAGTCGGCCGACGCCGCGGCGACCCAGTTCGTCGAGGAGCAGGCCCCAGTCGAGCTTGGGGCCGACGCTGACCACGTCCGCGAGGTCCGCGAGCGTCGCCTTCACCTCGTCCACGGTGGAGTCGACCGTGAAGACCAGCTTCTGACCGCCGAAGTGCCAGAACTTCAGGTCCGCGTCGAGGTTGCCGGAGGCGGTCACCGTCACCTTCAGCGGGTACTCAGACCGACCCTCCGCGATCCGCTTCGCGCGGCGCTTCTCGGAGTTGACCAGCAGCCTCGGGTTGTCCTTCCGCATGGTCGTCGCGCCGATCAGGATCGCGTCGCAGGAGGCCCGGACCTCGTCCACGCGGTCGAAGTCGTCGGCGTTGGAAAGCAACAGTCGCTCGAGGCTGGCGTCATCCAGGTAGCCGTCGACTGACATAGCGGCGGAGAGGATGACGTACGGACGTGTGGTCATAGGTGGCGTGATCCGTTCTGATCAGAATTGGTGAGCGAGCGTGCCGTCGAAGTGCGCGCGGAACTCCGCGACCTCGGGCTGTCGCTGCCAGGGCACCAGAGCCTTGTCGAGACGCGCGAGCTCTCGGACGATCCGGCCCGAGCCCGTGTCGTTGGCGATACTCAAGGCCTGGAGACCGACCGTAGCGGCCTGGTCGGGCGCGCCGGCACCGGCGTGAGCCACGGCGGCCCGAGCCATATAGACACCGCGGTCGCGGTGGTATCCGTCGGGCAGTGCCTTGATGGCGTTGGTGAAGACCTCGGCGGCCTCCGCGTGCTTGCCCAGTACCTCCAAGCCCTGCGCCCGGTGCACCTCCACGTACTGCTCGTTCAGCCACACGCCCCAGGGGGTCGTGTCGCCGGAGACGCGATCGAGAGCGTTGCGCACATCATCGATCGCGCGCTCGCTGTCGACCGGCTCACCGCGCAACGCGTGCCCGTACGACTCGTAGGTCCGGGCGACGGCGGCCAGTCGACTGCGGGGCCGCGCCATGCGCTGCGCGGCTTCGGCGAGGTCGACGACGTCGACCAGGTCGCGCATCTCGCCGGCGAGCTGTGCCTTGCGGGCCATCACGTACGAGGTCAGGTCACCGTCTCCGACGGTGTGGCTCCACTGGAACGCTCGGTCGAGCCAGAACTGCGCGTTGTTGAAGTCGCCCAGGTCCTGGTAGAGCCAGGAGGTGAACTCCGCGTACTGCGTCTGGAGCTCCATGAGGGCGTGGCGGTCCGTGCCCTTCGAGTCCTGGCGCAGCTGCTTGATGTCCTCGATGTGCTGGAGCGCGGCCGCGATGGCTCGGCCGGGGCCGAGGAGGTTGTCGCTGTCGATCAGCAGACGACGCGCGCGCTGGAAGTGTTCCACCGGCGTACCGCTGTAGGCGGAAGCCGACCGGGCCGAGCGTGTCAGCCTCGGCAGAGAGCTGGCGGCCGCCGGCGTTACCCCGCCCAGCGCAGCAGCTGCACCGAGCCCCATCCCGCCACGCAGCATCGCGCGTCGATCCAGCGCCACGAAAACCACCGATCCATCCCGTAGACGAGCGGGGACAAAGATCCCCTCATCGTCCGACGTTGCCCGCTGGGACGCGGCAATGGCCAGGTCCACGGATGATTCGGACACATGGAGCCCTGAAACGGACACATGATCCCGAGGGGAATCATCCGAGGCGATGCGCTCCCACAGCTCGATCAAAAGGCCGTGCGCGTTGAGCACACGGTCCAACTCCTCGACCTCTGAGCGGTGCTTCGGAGCGCGCTTCGCGTTCTCCCATTTCCACAGCTTGGAGTACGAGAAGAAGGTGGCTTCCGCGAGGCCGCGCAGGCTGAGACCGCGCCGCTCGCGGAGGTCTCGCACTGTGTAGCCGAAGCGGTCCAGGGGCGATGCCTCCGGGGTCAGAACGTTCGGCTTCTGCCCCACGCTGATCCCCCTCCATGTCTCCTATCGGTGTGTCCAGCGGCTGGACACATGTCAGACCTAGAACCAGCTCCGCGGTCGGGCCTACAACTTTGCTAACGAAGTCGGACCGGCCAAGGAGGGACGAACATGCAGAACGGCACGCGAGGAACGACGTCAGTCGCCTCGGCTCTTCTCGATTCGTTCGAGGCGGGCTACGAGATCGGCGACCTGCTCCTCAAGTGCCTTGATGGATCGAGCAGTCGAGTCCTCGCCAGCGGAGGCAGCGTTGGCGACGAAAGAGCCGCGGCCCTGATGGGAGTAGATGAGGCCCGCCGTGCGCAGCTCGGTCAAGGCTCGCTGGACGGTCCCAGCTGCGACGCCGTACTCCTCTACGAGCTCCCGTGTGCTCGGCAGCTTCGTCCCAGGAGTCAGGCGACCGGAGCGGATCTTGTCGCGGACATCCTGAACGATTCGCTGGTACGGCTGCACGGCCTCGTTGCTCATGAGCGACATCGTAGGTCGACCCCCTCGTCTTAGCTAGCTTCCATAGCTTCCTCAACCAAGTGCTTGACACCTACCCCACTTTATCAGCTAAGTTAGGTAAGCCAGCAAGGGTGGTGGTGCGGTAAGAAGCCGCCCTGCTGGACGTACCACTGCACCATCGCAGTTCCGCAGCTCGTCTCTTCGGAGGTGGGCAGGTGGCCGGAGGCGGTAGCCAAGACCAAACCCCCCAGGCCGGCGGAACTGCTGCACGACCTCAGCGCTGATGCGCTGTCTATCCGCCGGGACGCGGGCCGTTGGCTCGCGGCCTGGTGGGTGGAGAAGGCATCCGCCCCGCGTACACCCCTCCCCTTCTCTTGCCGAGGAGTCGCCATGTCCGAGCTCGCCATGCCCAAGGCCGCCCAGCGACGCCGGGGCCGCACCCGTACCTCCCGCGTCAGCCCCCTCGCCCCGATCGTCCTGTCGACCCTGTCGCCCGGTCACATCGACATGCGGCGGGTCGAGTCCACTCAGAAGCGCCGCATCTCGCTGGTCTGCCCGACCTGCAAGACCTGGGTGGCCGTGACCCCCCACCGCGGTACCTACCTCCTCAAGCTCGTCCCGCACCACAAGGGGAAGGCCGGCGTCGCCGACGCGATCCGCTGCAGCTCCAGCAACCGCCTCGTCGACGTCGACGTCAACGCGGACACCTGGAGCCGCCAGTACGAGGAGTGGGCGCGCGAGGAGCGCCTCGCGGTCGACCTGACCCGTCACCGCCGCGCCACCGTCCAGACCCTCAAGGTCGCCCGGCCGCAGGAGCGTCCCGCCGACCGACGAGCGCAGTGGGAGCGGGCGGTGCCCGCTGCCCGCCGGGCCGACGCCGCCCGTGCGGTTCCGGCCGACGCGCTCCCCACCACGCGTGGTCGGGCCGTCGACGGACCCGCCGGCGCCCTGCCGGCCATGACCCGGCAGAACGCCGGGGACGACCGCTCCGTCCGGGCCCTGGCCGCCAGCGCCCTGCGTGTCCTGGCCGACGCCGCTCCGGGCCGTTCCGCGAGCGACGTCCTCGAGGAGCACCTCGCCCGCGCCGCCTACACGCACCTGGCCACGCTCTTGCACCGCCCCCTGACCCCGGCCGACCAGTCCAAGCACACGAAGCTGGTGGCCAAGGTCCGGGCCGAGCTGCCCGCCCCGGCTCCGGGCGAGACCGCCGCGGCGTACACCGCCCGCTGCCGCAAGCCCGCCCTCGGCGCCCGCCGCCGCAAGACCGCTCTCGCGGCCTGACCCACACCACCATCCACGGCCCCGGCCTCGGCTCCCGCACCGCGCGGGGCCGAGGCCGGGCCCGTCTGCTCCCGTCCCTGCCCGCTCACCGCACCCTGGAGATCCCGATGCCCGCCACCCTGACCCTGACGTCCCACCAGCCCAGCACCAGCGAGCTGTTCGACGCCGAGACGCTCGCGCTCCTGGACGAGCTCGATGTCCCGCTCCCCGTCGACCTCGACGACGCCGAGATCGACCTCGACGCCGCCTTCGGCACGCCGCTGGAGATGTACGAGCCCGCGGGCACCGCCCGGGAGATGCGCCGGTACGCGGCCGCGGTCCTGACCGTCCCGCCCGACCGCCGCCACGAGCTCGCCCTCGCGCACGGCGCGGAGATCACCGCCCGCGTCGACGCCAGCCGCGACATCCTCGCCGCCGACCCCTCGATCACCACCCGCGTCCGCGAGCGCCTGGTCGACGTCCTGCTCCCCCACGCCGCCCGGCTGCGCCGGACGATCCGCTCCGGCTGCCGCCCCGAGTACGCCGCCGCCTGACCCACCGGCCCCGGACGGACGCCCACGATCAACGGCCACCCCCTACTGCACCAAAGGGGTGGCCGCTGGTCGTGGCCGGTCGTACGACCCGCCAAACGAACGACAGCCCCGGGGATTGCGCCCCCGAGGCTGTCCAGGACCTACGCGGAGGACCTATGCAGAACAGCATCGCACGGAACAACGGCGACTCCGACACGGACATGGACGAGGCCCTGCGCCGCGTCCGCTCGGGCCGGTGACCGGGATGGACTGGCGCCACAACGCGGTCTGCCGCGAAGAGGACCCCGACCTGTTCTTCCCCATCGGCAACACCGGCCCGGCCCTGCTGCAGATCGAGGAAGCCAAGGCCGTCTGCCGCCGCTGCCCCGTCATGGAGGCGTGCCTGCAGTGGGCGCTGGAGTCCGGGCAGGACGAGGGCGTCTGGGGCGGCCTGGCGGAGAACGAGCGGCGGGCGATGAAGCGCCGCGCCGCCCGCAACCGCGCCCGCACCGGACAGGGGACGGCGGCATGAAGACCCTCCTGGCCGTCCTGACCGCGCCCCTGCGGCACCTGTGGCAGTGCCCCACGTGCAGCTGCTGGTGGCAGACCCCGTCCTGCCAGAGGTGCTGACCCGACACCGAGCGTCGCTCCGCCGACGGTCGGGCTCCCGGCCACCGTGACCGCCGGCCGGGAGCCCGACCAAGATCTCTGCCCGCTTGACCGCACGCGCCTTCACCGGCGGCCCGCCTGACGGGCCGCCAGCCTTCCGCACGCCCTCTACCGGGCATCGGCTGGAGCCGACGCCCGTCATCCAGGAGGCACCATGCGCACCATCCACCGCGACGGCTGGACCGCCGCCGACTACGACTCCGAGCAGATCCTCCACCAGCTCGGGCACCGCGACGCCGCCGCCCGGGTCACCCGGGCCCGCCGCCCGCGCCCGCTCCGCCGGGCCTGGCGCACGCTGCGCGCCCGGCTCCACCACCCCGCCCCCGCCGAGACGCTGGCGCCGGGCATCGACTGGGACGCGGCCCGGGCGGCGGCCGACGCCGTCAACCGCGGCGACATCGCCGCGGCCGACCGCATCGTCCAGGCCACTGCCCACCCTCGCATGACCGCCTTCGCGGCGTTCCGCCTCATCGGCGTCAAGTGACCCCTTCCTGCCTGTCGGTTGCCTCCCCCGCCCGTCCCGGCCCGTGTGCCGGACGGACGGGGCCGAGGGGAGCCGGACAGCCCGGACCCACCCACCAGCACACCGAGGAGACCCGTGCACAACAGCGCCCAGCACACCATCACCGTTCCCGCCGCCGGGTTCCACCAGGGCCAGTACGTCCTGTACCGCGACCCGGAGAAGTTCTGGACCGGCCAGGCCGGCCACACCTTCGTCTGCCGTGTCGACCGGGTCGGCCTCCACAACACCTACTGCCTGACCCCGCTGGCGTCGGGCCAGCCGATCCCCTTCGCGAGCCCGGACTACATGCGGCTGCTGCCCGCCGCCGACGCGATGCGCGACATCGACACCGCCCCGCTGAACAGCGACGGCACGGTCGACGACATGACCGCGGCCGCGATGGCGTGGCTCACCCAGCAGCACGCGACCGCCAACCAGCGGCCCGAGCTGCCCGAGCACCGCTGACCACTGCTCACGCAGACGGCCCTCCGAGTCCCCGGCATTAGAGCTGCCGGGGCCTCGGAGGGCCTGGTCACGACCCTACCGACCGACGCCGATCCGCGGTGACCTCTTGCACGAGGCGCCGGAAAGAGAGGACATCCCCGTGGCCACCAACACCACCCGGCGCAGGCGCAAGCCCGCTCCGACCCCGAAGCCCCGAGGTGCCGGGCACGCCAAGATGCCGGCGCCGCTGGGCACCGTCCCCGCCCAGGCCGCCGCCCCCGAGCCGAGCGTGCCGCCGGTGTTCGAGGAGGCCGACCCGGTCCTGGCCGACGCCGCCGACCGCGCCGCCGACCTGCGGGACCTGGCCGCCGACGACGCCGCGCGGATCCTCGCCGAAGGCGAGCAGCGGGCCGCTGAACTGCTGGACGGCGCCCGGACCGAGGCCGCTTCGATCACCGAGGCGGCCACGGCCGAGCAGACCCGGCTCCTGGCCGCCGCGACGGCCGACGCCGACCGGATGCGCGAGGAGGCCGCCACCAGCGCGGCCGCGGATGCCGAGCGGGTCCTGGCCGACGCCGAGACGAAGGCAGAGCAGCTGCTTGCCGGCGCGCGCGGCCAGGCCGACACCGTCACGACGACCGCGACCGCCGAGGCCGAGAAGGTCCTCGCCGACGCCAAGGGGTCTGCCGAGCAGTTGCTCGCCGACGCCGGCCGCCAGGCGCAGGAGGTCACCGCCATGGCGGCCGCGCAGGCCGACGAGGTCCAGGCCCAGGCCGCCCGCGCCGCCGAGAAGGCCCTCGCCGACGCGGAGGCCAAGCGCACCGATCTGCTCGCGGCTGCGGAGCGCACCGCGGCCGAGACCCGCACCCGTGCCACCACCGACGCCGAACAGCTCCTGCAGCGGGCGCGCGGCGAGGCCGACCGGATGCGCGAGAGCGCGGACGACCAGGCCACGCAGGTGCGGGCCGGAGCCGCGAAGGCCGCGGCCGGCCTTCGCGGCGACGCCGAACGCGCCCTGGACGACGCCCGCGCCTCCGCCGAGGAGCTGCGGTCCGTCACCGACAAGGACGTCGCCCGGCTGCGCGAGCAGGCGGAGACGGACGCGAAGACGGCCCGCGAGGCGGCGGCCCAGGCCACGGCCGACCAGGCCGCCGCCGCTCAGGCCCGAGCCGAGGCGGACCGGATCCTCGAGGCGGCGACGCAGCGCACCGTGCAGCGGGCCCGCCGCCGGGAGATCAAGGCGGAGTCGCGCGCCAAGAGGGCCAAGGCCCGCAACGACGCCCGGCCCGCCGGCGGAGTGCCGCCGCTGTCCGGGCAGGAGCTGCTCCTGGTCGTCGGGATCGTCCTGGCGGCCGCGGTCGTCTCCACCCTCGGCCTGCTCTCCTCCTACACCGCGCTGGAGGCCAAGGCCGCCGCGTGGGGCTGGGAGTGGCCGTGGCTGCTGCCGGTCGGCATCGACGTCGCCATCCCCGCGTTCACCGGCGCCAACCTCATCCTGATCCGGATGGGCATGGAGCTCCGCTGGATCCGCTGGGTGCCCCGCGTCCTGACGGCGGTGACCGTCTATCTGAACTGGAACGCCTCCGACTCCGCGTCGGGCCGCATCGGGCACGCTGCCCTCACCCTGCTGTGGGTGGTGTTCTCGGAGATCGCCTCCCACGTGTACGCCACGAGGATCGGCGCGGTCACCGGCAAGGTCAGGATGGAGACGGTGCGGCGCTCGCGCTGGCTGCTCGCCCCGATCCCCACCGCCCGGCTTCGCCGCCGGATGATCCTGTGGGAGATCACCTCCTACGACGAGGCGCTCACCCGCCTTCAGCAGGAGACCTGGCTGCGAGCGCGCCTGCGCGAGCAGTACGGCCTGCTGTGGCGGTGGAAGGCTCCGCTGGAGCAGCGGATGGCGCTCAAGCTCGGCTCCGCGCCCGCCGCGCTCGCCGACACGCTCACCCCCGACGACGCTCACACCATCGAGCGCGTCGAAGAGAGCGCCGACGCTCACGACGCTCACCCGGAACCGAGCGGCGCTCACCCCGAGATGAGCGCGCTCACCCTCGGGGACGCCGACGGCGAGCGTGAGCGTCCGGCGCTCACCACGGGCGCTCACACCAATGAGGGCACCGCCGAGGACGACGACGCTCACCGAGCGGACAGCCCCCGAACGCGCAGCGAACGGGACGCGCTTACCGAGCGCCGCCACGACCGCATCCGCCTCCTCTACACCGAGCTCGGGCGCCGCCCGCAGTGGACGGAGATCCGCGACGCGCTCACCGAGGCGGGCCTGTCCGACGAGCCCGTCTCCCGCCCCACCGCACAGCGCCTGCGCGAGCAGGTCGAAGAGAGCGCCCAGGACGCCCTGGCGAGCGCGAAGGCGAGCGCCCCGGCGAGCGCCTGAGCACCTGAGCGCCTCCCCCCCTCGCGCCATCCCTGCCGCTCATGGTCGCCCCCGGTCCGGGCGCACGGGCGCGCGCCCCACCGGCCGTGGCGGCGGGCGCACGACCGCGAGCCGCGCGAC
>NZ_JBIAMB010000030.1:37961-45460 GCF_042873895.1 Streptomyces sp. NPDC004435 | reverse complement strand
CGGCGGCGTTGTCGTGGCCCCGCCGCCGCCGCCCCGCCTGCCCCTCTCGCCCGGCGTGGGGGGGGGGGGGCGCCCGGCGCCCCCCCCCCCCGGGGCCCCCCCGGACCGGTGACGGCCACGGCCGGCAGGCCGCTCACCCACACATGCCGCCGCTGAACTTCGCCTCCGGCCCGCCGGAGACGGACTTGAGCGGTCGCGACCACCGAACCGAGAGGAGCCATCAGCCATGTCCGGCATCGACTGGGACAAGGAGCTCAGCCTCATGACCCCCCAGCCCCAGCCTCAGTCCCCGACCCCGCAGACCCCGGCCCCCGAGGCCCCGGAGAAGCCGCAGAAGCCCGCGACCTCGCGTTTCACCGCTGCGGTCGACGGGATGCGCCGCAACACCGCGGCCCTCGCCGTGTGCGGCACGATCGCCGTCGTCGCCGTGTGCGGAACGGTCATCGCCGTCACCAACATGCAGGCCGACCAGGCCGCCCAGGACCGTGCGCGCGCCCAGCAGGACGCTGCGAACGCCCTGGTCGAGGCGGAGGCCGACAAGCAGCGGGCCCAGATCGAGGAGACCACCGCCAAGGCCGCGTACGAGCGGGAGCTGACCGTCTATCGCGAGTGCATGAAGGACCGCGCGGCGGCCGTCGCCAAGGCGTCCAGCTTCGAGATCTCCCGGATCCCCGAGTGCCCCGCCCCGGTCTTCAGCGGCACCTCCGCCCGGGCCCAGCAGCCCGCCGGCGCCAGCTCCAGCAGCGGCATCACCTCCAGCCCCTGGCTGTGGGTGGCGCTCGTCGGCGGCGGCGGATTCATCGCCTACAAGAAGCTCTCCGCGCCCTCCGGTTCGGGCACGGCAACCCCCGCAAACAACAAGGGATTCACCTTCGAGAAGGGTGCGTAAAAATGACGCTTCAGTTCTTCGCCCTCGCCCTGTTCTGCTGGGCCCTCTTCTTCACCTTCAAGAAGACCAAGGGAAAGCAGATGGTCGTCTGCATCATGCTCATCGTCTCCGGCATCTTCCTGCCGTACACGCCGTTCAGCGAGTCGATCCGCGGCACGCTGGAGTCCGTTTTCAACACGGCGAGCACGACCGTGAACAACATCGGCTCGGCGTCGCGCTGAGTGAGCAAGCCCGGTTACCGGTTACCGGTTACAGCCCCCAGAGACCCCTCGAACCCCCCGCCGGAGGGCCCGAACCGGGGTCCTGGGGGCCTGTAACCGGTAACCGGTAACCCACCTCAACCACACAGAGTCACAGAAGGGAGGGTCATGGAACTGCTCTTGCTCCTCGCCATCAGCTACGTGTTCGGCGTGGAGAAAACGCACGGAAAATACGAGCAGGCGGGAATCAAGAAACCTCCTGCTAAAACAAAAGAGAAATGGAATCCGACCCGGGCGCCGGACACATTCCGAAACACCCCGTACAACATCGCGGCGAAAACGCATTACGGTCTGCTGGCGGGCGCGCATATGGCCGGTGGCCTGCGCGACGGATGGCGCTCGGCCTACCTCAAGGAGCCGACCGAGACGCCTTCCGTTTCCCCTTCCGCAGACCCCTCTGCGGCGAAGTCGCCGAAGGGCAAGTCGACGAAGGGGAAACCGTCCTCGAAGACGTCGACGGGGACCTCGTCCTCGACGACACCGCCGACGGGATCTTCGTCCTCGACGCCGCCGGCGGGGACTCCGTCCTCCACGGCGACGCCGTCGACAACGCCCCCGCCGCCGTCCGCACCCCCACCGCCGACGGCGCCCCCGCCCCCGACGACCCCGCCTCCTCCGACGACCCCGCCTCCCCCGACGGCACCTCCGCCGCCGACGACCCCGCCGGTGACGGTGCCGCCGGGGTCCGCGGTCCCGCCCACGGGCACCATCCCGCGGCCCCGCACCGTCAAGCTGCCCGACCACATCCGGAAGGACCCCTCTATGCAGCCCACCCCGCCCGTCCCGCACGCCGCGACCGTCGACGACAAGGGCGTCCACGTCACGACCTCCGCCGGGAAGTCCCGCACCTACAGCGGCGGCGAAGTCATGAACCTCACCCAGGTCATCGACCTCGCCGACGGCTCGGCCACCCTGTGCCAGGCCAGCACCGACACCGCCCTGGAACTCATGGACGAGGCCCTGGAGCTGGCCACCGACTGCGACACCCTCATCGCCGACATCACCGCCAAGGGCGTCGGCGCGAACCTCATCGCCAAGTGCGAGGTGCTCAAGGAGCAGCTCGACCTTCAGGCCGCCGCCGCCAAGGACGTCCACGACAAGATCCAGGGCGGCGAGGAGGCGTGCCGCACCGCCTCGGCGAACGCCGAACTGCGGCACGGCGGCATCTTCCGGGCCGTCGCCGACTCCCCCCTGACCAAGCCCGCCGAGCGCGACTTCTACAACGCCCGCTGACCTAGAGACAGGAGAAGCCCCCGCATGAGCGCCACCGAGACCCTGAAGGACGCCGCGAACTACGCCGCGCTGCGTACCAAGCTGGCCTGGCTCACCCACAAGGTCCACGCCCACGCCCAGACCGTCACCAAGCTCGCCGCCGACGTCAACGACGCCGCCGAACAGATGCTCGACGCCGCCGAGACGATGAAGGCGCTGGCCGTCGACGACGCCACCACGTCGGAGTTCGCCGACGCCGCGCTGACCATGACCGGCGTCAAGGACGCGGCCGGCGCCTACACCTCCGCCGCCGACAGCGCCGCCGCGGCCGCCGACGACGCCAAGACCACCACCGAAACCGACCACGGCGGCATCGCCGACGCCGTCGCCACCTCCCCCGTCGACATGGCCGAAGCCGGCTTCTACGCCCAGCAGTAAAGGAGATCGAAGGACCATGGGGCCGACCCGAGCACAGTTCATCCAGTACGCGCCCGCCGCTCTCGCGGTGGTGCCACTCGCCGCCGGCCCCTGGTCCGCCCTCGCCGCCGCCGCGGCCGGAGCCGGGGCGTGGGCCGTCGGCGCCTCCGCTCCCGCTCTGCGGTCCCTGATCGCGTGCGGGCTCACGACTACCGGCTGCGGCATCGCCGCCAGCGAGGCCCTCGCTGCCGGCATGAACCCGATGATCGCCCTCGGGCTCGCCGTCCCGGCCGGGGCGGCCGCCCTTGCCCACCACCGCAATCTCGCCGGCCACCTCTCCGCGCCTGCTCTCGTGCCCGCGACCACGAGCACGCCTACGGGCGCGGCCACGGGACAGACGTCGCAGGCGCAGCTCATCACCGCCTGGTGGCGCGAGTACATCTCCGGCCCGACCCAGACCGAGGGCCGCGTCCTCATCCAGGCCGGAGCCAACCTGGAGCATCTCGGCCTCGAGATCGACGCCGACCACGTGGCGTTCACCGGGATCATCACCCTGCCCCAGGGCCAGCAGGTGCGGGTGAAGGCATCCGACATCGCCTCCGTCTACCAGATCCCCGTCTCCCAGGTGGAGCTGGGCGACCCCAAGCACTACGCGCCCAACGCCCTGCCGGTCACCGTGCACCTGAAGGTGCCGGCGGAGCAGCCGCAGATCGCGGCCGGTGCCCCCACGACCCCGCAGGAGCTGTGGGCCGCGTACGTCGGCGCCCCGGAGGGCGCGATGCCCGGCACCACCCTCACCCTCACCCGCTACGACGGGCCGCTGGACTGGGAAGGCATCGCCACCCGCGACCGCAAGGCGATCGGCACCGTCAACCTCCAGGACCTCGCGGGCAACCTCGACCTGGAGACGATCCAGATCGCCCTGGCCCCCGGCGACAAGCCGTCGCAGATGGGGATCCGGGTGATGCGGGAGCACGCCCTGATGCACGGCACGATGCTCTCGACGGTCCTGGACGAGCTGTCGATGGACTCGCGCGGCTACATCCGCGCCGGCACCTACGTCGACGGCCGCCCCGCGCTCCTGCCCCTCGCGCAGCCCGGCTCCGGCGCCCGCCACCTCTACCTCGTCGGCGGCTCCCGCTCGGGCAAGTCCGGGCTCCTGGAACAGATCCTGCTCTCCGCCCACCGCTCCGGCATCGCGGTGATCCTCGCCTCCCCCCAGGCCGGGACCATCGCCGGCGCCTCGCTGTCCGCGTACCTCGGCGACGGCCTGGACGAGGCGATGGGCGCGCTGCGCCTGGCCTACGCGATGCTGCTCGACCGCGAAGCCCGCTACCGCAGCCCGGCGTTCCCGTTCACCGACCCGCTGATCCTGGTCGTCATCGACGAGGCCCACATGCTGCTGTCGGCCTCCTCCCCGTACCACGACGAGGCGAAGGCGATCGTCGAGCAGCTGACCCGACGCTCCCTCAAGCGGGGCATCGGCGTCGTCCTGGCCACCCAGACCCCGCTCGCCGAAGACCTCGGCCACTCCACCGTCATCCGCTCCCAGCTGCTGATCGGCGGCGGCGCGGTGTTCCTGCGCTGCGCCAAGGGCCAGGGCTCCCTGGTCGGCACGAACGCGGTGGAAGGCGCGGAGGGCATCGACCTGTCGAGGATCCCCTCGCAGTGGCCCGGCCAGTACGCCAAGGTCGCCGACCGCGACATGTCCGGCCTGGCCACCGAAGCCGCCGCCGCCCCCGAGGACGGCACCTTCGGCCTGGGCTACCTCCTCACCCCCGGCAGCCAGGCCGTCCAGTTCCGCTCCCTGCACCTCGACGTGCCGCCCGTCTCCCTCGCCGGGGGCGAGCGGCCGGTCGGGATCGAGGACTGCGACGCCTGGCGCGAGCGCGACGCCATCGCCCAGACGCGGATGGTCGACAAGCGCGGCAAGAACCTGATCGGCAGCCTCGCCGACCTCCTCGCCGCCGCCGAGGCCACCGCCTCCTCCTCACAGGAGCCGGCGACCCACCACAACCCCGCCGGTCTCCACGCCGTCCCCGGGCCCGCCCGACCGGGCGGAGCACCGGCAGCCTCCGACGGACAGGAGCTGATCAAGCCGCGCATCCTCGAACTCCTCCAGGAGCACTCCATCCCCATGACCGCCGAAACCATCGCCCGCAAGCTCGAGATCCCCGCCACTCGCGTCAAGCCGCGGCTGTCCGAGCTGAAGAAGAGGGGCGAGGTCACCAACGAGAACGGCCTGTGGAGGGCAGCATGAACACCCGCACCGACAGCAGTACCGACTTCACCCCCATCGACCAAGACCTGTACGAGAAGGCGTTCCAGCTCCTGGACCCCGACCCCGACACCATCCCGAAACCCGCCGCCCCCGCGGCCCTCGCGGCGCCCGCGCCGGTCCCCCTCACCGCCACCCTGCCGATGCGCCTAACCGGCCCGGTGGAGAAGACCCTCACCGACGCCCTCGCGTTCCTCGACACCCACGGCTGGACCCGGTACTCCCTCATCAACACCCAGGGCGCCCGCTGCTCCATCGGCGCCCTGCGCGCCGCGGCCGGCTCCCGCAACGCGGCCTACCGCGACGCCGGGAACCTGTTGCTGGACGAGGCCCGGCGCCAGCACGGCAAGAAGTGGGAGACCATCCCGTCCTGGAACGACTGCCACAGCGAGGCGCAGGTGCGTAGCGTGTGGGAGGCCGCCATCCGGCGCGCCCAACACCTGAACATCTGACGCTGGAGCTGCCCGTGTCGTTCTCGTTCACCAACCCGCAGCCGGACCGCAACGACGGCCGCTCGTTCTCCTTCACCGACCCACAGCCAGAGGATGACGGCCGCTCGTTCTCGTTCACCGGCCCGGACCCGGCCGACATCGACAGGCAGCTCCAGACGATCACCGACATGGCCACCGAGATCCTCCGCCTCGTCGCAGACGTCCGCAGGCAGATCAACACCTGACACACCGCACAGCTCGGCCTCGCGCCCCGCCCGGAACCTCCTTCCGGGCGGGGCGTCGCCGTTCCCTGCCCGAACCACCACCATCTCGGGAGACCACCCACCGTGCGCCGCTACCGCTACCGCTGCACCATCTGCCGCACCACCAGCCCCATCGTCCTCCACCCCGACGACCTGGACGCCGAGGGCGACGCCCACCGCCAGGCCGTCCACGGAGGCCACTTCCCCGACGACGAGCTCGCCGGCGAGATAGACCGCCTCGGCCGCTGGTACGCCGCCCTGTCCCCGCTCGCCGTTGTCCACGCCCGCATCGCCGACGGCCTCAGCGACCTACGCGACGAGAAGACGCTGGGCCACTACTGGTGGGCCAGCGCCGGCGCCGCCCTCCTGATCGGCGGCTCGGCCGCCCTCATCGCCCTCGTCGTCTCCGCCGCCCTCTGACCCGGCACCGACCGACCCGCCTGGCCACCGGCACCGGCCCGCCCCGTTCTTCGGCGGCGGCCGGTCCCGGTGACCGGACAGGCCGACCGGCCACCACCCGCGCCCCGCAGACCCTCCCGGCCGGCGGGGCGCAGCACTTCCCGCCCTGCTCCACCGTCCCGTTCGGGAGACCCCGATGCTCCGTCTGATCCGCACCCGCACCTACCGCGAGCTCCACACCCACGTCCAGGAACTCCACGACCGCGCCGCCAGCCAGGAGCGCGGCCGCCTGGCCGCCGAGTACCGCATCACCCAGGCCCTGCAGATCCTCCAGGGCGAGGACACCGAACTGTCCACCCGCCTGAGCGACGCCCTGACCGGCGACGGCCAGTTCACCATCGCCGCGCCCCCGGCCACTAGCCGCTCCGCCCTGCTCCCCCGCTGACCACTGCTCCGCCCGATCCCCCTCGCTGAAGGAGACGCAACCGTGAACACCGCCCCGGCCCCGATCGACCGCTGCGCGCACAACGTCCTGACCGCCCGCTGCGAGGCCCCCGCCATCACCGCGATGGTCGCGGCCGCCGCGCACTTGGAGGAGGCGCTCGCCGCCGACGCCCATGACACCGCCGCCTTCTACACCGCTGGCCACGGCCAGCACCGCGTCCCCGGATGGATCCGCGGCAACGCCGACCGCATCCGCGAGCTCCTGGACCAGCTCGTCGCCCAGTACCCCGACGAGACTGCGGCCCAGGCCGACGCCCCCGGTGCGCAGGACCTCACCCCGGACCAGGCGCCCGCGCTGAACAACCCCGCGCTCGCCGTCGCCTGCCCGGCCTGCGACGCCAAGCCCCGCGCCCTGTGCACCTCCCACAGCGGCACCCGGCCCCGCCGCCACGACGTCCACCGCGCCCGCACCGCCGCCCTCACGGCCACCTGCTGATCCGGTCACCCCGTCCGGCCACCGGCACCACCGCCCCGCCCCGGGGCGGCTGGTCCCGGTGACCAGGCAGGCCGACCGGCCACCCGCCCTCACCTCACGCCCCGTCGATGGATCGTCCGTCGACGGGGCGCAGCACAGCCCGCCACCCATCCCGTTGGAGGACTCCTCGTGCTCATCCCCCGCCCGCGCCGCCGGATCGGACGGCCCCGTCCGCAGCGCCCCGGCCCCCGCTACCCGCGACACCCCGACCGGCTCCCCGGCCCCTGGAGCCGGTGACGGCCTGTCCGGACACAGAAGCGGGGGGGGGGGGGGGGGGGCGCCGCGGGGGGGCGGCCCGCCCCCCCGCCGGGGGGGGGGCCGCGGGGGGGCGGGGGGGGCGGGGGCCGCGGCCCCCCCCACGCACACCCCCC
>NZ_JBIAMB010000030.1:0-37951 GCF_042873895.1 Streptomyces sp. NPDC004435 | reverse complement strand
CGCCCCCGGGGGCGGGGGGGGGCCGGCCCCCCCGCCCCCCCCCCCCCCCGCCGGGGCGCCCCCCCCCCCCCCCGCTTCCAGCTCGAGGCCGGCCTGTGTGCTGCTACTGCTGCGGGGCGGATCTGGGAGGCCGGCCGCCGACGTTCGTACGGTCCCAGCCCTTCTCCCACTGCTCGACGGCCGCCCGCTCCCACACCCGGCCCGCCTTCGTCCGCGCGAGGAACGGCGGGAAGTCCGGCCTGGCCACGAGGGCGTTCGCCCGCTGGCGGCTGACGCCCAGCATCTCCCCGATCTCCGTGACGCCGACGTGCGCGGAGGTCTCCGAATTCGTCATGCCTACGAGGATCAAGCCATCCCACCAGCCTGTCAACGTCTTTCGTCTGGTAACTCGTTGACACAGTAAACCCCTTTACAGCATGGTGGTGGTGCACCGAGCGAGACCACCCACTCACTCCGGGGGAGGCACCCGTGCACGCCCACGACACCGACGAGGACCTGGTCGACGTCGACCCGCACGACCCCGGCGACGGCTCGCTGCCGGTCTTCCGGTGGCGCCAGGCCGGCCCCGGGCTCGCCACCCGCCGCCAGCTGCGGGAGATGGGGCTGCGCCCCGGCGGCCAGGAGCCCGTCGCCCGCATCGAGTGCCGCGGCGGCCGAAGGTTCGCGTGGCTGTACCGGATCGACCTGGCGAGGCCCAAGTTCCCGATGACCCTTGCCAAGGAAGCCGCGCTCGACGCAGCGATGGCCGCCCGCCAGACCTGCGGCACCTGCCGCCGGCGCTACTTCCACTGCATCCCCCTGAAAACCCTGGGCTCGTGCCTGGAGTGCTACGACGGCACGCCCGCCGACCCCGCCTCCTACACCGCTCCCCCGGCCCCGCACCTGCTGGCCGCCTGACCCGAGAGGACCACCTCATGCAGGCTCACCGTCCTGCTGTTTTCGCCGCCGTACTCGGACTGACCCGCGCCGCCAGCGCCGCCGGCGACTTCTGGGTGCAGTCGGACTTCTGCGCCCGGGTGAAGGGCGCGTCCGACGACCACCCGGTCACCTACCAGGACCCGGTCACCGAGAAGAGGACGGTCCACGGCACGGCCGCCGGCCGCAAGGCGTGCCTGGAGCACTGCCTGACCTACACGGCCACGCAGGCGATCGTCGCCGGGCTCGGCGCCCGCGCGCTCGGCATCCGGGTCCACCCGGCCGCCGCCGCGGCCGCCCTCGCCATCTCCTTCGGCACCCACTACGCCGCCGACCGGCGTGTCCCGGGCAAGGGCTTGCTGGAGAAGCTCGCCACCAAGACCGGCAAGGGCGGCTTCTACAAGCTCGCGGACTTCGGCATGAACGGCGCGTTCCACCTGGACTCCGCCTGGCACCACGGCTGGGAGACGGTCGCCGCCCTGATCGCCACCACCGGCGCGAAGACCCGGTAACCGGCCGCCCCGCACCTCCCCCGCCGCCGCCCGGCCGGGCACCAAGACCCATCTCGCTGAACCGGCCCGCAGTCCTGCGGGCCGCCCTCCCCGCACTCAGAAGGAGAACCGCTGTGCGCGCTTCCGTACGCCGCTCCATCCAGGCCCTGCTCGACGGCACCGACATGGTCACCATGCTGGCCGGTGCCGCCAGCGGCGCCGTGGTCGGATACACCTACTACCCGGCCACCCTCGACGCCGACCTGCGCCTGGCCGCCACCGGCGCCGTCGCGCTCGGCGGCGTCTTCCTCTTCACCACGGTCGCCGACGCGCTCCTCGCCCCGCTGCGCCGCCGCTTCGCCCAGGCCGACGCCGCCGACATGCGGGCCGCCGCCCAGACCCGCGCGGCCGAGGCCCGCGGCGCCGCCGTGCCGAGCGGCCTGGGCGAGGCGCTCGACCAGGTCACCGCGGCCGCCGAGGACGACGCCGCACGCCGCGCCGCCCAGGCCGCCTACCGCATCGACCTCAGCGACCAGCTGCTGAGCAACCCCGGCCGGTGGCGCGGCTACATCAACGGCGAGGCCAGCTACTATCTCGCCCCCGGCACGGTCCTGCACTACAGCCGCGAGGAGAGCGAGCGCGGCATTGCCGAGCCCCGCTACACGCTCCTGACCGCCGACGACCCGACCCCGGTCCCCGTCACCAACGTCCGGGACATCCTCGACGACCTCGCCCCGCGTGCCCGCAAGACGGCCGAGGCCCTCGACGCGGTGGAGCCGAGCACGGTCTGACGGCTCCCTGTGCCGCCCCCTGGCCTCCGCACCGCGCGGAGTCAGGGGGCGGTGCGGAGGACCGGACAGCCCGGCCCCGGCCGCCATATCGGCCTCGCTCACCGTGCAGGAGACGACGATGACCGCCACTGTGCTCACCGCCGAGACCCTCATCCGCCGCTACGCCGACGACATCGCCTATGTCGCGCAGCAGTCCCCGGCCACCGACCTCGCCGCCCTCATCAGCCAGCTCGACACCGCCGCCCCGCGCTACGAGGCGGCCGGCATCAACGGGCACGAGGACCTGGAGACCGCCTCGTCCCACCTCGACGAGGCCCTCAACAGCACCGACGAGACCGCCCGCGCCGTCTTCCTGAACCGGGCCCACGAGCTCCTGCGCCCGCTCGTGTGGGACATGACGCAGGAGTACCGCGCCGCCGCCGGCGACTGACCCGAACCGCCCGGCCCGCTCCGCGTGCGCCCCGTCCCCGCGCCCCTGATGAGGGGCGGGGCCGCACCGAGCGGCGATCCTCACCGCTTCCCTCGCTCTTCGCCTTCCGGCGCTCGCGCCCACCCGCGACAGGAGAACCCGCGCTCATGGCCCGCACCTTCACCGCCACGCTCCAGCCGCTCGACACGGCGATCCCCGACCCGGCCGTGGTCGTCCTGGTCGGGGCCGCCGGCTCCGGCAAGTCGACCTTCGCCTCCACCTGGCCCAGCACCCAGGTGCTGGAGCTCGACGCGTTCCGGGCGATGGTCTCGGACGAGGCCGGCGACCAGGCCGCCACGGCCGACGCGGTCGCCGCCCTGCGGACGGTCCTGGAAGCCCGCCTGACCCGCAAGAAGACGACCGTCATCGACGCCACGAACTGCGAGAAGGCCGTGCGGACGGGGCTGGTGCAGGCAGCCCGCCGCCACGGGGTCCCCGCGGTCGCGGTTCTCATGGGCACCCCGGTCTCCCTGTGCGTCATCCGGCAGACCTCGCGCACCCCCGACCGCGCCGTGCCCGCCGACACCGTCCGCGCCCAGCACGCCGCCGCCGTCACCGCCTACCCGGGCCTGCGCGGCGAGGGCTTCGACCGCGTGGTCTTCGCGGACCAGCTCCACCGCCTGGAGCCGCTGCTGCAGCGGGCCAGTGACGCCCGCCGCGCCGACCTCGGCTGGGACGGCCACCCCGGCCTCGGCTCCCTCCTCCTCGTCCGCCGCGTCTTCGGGGACGCCGTCCTGCCGCTGTGGCGGTGGGTGGAGGGCTCCACGCTCGCCGGCGGCGACCGCGTCGCCGAGATCACCCTCGGCGCCGACCGGCTCATCCTCGCCCTGCGCCGCGACGTCGACGGCGAGGGCGACTACGGCTTCGACCTGCTGACCGCTTGCCCCGTCGACGAGTGCACCGCCCGGGCCTGGGCGCCCGCCCACTCGGTCACCACGCTCCTCGACGCGCTCACCGGCTCTCTCACCGACGCGGACACCGTCTGCACCGTCCACGGCGCCGACGACCAGGGCGACGACCTCGAGGGCCAGGCCGCGCCGTACGCGGACGCGATCCGCGCCTGAGTCGCGCGCTCAGCGCCTCGCCGGACAAGCACAACCCGCCGCGCCCCGGCCCCGCCGGGCGCCCGCCGACCAGGGAAGGACCCCAGGCCATGAGCATCACGATCACGAACACGTACGGCACCCCGCACAACGTCAGCGAGACCAACCCCACCCACGTCACCAGCTGCGACCGCTACCGGCTGCCGCTCGTCGGCACGATCGCCCCGGGCACCCCCGGCTACGAGGACATGGTCGAGATGCTGCGGGAGAACGATCACCACACCCGCGAGGGGTACGGGCTGATCTTCCTGGAGTCCGAGGAGTTCTCCGCGATCTACTTCGGATCGATCGAGCAGATCGAGCAGTACAAGCGCGACAACGCCGACGGGACGGCGACCTTCGACCCCTCGCAGGGCGTCATGTACGCGAAGTGGCCCCACGGCAAGGGCTGGGACGACTACATCCCCCGCACCTTCTGGAACGTGCAGGCGCGCGGCGCGGTCGCGGACGGCGTCGGTCTCGTCACCGCCTTCGCCCACACCGAGATCCCGGGCGCCGAGGTCGTCGTCTACGAGTTCGAGGGCACGTGGAGCCGCGGCGGCGAGCCGCAGCAGATGGTCACCTACCACTGCACCGCCTGCCACGCGGATACCTTCCACAGCGGCGGGGACGTGCACGAGAGCACCGGTCCCAGCAGCCGCCGCTGGGCCGCCCGCCAGGCCCGCCAGCACATCGTCAGCGCCCACCGGAATGGCGTCGGCACCGCCAACAGCGCCTGCCGTCCCAGCGACGGCGAGATCCTGCGCGCCGTGAACGCGGTCGCCCGCGACATGTGGGGAGCCCAGGGCAACGCCCTGCCGGACACCGACGACGCGTACTGCGCCGTCAAGGGCCCCTGCTCGATCATCCGCGAGCTCCGCGCCGGCATCCGCCCGGCCGTCTACCGCGCCTGACGGACACCCCGCGCCGCTTCCCTCCATCCGGCTCTCGCCGGGCCGGGCCCCCGTCACTGGCCCGGCCCGCTCTTCTCCCGTGTGAGGAACACCCGCATGAACCCCGTCCCCTCCGCCGACCGGCTGCCCGAGATCCGGGCCCGCTCGCCGCGCTGCCCGACGCCGCCTGGCGCCAGCGCCCTGGCGACAGCGGTCTGATCGAAGACCACACCGGCCGTCCGGTCGCCGTCCTCGGCACCAGCGGCGACGTCCCGCTCCCGGCGGGCGAGTTCATCGCCTGCGCGCCGGCCGACGTCGCCTGGCTCCTCGCCGAGGTCACCCGGCTGCGCTGCCGCGACGCCATGGTCACCGCGCTCCACCAGCAGCTCGACCGGGCCGGGCACCTGCTCTCCACCCGGCAGATCGCCACCGTCATCGGCCACCCCGGCCGCCCCCACCACCACGCCCCCACGGCCGCCGACAGGAGCGCCCAGTGACCACCACCGACACCGACCCGACCGTGCGGCCCGACCCGCTGGAGCGCCTCGGCGCCGTCCTGATCGAGCGCCTGGGCGCGGCCTGGGTGCCCGACACCCGGCCCGGCGACCGGGCGGTCACCCTCGTGCACACCGTCACCGACCGCAGGATCGGCGCCGACCCGTACCAGGGGCGGATCATCCTGCAGGCGTGGACGAAGGGCACCACCGCCTTCACGCCGACCGGCGCCTACACCCCGGACCTGACCGGGCACGAGGCACTGGAGGGCTGGATGTCGACCGGCGACCTCACCGACGCGAGCGCGGTGATGGCCGCCGTGGTCCACCAACTCCTCGCGCAGCTGCCCGCCGAGCTCGGCGACACCGCGGCCGAGGAGGTCCTCGCGACCCAGGCGAGCGAGCTCGCCGAGAAGAGCACCGCCTTCGCCGCCGACCTGATTCACCGCCGGCCCGTCCGGGACGCCGCGCGCGAGATCTACCGCCTGGCCGCGCAGCTCGTGGAGATGGCCGACGTCGTCGACGACCACCGCGGCTACTGAGCACGTGAGAGCACTCCGTGCCGCCCTGCCCCCGAGCCCACATGGCCCGGGGGGTGGGGCGGACGCGGTGGCCTCTCACGGCCTGTTCAGCACACCGCCGGACCCTCGGCACCCCGACACGAAAACACCCCGAGGCAGACGTCATGGCGTCCAAACCGGCGCCTGCCCCGGGGCTGAGCCCGTCCCGTACACGACGAGAGGGAGACCCCAGTATGGACCCCGTCACACAGCTGCGGACCCGGATCGGGACCCGCGCACTCCTGCTGACCACCGCCGCCGTTCCGCTCACCGGCTGGGCCGTCCACGCCACCGCCCTGCACCGCCGCCTGGCTTCCACCAAGCGTGACCCGCTGACCAGACTGCTGCGCCGCGACGCCTACACCGCCCGCGCCCGCCGGCTCTTGGCCCGCCACGACGACGTGGCCGTGGTCATGGTCGACGCCGACAGGTTCAAGGAGATCAACGACCGGCTCGGGCACGCGGCGGGCGACACCGTCCTCGCGTCGATCGCGTCCCGCCTCACGGCCTGGGCCGGCCCGCGCGCTGCGGTCGGCCGGCTCGGAGGCGACGAGTTCGCCGCCGTCCTTCAGCTGCCCGCCGACCGCCGCGCTCTCCGCCTGGAGCAGCTGGTCCGGATGCTGCACACCCCGGTCGTCCTCGACGACGGCCGCACCGTCGACGTCGCCACCTCGGTCGGCGCCGCCACCCCGGCCGCCGTCGGCTCCCGCGACCTGTCCGCGCTGCAGCGGGCCGCCGACGCCGCCCTGTACGACGGCAAGCACTCCGGCCGCCCGATCCTCGCCACGGCGGAGCACGCCACGGTTCCCTCCCTCAACGGGCGCCGCCTCGGCCGGCCGGGCACGGCCGTGTGGGGATGGGCGGCATGAGCGACCCCAGCCTCCTCGCCGACCCGGGGGCGTGGGTGCGGGGCATCACGATCCGTCAGCCCTGGGCCACCTGCATCCTCGCCGGGAAGACCACCGAGAACCGGCCCGTCCACTGGCCGTGGCGCGGCTGGGTCCTCCTCCACGCCGGGAAAGCGAAGCCGGACCCCGCCCTGCTGCGCGACCCGCTGGTGGCCACCGCCATCCGCGGCCGCGAGCTGCACCGCGGCGCGGTCATCGGCGTCGCCCGGCTCACCGACTGCCACCTCGACCAAGGACCCGAGCACTGCACCAGCCCCTGGGCGCAGCGCGACGCGCACCACCTGGTCCTTGACGGCGTCCGCGAGCTGCCCCTCCCGGTGCCCGCCACCGGCGCGCTCCCCGCGTGGAGACCGGCGCCCGAGCTCGTCGCCCAGGTCCTCCAGCAGCTTCCCGACCTGCGGCCGTGACCGCCCGGCGCCGCCAGACGCGCCCGGTGCCCACCCCGCCGCCAGAGCAGCCCGTGGTGCCGGTCCGGCTCCTCGACTGGCGCGATGGCCGGCACTTCGGTCAGCCCGCCCCGTGCGTGCTGTGCGGCACCACTACCCCGCTGAGGTCCCACGCCCAAGAGCCCGTCCACAAGGTCTGCGCGGAGCTTTGGAACGCGGCACACCCCGGCGAGAGCAGGTTCGTCTCCGACCCGCCCAAGGGCCGTGCGACGACCGACCACGCCTGAACTCCTCCCACTGGAGGTACCTGTGAGCGACACCGACCCCTCCGTCGACCACGCCCTGGCCTACCCCGAGCCGCCGGCCTCGCCGCTGTGGCACCGCGACGGCCCCCGGCCCCGCCGGCTCACCCCCGAGCAGCAGCGCCGTAACCGCGAGGTCCTCCTCCTCGCCCAGCGCCGTCCGCGCCCGACCACCACCGCCGAGGCCGCGTAGGAGAGCCGTGTTCGACGACTTCACCGAGAGCGCCAAGGCCCAGGCCCTGGCCCTGAACCCCAGCACTGCCGACGAGCAGGGCGCCGCCGCCCGCACCCTCGCCCGCCGCGCCCACGACAAGGACGACCTCGCCCAGCTTCTGGACGTCCTCGACCTCCCCCGCGACCCCGAAACCCTCACCGCCCTCTTCCCCCTCCTCCCGGAAACCGGAGACGCACCTATGACGACGAACCCCACCGCCACCGGTTCGACCCGCTCCGCGCACGAGGCCGTCGCGCTGTCGATGCACGCCGACGGCGCCGACGAGCAGGCCATCCGCGAGGCCACCGGCCTGACCGAGGCCGAACTGAGCGACCTCATCGCCGACAAGGGCCTCGGCCTCCCCCGTGCCGACGCCTCCCTGACCTCGGCGATCGACGTGCCCGTCATCCCGCTCCCGACCTCCGACTCCCTCCAGAAGCTGATCGACTGGGCGGCCGGGCACCAGGCCGCCTCGGTCCGCAAGAGTGCCGCCCGCATCACCACCGCCCTCACCGAGCTGTCTGCCCGCCGCGACAGCGAGGCCGCGCAGCGCGAGGCGGAGGCCCGCGTCGCCGAGGCCCGCCAGGCGCTGGAGCAGGCGGAGCAGGAGCTGCGCGCCGCGAAGGCCGGCACCCGCACCACCACGGCCGCCGTGGCGCCGACCCCGATCCGCACCGGCACCAGCGGCACCTACAGCCGCGACGAGCTCACCAGGATCCGGACCTGGGCGCGCGCCCACGGCCACCCGGTCGCCGACCGGGGCCTGCCGTCCAAGACGGTCCTGGCCAAGTACGCCGCCGCCCACCCGGCCGCCCCGGCCCGGAAGGCGGGCTGACGATGACCGCGATACCCCTGGTCCTCGACGGCTACCTCGACGAGATCCCCGTCCCTGGCGACGACGGCCTGACCGCCCGGTTCCGGGTGATCTCCTCGCCCACCGACGACGTCGCCGACGAGACGATCTGGGCCTGCCGCACCGTCCAGCCGCACTTCGCGCACGCGCTGCTCCACGTGATGCGGCCCGGCGACCTGTTGCGCGTCGGCGGTCACCTCGTCCTGCCCGGCCCCGGCGACGAGGGCGGCCCGCGCCTCGACGTCGACGCCCTGGAGCTCCTGGCCCCCGCGCCCGCCCGGGACCTCGCCGAGATGATCCTCGACCGCTACGGCCCCTACCTCGTCGTCCTCTACCCGGAGAGCGACACCGTGCCCGTCTTCACCGAGGCCGGCACCTGGGTCGGCACCGCCGAACACGCCGACGCCATCACCGACCTGATCCACGCCCACGAGACCCGCAGCCGGTCCACCCACGACCCCGACCAGAAGGACTGACCATGGCCGACCACCCCGAGAACATCCGCTACACCGCCGACGTCGTCGCCGTCACCGAAGACGGCCGCGTCCTGCTCATCAAGCGCGGCTGGGACCCCTACGAGGGCCACTGGGCGCTTCCCGGCGGACACGTCGACTGCGGGGAGACCGGCCTCCGGGCGGCCGTCCGGGAGCTGGAGGAGGAGACCGGCGTCCGCGTGACCGAGGACGAGCTGCGCCTGGTCGGCGTCTGGGACCAGCCCGACCGCGACCCGCGCGGCCGGTACGTCACCGTCACTTACCTCGCCACCGTCCCCGCCGACACCCGGGCCACCGCCGGGGACGACGCCCGCGACGCCCGCTGGTGGCCCCTGACCGGCCTGCCGGAGCGCCTGGCGTTCGACCACGCCGACATCCTCGCCGCCGTGCTCCGGCTCCCGGCCTCCTGACACCCCCACCCTGGCGAAGCCGCCCCCACCCCCCGTCCTCGGGGACGGGGCGGCCTCTCGTCCTCACCCCTGAAGGGACGCCCCGTGCAGCTCACCATCGACCTGACCGACCGCCACGTCCGCACCCTCAGCAGCTCCGACACCTGGTACGGCCTCAGCGGCGCCCGCCTCACCGGTGACGCCGTCGCCCGCCACATCGAGGCCGCCGCCCGCCACATGCGCGACCACGGCTGGGACCCCCATCTCCACGCCCCCTCCACCGGCCACAGCCTCTACCACGCCCTGGTCCACACCGCCGAAGACGGACACGGCGACGACGACACCCGACGCGCCGCCGACGAAGTCCTCGGCGCCGTCCTCTGCGCCCTCACCGGCGCTCCGTACGTCTACTACGAGTCCTGGAGCGAGCACACCACCCGAACCCTCGACGACATCACCCACGCCTGCGAGCTCGCGGCCGCCGTCGCCCGCCACTACGGCCCCACCCCCGAGGAAACGGGCCGGTGAACCGCCGCTACCGGCGCTGCGGGAACGGCCCCGGCCCGCTCTCCCCCGACGACCAGGCCGCCGTCGACGCCTTCCTCGCCACGCTCGCCGCCCGCCGCTCCCCCACCCCCGGGCAGGCCGCCGCCGGCGAGCACGCGAAGAACGCCGCCCCGCGCGAGACCGGTGAAGAAGGCACCACCCATGACCGCCAAGGAGCTTCGATGAAGACCTGCGCCTTCTGCGCCATCGCCGCCGGGCAAGCCCCGGCCGTCACCGTCCGCGAATGGCCCGACGCCCTCGCGATCCGCCCCCGCTCCGGAGGCGTCAACGCCAGCCACCTCCTGGTCCTGCCGCGCGTCCACGTCGACGACGCCGGCACCGACCCCGAGGTGACCGCCACCGTGATGCGCCGGGCCGCCGAGCTGATGGCCGAACACCCCGCCGCGAACCTGATCACCTCGAAGGGCGCCGCGGCGACCCAGACGGTCTTCCACCTCCACGTCCACGTCCTGGGCCGCCAAGAGGACGACGGCCTGCCCCTGCCCTGGACCCCGCAGCACACCGCCCGCGCCGCCACGCAGAACGGAGTCACCTCCCCATGAACAGCGTCCGCCTCGTCATGGCCCGCGAACCCATCCCCGCCGGCCCCAAGATGTTCCTGGCCGGTCCCACCCCGGACAGGAGCACCCCGGTCCCGTCCTGGCGGCCCGAGGCCCTCACCCTCATCACCGCCCAGTGGACCGGACCGGAACCGCTGACCGTCCTGACCCCCGAGTCCCGCGACGGCATCCGCGCCGAGCGCTACGAGCACCAGGTCAACTGGGAGACCGACGCCCGAGCCGCCTCCGACGCGATCCTCTTCTGGATCCCCCGCGACATGCGCACGATGCCCGGCATGACGACCAACGTCGAATTCGGCCTCGACGTCGGCAGCGGCCGCGCCGTCCTCGGCTGCCCGCCCGACTGCCCCAACCCCGAACGCAACCGCTACCTGATCTACGTGGCCCGCCGCCACGGCGCCCCGGTGCACGAGACCCTGACCGACACCGTGGCAGAGGCCCTCGCCCTCGTCGCCGCCGCAGCCACTCCGGCAGCCCGGTAGAAGGCCGGCCGCCCTCACAGAACTCCTCGCCCGAACCCCACGCACACCCAGGTAGACGCCCAGCACCTGCGCGCCTCCCGCACCGCGCATCAAGACACCCACCGGTGAAGGAGACACCGCATGACCACCGTCCTGCACGAGCCCGCCCCCGGCCCCCGAACCTGGACCGCCGACGAGAACCCGGCCGCCCTCGGCTTCACCCCCGTCCTCGGCGGCCTGCACATCACCGGCCTGCCCGCCCCGGACGCCGAACCCGGAGACCACCCCGCGCTCTTCGTCCTCCTCGGACACCACCGCTGGGCCACCACCATCCACGCCGCCGCCCTCTACATGCAGCGCGTCCACGCCTGGACCCGCTGGTGCCTCTACCCCGGCGACGACCCCGATGACGTCATCCCCCGCATCCCCCGCGCCGTCCACACCCACGCCACCATCCACTGCCACCCCGACGACACCTGGCACCTCGCCTGGGCCCGACCCGAGGAGCCCAGCGCCGTCCCCGTCACCGCCATGCGGCACCCCGCCGCCCCGACTACCGCCATCGCTCTCCCCGACCCTGACCACGGTGCGCCCGCCACCTGGGCTCGCTGAACCTGAGGTGTCCGCCCCACGCGCTCACCTGAATCCGTTGCGCCAGGCTGCTCTGCCGAAGCGGCAGCGCAACACCAAACTGGAGGCCCGGCTCCCCCGCGATCGTCCGCGGGGGAGCCGGGCCTTCTTTGCGTTTCCACTGGAAACGCACGCAACCGCTGCGACCCCCAACGCGACGGCAGGCACAACAGGTTGTCGAACCATCGAGTCTTCGCCAGGCCCGATCCAACGACTGCGAGGCGGATTCTGGTGGGGATGGGCTCTGCCGTTTCCACTGGAAACGCTAGTCTCGCCCCGTACTTCTGACAGCAGTCCTGGAGATTCGATGGCGCTCCCACGGCCCAAGCGCAACAGCACCAAGTCCAAGCCCGAGGTCACTCCCGAGGAGGTCCTGTACACCGACAAGGACCGTAGCGGCGACATCCTGGACCTGGAACTGGCGTCCCTGTGCCCCAACCCCTTCAACAAGCGGCAGATGAAGGGAGTGCCTGAGCTCGCAGCGACCATCAAGGAGGTCGGGCTCCTGCAGAACATCGCCCACATCAGGGCCGATCTGTGGATCCAGACCTACCCCGAGACCGCCGACAAGATCACGGCCCCCAACGTGATTCTTTTCGGAGAGCACCGCTGGCGGGCCGTCCAGGAACTGGGCTGGGAGAAGATCCCGAGCGTTCTACGCGACGACAAGGTTGAGGACGCCCGCCTCATCACGCTGATCGAGAACCTGCGTCGAGCCCAGCTCAGCCCTCTCGAGGAAGCCGAGCACTACAAGGCACTCCGCGACGCCGGCCTCTCCTACGAGCAGATCGCCGAGAAGGTCGGTGAGACTGCCGAGGGCGCCATCTCCAAGGGCACGGTGTGGAAGCGCGTCCAGCTGCTCACCCTCACCCCCGAGGTACAGGAAGCCCTCCGCGACGGCACGCTCAAGGTCAGCGCAGCCGAGAAGGCGCAGAAGCTCGACGACCGGGACCAGCGGGACTACCTGGGCCTCGTACGAGGCGGTATGCACCCCACCACGGCGCATGCACAGATCCTCGCCCGCCAGCGCCAGCCCGAGGACGCCCTAGACGACGCTGGCGTTTCCAATGGAAACGCCTCGTCCAGCGAAACGCCCGACGCCTCGAACGCGGACCCCGAACTCACCGTTTCCAATGGAAACAGTCAGCCCGCCCCGCCCGCCCCGCGCAAGCCGAAGGCGGCCAAGCCGTCCGCAGGGACGGACGACGCAGACCGTCGCGTCGCTGCTGCTGCCCGCGACACGCACTGCCGGCTCCTGCTGGAGACCACCGACCCGGCCGATCCCGACAACCACGACCTCGTCCTCAGCGTGCTCGCCGCCGCAGTTCTCGCCCCACAGCAGCAGTCCGCCGCTCAGCAGCGCGCCTTCACCTGGCTTCGCGAGACCAACCGCCTGACCCTGGAGGCCACCGACGCCGCCACCTACTTCAGCGCGGTTCAGGAGTCGGACGACACCAACCTCCAGCGCCTCGCCGCTTTCGCAAGCGGCCTGGCCGCCGCCGAACTCCGCACCGCCGCGCGTCGCCAGTCCTGGAGCAGCCGCGAGATCCACCACGTCCGGCTCCTGCAGGAGCACGCACAGTACGAACCGCAGACCGAGTGGGAGCAGAAAGAGCTCGGCCTGGCCGCAGCAGGAGGAGCACGATGACCGCCCTCGACAGCCGCTTCCGACCCGGAGGCCGCAACTGGCCCCTCATCTGGGCCTACCTGATCGAATGCGGGGGGTCCAGTAAAACCACCAGCGCGACCTCGATGGCTGTGACCGCCGCCCTACGCGGATACCCGGGTGTCGTCTTCGACCTCGACAGCAACATGTCGTCCTCGCTCATCCTCGGCTACGACGAGACGGCCCTGAAGGGCAAAAAGACCGCCCTGGACCTGCTGTACGGGAACGCCACCCTCGACGAGGTCGCCCTGCCCGCGCGATACCGCGTCGACGACGGCTACGACGACGACGCCTTCGCGCGCATCCCCAACCTGCGCGTCGTCCCCAGCAGTCCCGCCATGGCAAGCGCGGACACCGCCATTGCCGAGGACGCGGACCGCAACGACTGGTTCGCCGAGATCATGCGCTCTTACCAGGGCGACGACACCGTCTTCTACATGGACTTCCCGGCGAGCTACGGCAAGATGCCCTACTCCGTCCTGCGCATGCTGGACGAGGAAGACTCCGTCATCCCCTCCATCAAAGCCGACCCCAAAGACGTCAAGATGGTCACCCGGCTCCTCGACGAGCTGGAGCGGGTGCGGGACAAGAACCGCGGTCGCCGGTCGGTGCCGGGACGCCCCACGCTCAACCACATGCTCCTCACCGGCACACCGACCCCGACGTACAAGGAAGCCGCCGCCCGGCGCGCGGCGGAACTGGCAGAGGCTAAGTACGCATCGGTGCTCTTGCCGTACGTCCGCTACTCGGCGGACGCGAAGAAGCTGTATGAAGATGAGTGCCCGCTGCCGATTCTCCTGCCGAACTCGGCGCCATCAGTCGACTACCGAAAGGTCATGACACACCTCGGTTTCGTGGACATGACCGACTGACCGTTTCCACCGGAAACGCCGAAAACAATCCCGGCCCTGAACCTGATCGGCAAGACCGGCTTCAGCCGGGGGAGTTACGCCCAGCTGCGACACGCCGACCGCCTGTCGAGCGCCTGTGAGGTATGTCACTTCAGGCCCGGATTCTCGTGCTGCTCCACGGTTTGCGTCCAAAGCGTGTCCTGGGTCGTCCACGTTTCCCTTCAACTTCCTGATGCAACAGGAAACTGAGGCCCTCTCGGACCTCATGGAGTGTCGCGACAGCCACGTAGACTTCTGCATGCACAAAGGGGCCCACCCCAACCCGGTTTCCTAGGCCATTCGGTCGGGAGGCCCCTGCGTGCACTGTCCCGGCACGTCTCGACAGACCATGAAAGGACTCGCGTGGACCAGAGTAACAACGATGGGGCTCCCCGGCCCAGTACCGACGTGGACAAGCCACGTTCGATCAGGTGGGCCTACCTGCGGAAATATCTCCGTAACCATGGACATGCTGTCCATGATGGTTTCCTTCACGGAGCGGGCACCAAGCTCGGCAGCGGAGCGGTCACGCTGATCATTCTGTGGGTGGAGACCCGTCGCTAGCCGTTTGCCGCCAGAGGGTGACCCTGATTCCGGGGTCACCCTCTTTGCTTTCCCGGTGCTGCTACCAGGCTCCGCTGCGGCAACGCCACGTTCCGGGTGTCCGTCGGCGCCGGCACGCTACGCCGCAGGACGCAAGGAAGCCGAAGTGTGTCGGGGCCAGTGATTCCGCATCGCCGGACACAGTGCAAGATGGCCGGATGCATGACGTGCTGACGGATGACCAGACCCCGGCCAATCGGGAGGCCATGGCCCCGGCCACTTCTGCCGACCGGGAGGCCGTTCCGGAGGTCAGGACACCTGTTCCGCCTTCCCGTGAACCCGTTCCGCCTTTTCCCGGTGGCGTTCCGGAGCCGAAAGACGGCGTTCCGGGAGCTGGGCGACAGCGCGGTCGCCAGGCGGCCGGGGCGGCCGCGGGAGAGGTGCTCATGGACCCGGCCGACCAGCCAGTGGCCGGGGCCGAAGTGGCCTCTCAGACGGGTTCGAAAGCATGGTCTCCGAAGGCGATGCGGTGGCTGATTATGGCCTCCGTGGTGTGCGCCGGAGTCGTCGGCGGCATCGGTTTCGCAGGCTCCTACGAAGCCCTTCGCGGCCTCGCCGAGGCCCGCGGCTTCGGCAACTACTCCTACGTGTTCCCGGTCGGGATCGACGCCGGGATCATCGCGATGTACGGGCTCGACCTCGTCCTCGTGTGGCTGCGCATGGCCAAGCCGCTGCTGCGGCTCATCGCGCACCTGCTCACCGTCGCCACGATCGTCTTCAACATCAACGCGGGGGAGAAGGCGCCGGCCGAGGACCCGCTCGCCGCCGCGATGCACGGCGTCCTGCCTGTGCTGTTTGTGGCGGTGATCGAAGCCGCCCGGCACCTGATCATCCACACCAACCGGCTGTCCCTGGCGGTCGAGTCCGACAAGGTCCCGCTCCACCGCTGGCTGCTGGCCCCCTGGTCGGCATGGCGCCTGTACCGGCGCATGCGCCTCTACGAGGTCCCGTCCTACGCCCGCATGGTCGCCATGGAGAAGGACCGCACCGTCTACCGGGCCTGGCTCCAGCACAAGTACGGACGCCGCTGGCGGAAGAAGGCCGGCGCCGAGGCGCTGCTGCCCTTCACCATGGCCCCCTACGGTCTGACCGTCGACGAAGCCCTCGCCCTGCCCCGCCTGCAGCAGGAAGCAGCCGACGCCCGCGCGGCAGCAGAGCAGGACCGGATCGAACAGGCGGCCATCCGAGAGGAGCAGCGGCTCCTGGAGGCCGAAGCGCGGGACGCCGCCGCGAAGGTGCGGCGCATGGAGATCGGCGCCGGGCTCGCGACGGCGGAGAGCCGGATCACGGCCGAGACGTTTGCGGCCGAGGCTCAGGCCCGGGTCGCCGAAGCCGCCAGCGAAGCCGAAGCGGACGCGGCCGCGCACCAGGCACGGCTCGCGGCGGAAGCCGCCCGTAAGGAGGCGGAGCGAGAGCTCCAGGGGGCGGAACGGCGCGCGCAGGCCGCGGAGCGGGCCGCGGAGCGGGAGGAGACGGCGGAGAAGACCGCTGCCGAGGCGGAAGCCGAGGCTCGCACCGCGGCTGCCCAGCGCCAGGCGGAGGAGGACCGGCTCGCGGCCGCCGCCGCGCAGGCGGAAGCCGACCGCCGATCCGCGGAATCCGAGCGAGCAAAGGCGGAAGAGGCCCGACGCATCGCGGAACACCGCGAGGCAGCCGCCCGCACCGCCCGGGCCGAGCGCGAGACAGCCGAGGCCACCGCAGCCGCCGCCGTCGCCCGGGAAGACGCCGCCCGCGCAGAGCTCGCCGCCCAGGAAGCAGAGGACGAGGCCCGGCTCAGCACCCGCGAACGCGGCGAACGACGCGTCGCCCGGATGATCCTCACCGCGCACACCGAAATCCCGGCCGACCAGCGCCCCGCCCACCCGGACATGTACGCGGTGTCCATCGACGAGATCGCCACCGAGCTCAACGTCTCCAAGACGGCAGCCGGCGACCGCCGCCAGGCCGCCGACGCACTCATCCGCTCCGGCTACCGCGGCTGACCCGCCAGGGAACCCGTCAGCCGCCGTAGGGCGAACGACCGAGGCCCTCGCCCGGCTGCGGGATCGCAGGCCGCACCGGAGCGGGCATCAGCGCCTGCAGCGCCCGCTGGAGGTCACCGATGTGCTCGGCCCGGGCGTCGAGCTGCGCCCGCAGATGGACCGCCTCGCTCTCCGCGAGCGCCCGGCCGTGGCGGGCCTCGGCGAGCTCCAGGGCGTGCTGATGCCGTACCCGCTCAAGCTCCGCACGCAGCTCGGCGACCGATCCACCCACCAGGTCACCCAGATCGGCCCTGGCTGACGCTGGCCCATGGGGCGATGACGGGTCAGGCGGGGCGGGGGCGTTCAGGGTGAAGCCAGCGGCGAGGAGCGCCTCGACCGGGATCAGCCAGCCCCGCTCCGGGTCCTCCACCGCCCCCGGCAACAGCCCGGCCTCACGGCGCCGGCGGATCGTGGAACGGCTTACCCCGCACGCGGCGGCAGCCTCACGCTGGTTCAGCATCGGACGAGTCGTGCTCATCCCCCCATCATCCCGGCAACGCCTGGCCCGTGGACGCCGCCCTTGCCCGTTCGACCCTGGGCTGAGCCTGCTGCTGCCGGAGGGCCAGGAAATCCCAAGCGGAGGAGCGCAGCGCGCTGTCAGCATCTGCCCATGAACACCACGTACACCGGACTTTCTGCTGCCGGGCAGGAGTCGGATCCCCGCCATGACGTCGATCTCGCACAGGTGATGTTCCGCCGGGCCGATGTCGAGAGCCGCCGTGCTGCCATGTTCGCGGCCCAGGCCGATCTGGAACGGGCCGCCGGCCTCAGCGGCCTCGAGCGCCGGAGCCGAGAAAGGGACGCGGTTATCGCCACGGTGGTCCTCGTCCAGGCGTCCGTGGAAGCGTTTATCAACTGGGCCCATATCAGGGCCGGCAACACCGTTAGCAGCATGAAATTCATGGAGCGGGCCAACAAGCTCCCCCAGTCGGCGAGCATGCTTCGGCCCCATGCGGAGCCATTCGCCTGGACCGAGGACGAGAAGACGTTCTTCACCGAGCTGACGAGGTGGAGGAACTTCCTCGGCCACGCCTCGCCCACCTCCCGCAACTGGCTCCGGGACTTGCTCGTCGAGCGAGGCGACGTACCGGACGAGGAGACCACTGACTCGCAGATCATGGAGCTCCTGACCGCGGCCCTGGCAGCGAGGTTCGTCGACGCTGCGCGCACGCTGATGACGAGGGCTGCCACAGCGACCGGCACCAGTGCCCCGTTCAGCTTCGGCGCGTGGCATGCCCCCGACGAACTCGAAGAACCCCTCTTGGAGGACCCGGCCTCCTTGCGTGCGCTGCTGCGAGCCGTGCTGCGCCGGACCAAAACTCTCTCTCTGCGCGCCGATGAACTGTCGCGCGAACTCGATCAGCAGCGGGCGGGGCGGACTGGACTGCGGCTGAGGTGGAGGCCGGGCCGACGTCGTCGGCCCGGCCACTGGGTGATCAAGCGCGGGTAACCGTGGAAGGTGGGCGCCGCGCCGGAGAAGATTTCCGTGCGGTGATCTACCAGCTCGCCCGGTCGCGGGGCGGAGGGCCGGCGGCGACCTCATCGTCCACGCGCTGCAGCTGCTCATCGAGCCGCTGCTGACTGTCGTTGAGGTGCTCCTGGACCTTCTGCAGGCGCTCGCGGCGCCACGTCGCCATATTGCGGGCGCTCTCGGCCGTGTGCTGCCGGAGCCGGTCGTCGGCCCGTTCGGCCTCTTCGCCTGTGGCGAGGTGGTCGTCCAGGTTCCGTGCGGGCCAGATCACCAGCGGCATCTCGTCGTCCACCAGCGTCTCGGTCAGCGCCCAGACTTGATCCCGCGCGCGGATTGCCCGGTCGGCAGCGGCGAGGATCACCTTCAGCACGTCCTCGTCCGCCGCCTCGAGGTCCCGGCGGCGGGGAGGGTGCCCCGGATTCTCGGCCAGCGTGTTCAATGCCTCGTCCAGCCGCTGCAGCAGCGTCTCGTCCATGCCCCCAGCATCCCCTTCCAGGACGGCGTCCGGCCAGGCAGCCCCGGTACCTCCACCCCGAAGAGGAGGCGTTCGAGCCGCTTCCCGGACGCGCCCCGGGAAGGTGTTACGGGCCGGTGAGGATGTCGTGGGTGCCGATGCGGCGCCAGATCACGTGCTGCACGCCCTGGACGAGTTCGGGACCGTACTGCCAGGTGGCCCGCCCGTTGCCGTCCCAGGTCAGTTCGAAGACGCCGGGTGCGCTGCGGACGCCCATAACGCGGAGGCCGGCGCGGAAGCGGCCGCGGCCGGTGCGCAGGTCGTCGACGAAGGCGTTGACGGCTTGGCGGAAGCGGCGGCGCTGGGCGGGCGTGAGGCGGTCCAGGTCGGTGGTGAAGCGGGGCAGGGCTTCGTACGTCGGCACAGTCTCCTCCAGGAAGCACGAAGCCCCCGGCCGGTGGCCGGGGGCGGGGTCCTCACCCGGGGGTGAGGGAGTCGGTGACGTGGTTCAGATCGGGCGTCTCCGCCGTGGAGCGGGGGCGCGCTACGTAGCTCTCCGCTGGTTGAACGGAGTCGGTTGTTGTCGCTTGTTGGGGTTCGCGGGGGTGCGGCGCAGTATTCGCACGGCGTCGTCAGACGTCGTCGCCGGGGAGCGGCGGCATCTCCTTCCTCCAGCGGTCGAGGTGGAGCAGGTGGCAGCCGGCGGGGCACCAGCGGTCCCTGACGTGCTCTCGTTGAGGGAAGGGCGACTGGGCGCTGAGGACCAGGTACACCAGTTCCTCGGTGGTCGCGGGGCAGATGGGGCAGGCGATTCCGGCTCGGGTGATTTCCATGCGCGGGAGAGTGCACACACCGGCGGCTTACCGTCGCGGGCTGGTTCGGAGGCCCGCCCGGCGGGCCTCCCGATAAAGATCTGGTGATGCCCTCCCGCCCGGCGGGACCGCCCCCGGATCACGCTTTTCCGCAGGCCAGCACCCGGGTTCCATGGGCCGATGATCAGCAAAGCGGAGGTCCGCCCGGGGGCCGGGGTGCGCTACCTGTTCCGTGGCGTGATGGCCGGCGACGGCCACCGTGCGGCGGGGACGCCGCTGCGCGACGCCCAGGACGAAGCCGGTGTCCCGCCCGGTATCTGGAAGGGCCGGGGCTTGGCCGCGCTCGGCCTCAAGGCCGGGGACGTGGTGAGCGAGCGGCAGGCCGAGCTGCTCCTGGGGGAGGGCCGGCACCCTGACGCCGACCGGATCGAGCGCGAGCTCCTGGCACAGGGGGAGAGCCCGGCCCGTGCCCGGCGGGCGACCGTGCTGGGCAGGCCCATCGAGCACAACACGTCGCCGAAGACGGGGAAGGCGAAGGAGCGCACGCCGTGGCTGGCGATGGACCTGGTCTTCCGGGCCCCGTCGACGGCGCACATCGCGTGGGCGCTCACCGGCGACGAGACTCGTCTCGTGCTGGAGTCGTGCCAGGACGTCGCCCGGGACAGGACGCTGGCGTGGCTGGAGGAGTCGGTCGCGCAGATCCGGTGGGGGAGCGGCGGCAAGCACCGCCGGCCCGTGAAGGACGGGTTGATCGTTGCGGTGTTCCGGCACTACGAGTCCCGCGCTGCCGAGTCGAAGCCGCTGCTCCACGACCACGCGGTCGTCTCGATCCGCGCGCGGCGGCCGCATGACGGGGAGTGGGGCAACCTGTCGGCGGACTCTCTGATGGCCAACATCGTCGCGGCCGACACCCTCTACACCCTCCACTTCATGGAGGAGGTGACGGCGCGGCTCGGGTGGGCGTGGGAGCCTCGCGAGGTGACCCCGGGCCGCCGGCCCGTGATGGAGATCGCGGGGATCGACCGGCGGCTGATCGGCTGGCAGTCGACCCGCCGCCAGCAGATCGAGGACGCGCTGTCCGTTCTCACGGACAAGTACGAAGAACGCCACGGGCACCCGCCGGGGGAGAAGGCCGGCTACGCGCTGGCGTGTCAGGCCGCCGACCGGACCCGCTCGCCCAAGCGCACGGAGCTGCTGTCGCTGGCCGAGCTGCGGGCGCGATGGCGCACCTCGGCGAACCGGGCGTTCGGCGCCTGCACCGTCTACCGGCTTGCCGAGCGGGCGCGGGCGGCGGCCGCGGCGGTGTGGGCGAGGGTGCGGCCGGTCGTCGATGTCGTCCTGGCGGCCGTGGACACCGTCGCCGTGGTCTACGTGATGCGCGGCGCGTTCGCGCGCCACCACTTGCTCGCCGAAGCCCGCCGGCACCTCGCCTACGCCCTGCGCGGCCGACCCCACGAACCCGGCCTGGACGAACAGATCGTGCAGGCGGCCGTTGACGACTTCACCCGTCCCGTCGGGCGCGGCCGGAGGATGACCGCCGAACTGCGCGCCCTGTACCCGCGCGACACCGAGGACCAGGCCGTGCTGCGCCTGCTGACCCGCCGTCGCACGGCGGCCCCGTACGAGCGGGCCCGCCTCGCCGCTGGCGCCCTGGCCGCCCGGGTCCGTGCCGCGCGGCGAGCGGAGCGCCTGGGCTCGCGCCTCCGGCCGTACGCCGTTGCGGTGCCCGCTGCCTCGAGGTCGCACCCACGGCCCTTCCGTGACGGCCGGATGGGCGGCCGCCTCCTGGAGCCGGAGGCCGACATCGACATCGACGCGGTGGAGCGGACCCGCCAGACCCTCGAAGCCGCCGCCGCGGGGGTGGCCGCCACGCTCCAGGACAGCCGGCGGGCGCGAGAAGCCGCCCACGGCCCGCGCCTGCAGCCGGCCCCGGCGGCGGCCCCGCCGCGGCACACCCAGCAGCCCGGCACCCCGCACACACCGGGCCGAACCACAGGAGGAGTCACGTGAGCACCCCGGATGAACAGCCCAACCCCGGCGAAGCCCTCGCCCGCGCTCGTGCCGCCCGCGAGCAGATGGCCGCCGCGCTCGACGAGCCCGTCGGTTGGCAGCCGATCTGGCAGCGCCCCCGGAAGCCGAAGTCGAAGGAGGCCATGAAGAAGGAGCTGAGCGAGCAGCTTCGACGGTTCCAGGACGCCGCTGAGCGCCGCCTCGCCGCCAGGAACTCGCGCCGGCCCCGGCCTTGGCAGAACCGGATCGTCAACGCCGCCGAGCACCGCCGCGATGCCTGAGCTCTGCCCGGGCGCGGCACTCCAGCACAGGGTTGTGGTGAGGGCGCCAGGCACCGTCCACTGAGTGGAGTCCACCCGACACCGCGCATCGCCACCAGGTGGACTCCACCGAGTGGACTCCACTTCGGTGCGCCGGACGATGATGGCCTCCACCGTGGTGCGCACCGCGATGGTGCGCCACCGCGCCCGGCACCGCACCACTCCGTCGACGCCTGGCGCCCTTGCACCGCACCGGTGCGCCGCACCCGACGCTCCGCACCGCACCGCCGCCCCCCCTTGTCCGGGTGCGGCCGAACGCGCGCCACCCCCCTTGTCCGGCTCCGCTACACCCCCTTGTCCACCTCTGCTACCGCGACGTTCCTCCTTGACATCGCCGGCTTCGGCTCGCGATCAGGTCGCGGACAAGGGGGTGCGTGATAGAGGAGCGCGCCCGGCCGTGGCGGCCCCGGCGCGGTGCGGCGACGCCGGGAGACGGCGCCATCGGCGCCCGATGGTGCGGTGCGCCGGGTGCGCACCGGGACGGTGCGGTGGCGCGGTGCGGTGCAGCGGTGCGCCGGGGATGCGCGCCGCACCGCACCACCGCCGTCCTGGAGGTACGGCTACGCGGTGGTGTGGTGCGTCGGGTGCGCACCGTTCGGTGCGGGATGCGCCTCAAGGGCCTGGCCCACGCCGACGACCTCCAGTTCGTACAGGGTGTCGGAGACGTCCTCACGGTCGTCGTCGGTGAGGATGTGCGCGACGAAGTCGATGACTGCGCGGGCGATGCCTTCCGCGGTGCACGGCCCGGCCTGCATCGACCAGTTGCGCAGGGTGGCCACGAGGACCCGCCCGACGGCCTCCAGGGCGAAGGAGTCGTCGCACGGGTCCGGGTCGAGACCGCACAGGGCGGTGACCGGGATAATGATCCGCTCGGCGACGTTGACGAGCATCGAAGGCATCTGCGGATGGGCGTCGGCGAACTTGGCAGCCGCTTCGATATCACCGGCCTGAACGGCCCGGAGGTAATCGAAGGCGCTGATTGCCACCTCCGGTGTCAACGGAACGAGCGGCACGCCGGGAACCGGGAACAGAGGCGGGTTCTGAATCATGATCACGGACAGTTCCTCACGTACGGGCCGCCCCGCTGATCGCGGCGGCCTCGAACCCGATGCTCGGGCTGCGGTCCTGTGGACAGAGACCGGGCGCCGACGGGGGAGAACTCTCCCTTCGCGTTGATCACGATGCGGTCACGGCGGAGAGGTTCTTCGAGGCCGGCGTCACACCAAGCCCGAAAACCGCACCTGTAGAAGGTGAATGGCGGGACAGGCCCGCCCCACCTCCAGGAGCATCCTGTGGCGAGCACCGAGCCCGAGCAGCCCTTTGACCCGGCCGGACAGACCCCCTCCGTGGACCCCTCCATCACCCCCTCCACACCCCGCCGTCGGAAGCCGGGCGTTTCCGCAGGTCAGGCCCAGCGGAAAGGGGGTCGGCGCAGCGCCGACATCCCTCATGTAGATGTAGCCAGGCGTCCCACTCACCGGAAGAACTCGACCGGGCCCCGACGCCGGGAGCTCCTGCAGGCGCTGGGGATCTTCCAGAGGGCTACGCCCGACCAGCTGTGGAAACTGACCCGCCCGGGCAACCAGCACGACAAGCTCGTACGCGACAACCTCCTGGACCTGGAGGACCACCACCTGGTGCGGATCGAAACGGTCCGGGAAGACCAGCGGCAGGTGTGGGTGCTGACCAAGCGCGGACACGACGAGGCGAAGCTACTGCTGGAGCCGAAAGGCATACGCCTCTCGGCACTGCGGGAAAAGAAGTACGACCCGGTCACCGGGAAGCTGTTTGGTGCCGGCTACGACGAGCACGCTGCGGCGGTCACCTCGACGGCCGCCGAACTCCACCGCGCAGGCATCGGCCACCGGCTCGGCTTCCAGACCGAGATCGGGCACCGGCTCGGCGACGGCTACGTGCAGCGGGCGGACCTGGTGGTGCGCGCGCCGGACGCCGGGGTGCCCGTGCTCCTGGTGGAGGTCGACCGCCGTACCGAGGACGCGCACGACCTGGTGACCAAGCTGCGCCGGTACTGGCAGTGGGGCCAGCTGCTGCCGAAGGACGCGGACAAGCGCACCGTGGACTTGATCCGCTCCCGGCCGGATGCGATCGAGCACGTCGGTCACGAGCAGCGGCTGTGGCGCCGCGTCTACCCGCCGACCGGCCGCGAGGGCCTGGCCCCCCTCGCGTTCGTGTTTGCCGACACCACCGAGGCGAAGGTCGCCAACACGGTCGCCGTGCTGGAGGAGGCCGGCCGACGCTACTGGGCGCCGCGCCGGTACGACACCCTCTACGAGAAGGCCATCACCGCGCGGGACTACCGCCAGGCAGTCCCCGTTGTCGTCACCACCCTGGAACAGCTCCAGGAGCACGGCGCCGGGGCGGAGGTGTGGCGGCGGCTGGGACGGACCGGTGAGCAGACGCTGACGGACGCGCTCGACAACCCCGACGGCCACACCCTCTACCGCGCCCAGGAAGCCCGCGCGGACGCGGAGGACAAGCGGCGCCGGGCCGCTGAGCGGGAGGCGCGGCGCCCGGTGTGCACACGGTGCGGGCGGAGGTTCACCGACGAGCGCTGGGAGGAGATCACCGTGCACCGGACCGCCGTACGAGCGGGGGACAGGTCGGTGTGCGGTCTGTGTCGCGCCGACGATGTCGCCCGCCAGGAGGCCGCCGCTGAAGCCGCTCGCCTCGCGGCCGCCGCTCCGTCGGAGCCGCAGGACGGTCGCGAGCCGGAGAGGGGCGGCGGCTGGTTCCGCCGGCGGACCTGACCGTGCAAGCCCGCTGTGCGGTCGGCAGCCGTCAGGCCGCACAGCGGGGCCGGTCTCGAAGTCACCGCGTCACCGGGCGGGACGGGCTGGCCGATCTAACGGCGCCAGCCCACCGCAGGTCCTGCATAGGGCCGTAAGGGAACCGGTGGTTCGTGGCTTCGGTCGGCGCTGTGCCAGGACGACCCGATCCGTCAGTCGTCTGTGTCCGGGGTGTCTGTGTCGCTTGGTTCGGCCTTCGGATCCGAGCTGTCGTCGATGTCGGAGATGGAGGCATCTTCGTCATCGTCGTCTGTGTCAGTGGTTTGGATTCCCGCTGCCAGCGCTGCTGCCGCGATCTGGTTGAGGTCTGTCTGCGGGAAGAGGCAGCTGTAGTCGACCTTTGGTACGAGGTAACTGAAGTCCATCGGGGGAACCAGCCCGCTGAAGTCGGGCTTAGGCAGCACGCTGGCGATGTCGAGCGTGGGCATTGACGCTCTGATCTGCTCGAAGAACCCCAGATCGACCGGGGGGACCACGCCGGAGAGGCTGCGGGTCAGGGCGCTGGCGACATCGAGTGTGGGCATGACATCGGCGAACAGGTTGCCGCCGGAAGAGTGGAACAACTGGTTGCGCACGACCCGCGCCATGCGGGCAGCCCTGGCCTTCAGCTTCTTCAGGATCTCCATGCACCGCGCGTCCGCCGTGTCCGGGAGCACAGGCTCGCCGGGGGTCAGCAGGGTCGGCGCCTCGTCCCCGTCGTCCGCCGAGAAGAGGACCTTCATCTCCCAGACGCACGACACGTACCGCACGTCCTCGCTGTCGCCGTTGACGGCTGCCCCGTACAGCAGCCACCGGGTGTTGGCCGTGTACCAGATGCTGTCCTCGATCTCGTGACCGAGGACGTTCGTGATGCTCAGTAGCTCAGCTTCGGGAGAGGTCAGCCACTGGCGCCACTGCACGGAGGCCTCGGCGCTGTCCAGGCCGATGAATCCGATCGGCGAGCTGAGTACCTCGACCGCGGTCTGCGCCACCCGCTTGCGGACGGACAGCGATTTCAGCAGCTCCTCGGCGGCTGCTTCGGCGTCCTGCCCGGACACCTCCTTGGTGAACTTCGAGACGACTGCATTGAAGTCGGTGAGCCGATTGAGCCGGCCCTCCAGGCCGCGTACGTCCTCGTTCATCGGATAGGGATAGGTGACGCCGTCGCCGAAGTCCTTGGTGTTACTCGTGACGAAGCAGACTTCCTCGTCCGGGTTCTCCCTCATGTACTCGAGGATGGAGAACCAGACCGCCGCGTCACGGCCGCCCTCCGACCGGTCCTTGGTCGCCTTCGCCGGCGGAAGGGCCATGGCCTCTCGTGACAGAGCCCTGCGGGCGGCCTCTCCGCTGGTGTCGATGACCTCGAAGATCTCCTCGTACTCGCTGCGCCAGTGCGCAACGAGACGGTCCAGATCGAGCGGCTCCAGGGAGCTCTCCAACTCCCACGGCAGCGCCTCGTTCAGCTTTGCCAGGGTGTTCACGACAGTCCGGTACTTGTCGGGATAGTGCTTCGTCTGGTGGGCGACCAGCTCCTCCATGACCATCCACGGTACGGCCACCTTGTGATGGCCGGACTGCCGCAGCTTGCGGATGATGTCGGCCCGAGGACCGGACGGCGGGAGAAGATTCACCGCGTTCGTATCAAAGATGATCAACCGTGCCTCCGTTGTGCTGACAGGCATCATCTCGTGCGACTGCCCACCTGCTCTAGGCCGGACCCGGTCCGCTCCCGCAGGCCACCAGCTCCAGCGATTGCCATACCTAAAGCCCTGGTCAGCTGGCGATTTTCCGTGGCAGGCTCGTGGCTTCCAGGCGAGGGGAGCAGACGATGGAGGGCTTCGCGAAGAGCGAGGGCGAGCTGTGCCCGGACTGCAAAGCGGGACCGGGACCGGAGAACGCCTGCGTCGGGGTGGGTATGCCGATCCAGATGTGGCACACCCCGGACTGTCCGCAGTGGATCATCATGCAGATCGGCTTCGAGGACGGCTCCAGGCGTATCAAGGAACAGGACGCGTGGGCGAAGGGCGTCTTCCCAGCCGCGCATGAACGGTTGAAGCAGGCCGCCGCTGAGCTGCAGCCCGGCACACCTGCCCAGCCGTTCGTCGACGCCCTCGCTGAGCTGGTCCAGGCGCAGGCCGACACCACTGGGTTCGTCGTCCTGCACCGGTGGGCGGAGATCCTGGAGCGGCACTTCCCGCCCCGACTGCCTGACCCCAACGACGTGGCCGAGTAGCCCGACCCCGACGGCCGCCCCTCACCACAGCGCAGACTGCACGCCCGCAATGCGACCCGAGCGAAGCCGGGGCGCGGGTCGGTCGCTGGCCGGTGGGGCGGCAGGCCGCCTCTTGTTGATCAGACCTTGGGCCAGCACAGCTCCCAGACGGCGCCCGCCCTTGAGGTAGTCGCGCGCACGCTGACGGGTCTCGTCGGGCCACGGCATCAGCGGCAACAGGTGCTCAAGAACGACGCTTGCGGCCGTGAAGGGGTCTGCCAGGTGCGGCACGACCACATCGCGATGCCAGGTCGGCCGCAGCGGTTCCTCGCGCACCCGTACCACCATCCAGCCAGGCCGGTGGAGTTCTACGGCCTCCGCCTTCAGTCGATCGCGTTCTTCGGCGTCGCGGTGCCAGTACGAGCCGTCGAACTCCACGACCAGGGCCTGGTCGTCGCCCCCGGGGAAGAGCATGTCGAGCCGGTAGCGGCCGTGTGGCGTCTGCAGCGGGTACTGCTGCTCCCCGCCCGTGAGGACGAGCTGAAGTTCGGCGAACAGGTCCGTCTCCTGCCGGGAGACATTGGTCCGTTTCCGGCAGCGCGGGCAGCCCTGTCTGCCCATGAATACCTGTGCCACCTGAGCGGACCAGGGCTCGTGTCCGGCAGGGCACCGCCACCAGACCGGCACATTGGCCCCGGCGGTCACCGTTGTCGGAGTGAGGGCCCCGTTCAGGGACGGGTGCCACAGCGCCGCGACCTCAGGACTCTCACTCGACAGTGCCTGGTAGCGCACCCGGCCGGAGCAGGAGGGGCATGTGGTCACGCCGCGGACGCGGTGGAATACCTTGGCCCGGAACTCGCCGGCGCACTCGTTGCACTTCCACCAGACCAGGCGGTGCGATCCGGTGGTGACGGCTTCGGCCGTCAGTCCGTCGTTGCGTACGGGGTGCCACTGCGCCGCCAGATCCGGCCGCGCCTGGGGGAGAGCGGGAGCACGCTTCCGCCTGGCGCAGACCGGGCAGCCCGACCTGGCTATGGCCCGGTGGCGCACCTTCGCCTCCCAGCGGTGGCCCTGGGAACACCGCCATCCCAGTCGTGTGGGGGAGTTGACCAGTAGTTCTGCCACGTCGGACGGTGCGGTGTCGGGGTCCACCTGGGCGAACAGCTCGGGCATGTCGGCCAAGAAGCCGGCCGGGGCATAGCGGCCAGCCCTGGCGCAGTCCGGGCAGCCGGTGCCGCGGCTGCGGTTGGATATTCGCGCCTGGTACTCGTGCCCGATCGGACAGTGCCACCAGACCTTGCGCTGAGAGCCGGGCCCGAAACGGTCCGGCGAGGCGTCGTTGCGCGGGTGCCACTCTGCTACGAGGTCGGGCGAGTGCTCACTGAACGTGGTCCGGCCACGGGGCACATACCCGGCACACTGCGGGCAGCCGCTCCCGGCGACGCGGGAGTGGACCTGGGCCTGCCACACGTGCCCCTCGTCGCACCGCCAGAACACGGGTTTGTGGGAACCGGGACCGATCCGCGCCAGGTCCAGGTCGGCGTTCAGCTCCGGATCCCACTGTGCGGCGATGGCCGGATGCTCTGCGACCAGGAAACGGGTACGACGCGTCATGAGCACGCACCGTAGGACGCGCCACTGACATGCCCTCGTCGAAGTCACCAGCCTGGAGCAACCCGGCCCCGCTACGTTTCACTTGATCACCCTTTGAAGCTGCCCTCGCCGTAGGCAGGGACGTTCGCGACAGCCCCAGGCGCTGGAAGGACGTCGACGGCCACCAGCGTGCGCTGGCCCTCGTCGTCCACGTCGCCTGCTCCTTGTTGCCAGCGGAACTCCGTCGTGTGCGCGATGCCAACTTCGGTCAGGAACAGCGGCTCCACCTGAGTCGCGCGGCCGCCATCACGGAACATCGCATCGACAAGAACCCAGGCGATCAACGGATAGACCTTTGGTTCCTCGTACGTCTCCGCCCCGCCCTTGAGGTGCGATACCTGGGTGCCGACGAACCACCCCTCAGGCGCGGGAATGACGGAAAGGATCTTTCCGCCATAGCGGTCTTCGTCTTCGTCGTCGGCTACCGGGTCGACATCTTCAAACACTCGATCTCCCCAACGGGATTGATACAGGGCTACGAAAGGACGGTACGACCAGGGAGCCATGGCCGTCTGAGACTTTGAGTAGATCTCATGACCACGGAGTCGGTGATGTCGTGCAGGATGCGTCACCTGGCCCTGCGCTGTTCCCGCAACCTCGAACGTGCCCTTGGGCGGAGCAGGGGGAACGATGGCGCGAACCTGAGGTACACCAGAACCATGACGGCCCAAGAAGCGTTCTGCGTGCGATGCGGCAGCGCAGATACCCGAGTCACCCGCCTCGACCGGACCAGCGCGGAAGGCACCTGCCTCCGCTGCAACAAGCCCTTCCACGCCACGCCGTGCCAGAACTGCGGAGGCTTCCGCATCGACGGCTCCTTCGGCGTCCCCGGCATACGGTTCGAGAACCTCCCCGAGACCGTGGGCTGCTGGGACTGCGGTCACGAGAACCCGCTGCGCGACCCCGGCCCGGAGTAGGCGGCGCCAAGCACGCCCTCGCTGCGGGGCGGACTGCCTGGCGTCTGGCCCGGCGGGCGGAACAGGACCCGAAGTCCCCGTGCCACCGCGCGGGACGGGCGGGCCCACCCGGCGCCGCCGGCGACCCGCAGGCCCTACACAGGGCCGTATGAGACGTAGCCGAGAAGAGACCGCGCCCCACCAGGATCTGCCGGGCGACCTGTGGCACGCCCTGGCCCAGCTCCACCACACCCACCCCGATCCCGTGGGCCGTGTCGGGCCGCTCGCCCGCCCGGCCGGGCTGCTGTCCTTCGCCGCGGCCGACGACACCGTCCTCGCGGCCCGTGTGCAGCTGTCCGGTGCGGAGTCGATGCGCGACGTGGACGAGACGCTCCGTGCGGTCACCGGGGGCATGCACGCCCACTTCACCGGCCCCGGCGTCGCGCTGGAGGTCACGCTCGGCAGACGGCAGGAGCTCCCGCTCCACGAGGCGCACGCGGTGGGCCTCACCCGGCTCTTCCGCCACGCCGCCGGCACCGTCGGCGCCCGCAGCACGCCGGGAGGCGGCCTGTGCTTCCACTGCGGCGGGACCGGTCGTGCCCGACCCCTGTGGGAGCCGGCGGCCGGGCAGGCGTGAGCGGCACGCAAGAGCCGCCCGCGTCCCGGGCCGCCCTTCCGGGCGGTGCGGGACGCGGGCGGGCGTACGGACCTCGGCGGCTTACGCCGGTACGGGTGCCGCGTGCGGACGCAGTGCCGCGAGAGGGGAGCGCCGGCCCTTCTCCACGGTGCGCAGCTGCTCCCAGTCGACCTCGGGGTGTTCGGCGGGCATCGCGTCGACGGACGCTGTGGTGTAGAGCGCGACGTTGACGGCCCCGGCCCGGCTGGTGCCGAAGCGGACCTCGACCGACTGCGGGGAGCGGACCCAGCCGAGCCGGACCATGTGGTTGAAGTCGGCGCGTCGCACCCCGAGCCGGGCGGCGGCCTGCTTGGGCCCGAGCGGGGTGTCGGCGGCGACCAGGGCCGCCAGGTCATCGCGCCGGCAGACCTCCTCGACCTGGCCGGGGTGGTGCAGCGTGCCGTCCGGGTTCGCGCTCAGGTCGACCAGGAGGCCGCGGTCGACGAACCGGCGGACAACGAACGCCGTCACGTTCGCCGGCTCGCCGCGAATGGTCCGGTTCGGGGTCCCAAGAGAGGCGGCGATCCGGTCGGCCGCCGCGCCGCCGGAGATCGGCGGGGAGGGCATCGCGGCCCAGATGGCGTCGGCGTCCAGCGCCTCCACGGCGGCCCGGGACCACTGGCAGGAAGACACGTCCGCGGCCGGGACCAGACCGGTGTGCCGGGCCCACCGGAAGGCTGCTACGGGCACCTTCAGGCGCCTGGCGGCCTGGCCATCGTCGTACTCGGTTCGTCGCATGAGATCACCTCTCGCTCGGTCGCCGGAAGCGGCAGCACAGAACATGACAGAGCGCATGAAAACATGTCAAGTGCTATTGAAAATGGGCAAGTTGGATATTCTCCGCTAGGACTGCGCCCGCGTACGCGAAGGGAAATCACCCGTCCGGATGGCGCGGCGGTGCTGCGCCGAGCCGCGGCGTTGACCGGAATGTGCAGCGCCCCGCGCGTCACTGCCGTGACGCGCGGGGCGTGTATGGGGGGGCGGGGAGCCGCTTTAGAGGTGAGGGGCCGGTCCCTTGCGGGTCAGGTCCGCAGGGGAAGGACGTGCCGCTCCCACTGGTCGTGCCATTCGGCGTGGGCGGGGGAGTCGGGGGAGGGGACGGTCCACAGGTCCCAGGGGAGCTCGACCTCGTCGACGCCCCAGGTGGCGTCGTTGTGCACCCCGCACCAGGCGACCTGACGGGAGGAGTCGAAAAGGACAGCGGCGACCGGGGTCTCCTCGTTGGGAACGCTGCCCATGACGCCCTGGATGTGGTCGATGGCCTTGCCGAAGCTGGTGAAGATCTGCGTGGCCCGGCCGTGGGGCGAGGTGCTGCCGGTGATCGTGTAGAGCGTCCAGCGCTTCCCGACGACGCCGGGCCATCGCTTGCGGGCGGCCTGACGGGTGATCCCGAGAGCGTACGAGCCGAGTTCGGCGTAGGAGGCGCCCGACCGGCCGGCCCGCGCCGCGCCCTCGGCGGCCAGGCGGCGCATCAAATCGCCGGCCTCGCAGGCGACCTGGACGTACTCCAGGTGCACGTTCTTGGCGTCCTCGCCGGGGGCGATCGCGTTGGGGCTGTGAGGGTGGCCGCCCTCGGCGAGCAGCATGCGGCGCTTGGTCTCACGCCAGACGAGGTCCGTCAGCACGGCCCGGAACTCGGCGGCGAACTGCTCTGCGCGCACGACGTTTCCGTCGATGCCGCAGTCCGCCTCGTCCAGGTGGTTCCACAGATCATCCATGTCGAAACTTTAGACCACGAAACCGCCTCACGACAACCAAAGTTTCGCCTGGTTGTGTGCGGGTCACCACCCGCACGGCGCCAGGAACCTCCTCCGCCCGGCCCGGATCAGGACCGCTCCGGCGCTGGACCGCAGTCGGCTCCGGCTCGGCCGGCTGCGCATGAGGCGTGAGCCGGCGCGGGCCCCGCGGCCTCCTCGGCAACGCTGGCGCCGCTGAGGTCCTCGCACACCCGCAGGTCCAGTTCGACGGCAGCCGCGTCGATACGCGCCCACTGCTCGTCGGTGAGGCCGGGCAGGAGAGGGCGCAGGTGGTGCAGAGCGAACGCGACGATGCCCGGCGCCACGCTGTGCAGGAGGTTGGCCAGAGCGGCGCTGTGCGCGTCCGGATGGAGCTCGCCCCCGCCCGACAGGGCGTACGCCAGCCTGTACGCGGAATCGGCCTGCTCGGTGAGGGTGGCGTTCGCAGCGCCGCGTACACCCGTGAGCCAGTCGGCCGTGAACAGCAACTGCTCGATCGCGGCACCCGGCACCATGGCCCCGGCCGCAGTGGTGATGTTCTCCATGCCCGGTCAACTCCCCGACCGGTGAAGCGGACACGGCCCCCCTCCGGCCACCGCACGGTGCGGCCTACTCACCTGCGGCGTCGGCCGCGCCCTCCACGGTGAGGATCACCGAGACCATGCAGCCCCCAGTCCGCGCCCGGCCCGGCGGGACCGTAGAGGCCAGGCTGTGAGTGAGATGCCGACCAGCCTCACGGCGGGGTCGGCCCCTCGGGAGGGGCAGGGAGGGGCCGACGCCAACCAGCAAGGAGCAGCGGTCCTGTACGCCGCTCCCACCACCACGGTAGGAACCCCTACCGCAGGGCGCAGTTCCTGATGGGCCGCCAGAGCGACACCCCCTTACCCGTACGACAGCCGAGCCGGCATTCCCGCTGACGCCGCTCCCCCCGGCCGTGCGCCTGGAGCTAGCAGTACGGGCTGGAGGACGAGCACTGCGACTCCAGGCCGCGCCCGGGGCCTTTACGGGGAGTCACACAGGCGGGGCAGATTTGGCCGGATACCGACCAGGCAATTCGATGGACGCCGCCCAATGGCCCCGCCCAGGGCGGGATCATCAAGATCCGGTACCCAGCGGGAGGATCTGGATGTTCAAGGCTCTGGCTGCGCAATGGCAGGAGAACCAGAAACAGAAGCGGGCGATCGCTGCCGAGAAGTGGGAGCAGGAGAAGCGATGGCGCGAGGAGGACCGCGAAGAGCAACGCCAAAAGCGCGCCGAGGACGCCAGGCAGCAACAGGAGCAGGAACGGGAACGTGCGGCCGAGCAAGCCCGCCGAGAAGAAACCACCACGATGCTGTACCGCATGCATCTCGACGTTCTGAATGCAGCCGCCACGGTCTCCTACATCACACTCACCTGCCACGAGGACACCTGGACGTTCCTCGCCCGTAGGGCCTTCGGCACCTGGTCACCGGAGTGGCTCACCAGCGTCGTCCAGGACCAGCCGGGCCAGGCCGGGCCGGTCGCCAAGCAAGCAACCTTCAAGAAGAACCCCAACCTCTCACCAGGGCGCATCACCAAGCAGGACAGCGGCATGCAGACGATCGAGGTTTCCGGCGACAACCTGGTGACGATCCTCGAAGCGCTCTGGGAGACCGCGTACGGCCAGTCCGGCTACCTGGCCCTCATGGACACCGACCCCAACAAGAGCGCCTGCGCCCCTCTCTACCGTCGCTTCAAGGCATGGCTTGAGGGCCTCGAACCCGGCACGGTCAGCAAGCCGGGCCACACACTTGTCCTCGACGAGCGGCTCGACACCCAGCCCGCATAACCCCGTGCGTTGAGACACCCCCATCCCAGTACCGGACCCCGGGCTCAACTGCCTCGGGGTCCGGTCAGACGTGGAAAGCAGGTCAGTAGTCGTCGCGTTCGGAGTCCGGTCCGTATCGCTCGATGAGGTCGCAGGTGCAGGTCCCGCCTTCGTAGTGCGTCTTGTCGCACTCGAAATGGTGGTCCCACGGCGACCGCTCTGCCGGGGCCGCCGCCGGCGCGGGCTGCGGGGCCGACGGCTCCGGGGCGGCGGCGACGGCCGGCACCACGCCCGCCCACTCCATGCCCAGCCCGGCGAGCGCGGCGCGCTGCTCCGGGGTGAGCTTGTCGCGTCGGCTCTTGGTGTTCGAGAGCCACACGCCCAGCTTCACTGGTACCGGCTCCGCCTCGCCATCGACCTCGACCTCGACCTCCACGACCGCGCCGCGCGGGACGGCCCGCTGCCCTTCCTTCTCCACCCACTGGGCCAGGGCGGCCAGGCCCCGCTGGAACGCCGCCTCGGCCTTGCTCCCCGGCTTCTTCGACCCCCTGAGGGCGGCGGCCAGCGACGGACGGAGCTCCGCCGGGGCGGCGGCCGCCACGTGGAGGGCAGCGGCCTGCACGCCCAGCCTGGTCAGCCGTTCGCGCTGCTCGGGCATCAGCTGCGCCCAGGTGCCCAGTTCCTGCTGCCTCCAGCGCCAGGTGCCGATGTCATCGCCGTCGAAGACGACGCCCGGCGCGATGTGGGGCAGCTGGCCGTCGGCGTCGACGAGGTCGGCGAGCACCCGGTAGTGGCGCTGCCAATTCAGGGGCCAGGGGCAGTTCCAGTCCGGGTCGATCGCCGCCAGCTGCGCCGCGCGCTCCGCCGCCCGCTTCGGATCCTTGCCCAGGCCGCCCTTCCGGCGCAGGTTGGCCATGTGCTGCCCGATGGGCACCATTGCCTCGCCCTCGCCCCACACGGCGTCCTGCCGGGGCGCGAGGTGCCCGGTGGCCCGCCGGTACGACCGCAGCGCGGCGAGCTTGGCCTCCCACGCCTCCTCGCCCGGCTCCCACACCATCCCCGCCTCCGGGGCGTCCAGCAGCGTCTTGCGCCGGTCCTCCAGCTCCCCGGACCGCAGCGCCTTCCTCTGCTGGTGCACCCACCGCCCGAGCGGGAAGTCCTTGGTGACGCCGACTGCGACCTCGACGTCGTAGGGGACGGCGTAGACGCCGGTGATCTCGTTCTCCTTCCGCCACCGGATGAGGGCCTGGTAGCCCTCCAGCCACACCAGCGACTCCGGCCGGTACACCCGCGTCCGCAGGAACGCGGCGATCGTGGCGGCGTCGCGCGGGCTGGAGAAGTGCAGTAGGGCGGCTTCGGCGGCGGCCTGGGTGTCGTCGTCCTCCTGGTCCTCGCCGTCGCCGGTGCCGCCGGCGCCGACGATCCGCCCGTCCTCGTCTCGCCGCAGGTGGACCTTGCGCTTGCCGCTGGTGAGCGCGCGGGAGGCGAGCTGCTCGACCAGGCGCTCGTCATGCGAGCGCAGGCCCTGGAGCACGGCGACGAGCGGCTTGAAGCTGGCGGAGGCGACCATGTCCTTGGGGTCCTCGTTCGGCTCCAGGAACACCGGCACGATGATCCTGGCCACCTTGGTGCTGCCGTCCCTGTTGAGCCTCAGCGCGCGGCCGATGTTCTGCACGATCTCGACCTGGGAGCCGCGGGTGTCGGCGAAGCACACGGCCTCGACGCCCCGCTCGCCGGTGATGTCCACGCCTTCTCCGAGGACGCGCACGCTGGCGAGGAAGGCGCGGTGGACCCGGTGCCCGGTGGCGTCGATGCCGTTGGCGAACTGCCGCAGGACCTCACGGCGCTCGGCGATGAGGTGGTCGCCGCACAGCCACGCCGACCAGACCCGGTCCGGCGGTACGTGGCGGCCGGCCTCCAGTTCGTAGAACTCGGCGTCGATCGACGACGCGGGCAGCTGCTCCGCGGCCGCCAGGTCCTCGTCCGAGGCGTCGGTGGCGTACAGTTCGGCCGCCGTCGCGGGCAGCTTCTCCGCAAACGCCGCAGCTTCCTCGACCTTCTGGTGGAAGGTCATGATGGTGCGCAGGTTCCAGGCGGCGGCGTGCTCCAGGAGCGCGGTCTGCAGCAGCGCCAGGCGCCGGCCCCGCCGCGCCTCCTCGGACTCGCCCAGAACGGGGGAAGGGTCGCGAATCTCCAGGACGTCGATCTCGAACCCGGCGAGGATCTCCCGCTCGATCGCCTCCGACAGCCCGAGCTCGGCGAGCCACGCGCCGTACGTCCCGTCCGGGTCGTCAGCCATGGTCGCGAGCGCCACCTCCTGGCCGTCCGTGCCCTTCTGCGGCCGGGGAGCGGCGAGGATGCGCGGGGTCGCGGTCAGGTAGAGCCGGAAGTCCGCCGGGATCCGGGCGTTGTCGTGGATCGCGGCCCACGGACGGCCGAGGTCGCCGGCGGTGCCGTGGGCTTCGTCCACGATGGCGAGGTTGAACGGGGCCATCTGCTGGCCGTAGAGCCGCTCCCCGCCCGCCAGCGCGGCCTCCAGCGGCCCGCGCACCTTTCCCCGGCCCGTCGGGTCCTCCGGGTCGTCGCGGTCCACGAGGGAGGCGTACGTGGCGAACACGATCACGGGTCCGTGTCCGGTCCACAGGGCGAGCTGGATGGCGTTGGTGGTGGTCCGCACACCCAGCGCGCCGAGGACCGGGTCGTTCTCCAGCGAGCACACGGCGACCATCGGGGCCCGGTGGCCCACCGCGCGCCACGCCTGGGCGGTCTGGACGAGCAGGTCCAGGGTCGGGACCGTGACGAGGATCCGCCCCTCCGCGAACGACTCCAGCGCGCACGCGGCGGCCATGATCGTCTTGCCGGAGCCGGTCGCGGACACGATCGTGCCCCGGGCACCCTGCGGGGGCACAGATGATCTTGCAGGAAATCCGACCCACCTGCGAAACGCGGCGCGCTGGTCTACCTGGTGTTCCTTGAGCGGAATCGCTGACATTTCCTCGCCTCCCCTGAGTCTGAATTCCTGTGGTTTTTCAGATGGCCGCGTGCGGCGTGCTGGCCGCACCCGCGTCGTTCCAGATCGACGTGTCCGCCTTGTGCCGGCCGCCGGGCTTCCCGTCCTTGAAGGGCGGCTTGTCGTCCGGGTCGTAGTGCCCGGCGTCGAGCGTGCAGACCACGACGTCCCCGTCGCTGTTGACCGTGCGCGCGGTGCACAGGCCGCCGGCCTCGCCCAGCGCCTTCAGGACCCGGCGCCGGGCCGTGGTGTGCGGGTGCGTGGCCGGCAGTACGGCCTCCCGCACGAACGCCTCCAGGCGCACCAGGTCGGCCCGCTCACGCTGCCTCACGTCCGCGATATGTACGGCCAGTTCAGCGGCCCCTGCCGACCGGCCGCCGCGCCGGGACCATCCCCGGTCCGCGATGTCGACCAGGGCCTCGCTCACGGTCCTGACGCCCTCGTCCCAGCCGTCCTCGAACACCGGGCCACGGTAGGCCGGCGCCATCCCGTCCAGCTCGACGACCTCGCACTGGGCCCCGGCGACCGCTCCGGCCTCCAGCGCGGCCACCAGGTCGTCCGCCTCGCTCGCGGGCACGCCCTGGGCCTGGAGGAGCGCGAACAGCCGCAGCCGGGCGTTGACGCCCGCCGTCTGGTACTGCGTCACCCGGCGTACCGGGTCGCTGCTGAGCTGTCCGTGCGCGGCCGGGGTATCGGATGCTCCGCTCACCGGGTGCCCCTCTCCCGCAGCTCCAGCTGGTGGTGCGTGAGGTGTTCGAGGAGGAGACGGGACAGGGCCCGGGCGGGGTCGCTGGTGTGCAGGGAGGCGTCGTCCTTCTCGGTGCCGAAAGGGAATCCCCAGCCGGGGAAGACGATGGCGCGGGTGAAGAAGTCGCACAGGAGCCCATACATCTCCGAGTGCGGGACCCCGGTGGGCTCCCGGAGCTCCGCCTGGGCCGCTCCCATCACCCAGTCGACGACCCGCCGGCGAGCGAGCTCCTGCTCGCGCTCCTCCGTCAGCGGGCTCTCCTCGGACACCGCCACCACGCGGTACAGGCCCCGGTCCCCGTACACCGTGCCCGGCCCCTCCAACTCGGCCCGCGCCTGGGCCACAGCCTCCTCGACCGTGCGCCCATAGGCGTGGTGGGTCAGCACCGCCGCGCCCGGGTGGTCGGGGTCCGTGCACTGGGCCACGATCCGGTAGCAGGTGGGCTCCGCGCTCTCCAGCGGACGATCGTCCTCGCCGTGCGCCGCGGGCACGGCGCCCGGCTCGGGGGCAGTCTGCTGCTCCTGACGGGCGTCGGCGCCCTCCAGCTCGGCCTGCCACCGCTCGAAGCCCGCGGCCTCTTCCTCGTCCAGCTGGTAGTCGAGGTCGTACTTGTCCTCGCTCAGCAGGGCGGCGCTCGCAGCGGTTGTCAGTTACCTCTCTAGTTGCAACATCTCAAGCTCCTTGAGCTGCTGTGCTGCATGTCTTCTGGGAGGAAAGCAAGGTGCCTCTGAACTGCGGA
>NZ_JBIAMB010000029.1:0-117121 GCF_042873895.1 Streptomyces sp. NPDC004435 | reverse complement strand
GGCGCATCTTCCGCAAAGCCCGCTGCAGTCCCAACCGGATGACCGCCATAGCCGCAGCCATCCTCACCCTGGAACGGCAGCGCTGAAAATGCTCAGTGATCAGGTGGATCTTCGACCCCAATTCGCCGCGGTCGGTCGGATTCGGTCCCGTCAGTGGCCCCCTTTTGTGGCCCGCAAGCTGACCGAGTCGATCGCGCACCGTGACCAGTGCAGCTCGCCCTGCGCCCCTCGCTCGTCGAGGATCACGCGGTGGAGCCTGGCCCAGACCCGGTCCCGGCTCCATGGGGCGAACCGGCGGTAGACCGTGGGCCAGGCGAGGTCGAACACCGGCGGCAGTTGCCGCCACGTGCAGCCCGAGGTCGCCACGAGGATGACCGCGGCCAAGGCTTCGCGGTCACCGGCCCGGCGTCGGTCACCCTGCGGACGCGTGACCACTGTCGGTGCCACCACCCGCCTGATCAGCGCCCACAACGCATCCAGCACCAGCCGCTCAACGAGATCCGTCCAGCACGGTTCAACGAACGACCTCCCGTTTCGCGACAGACGCCGAGCTGGACGCCTTCGGGTACAAGGGGCCCGTCGTCGTCACGCACACCGTCCGGACCACGTTCCGGTGTGTGTCCGGCCGGGCGGCGAGACGGCGGGTCCGGCCCCCGCCAGGCGGACGAAGCGCCGCCCCGGGGCGCCCCGGCCGGGCACACCGGGGTCGACCGGTGTCACCGGGTCCTGCCGCCGTCACCTGGGCCGGCCGTCGGCGCGAGGCCCGGCCGTCGCCGCCCGGCCGGACCGGCGCCGCCCGGTCCCCCTCCTCACCCGGCGTCCGCCAGTCTCGCCGCCCGCTGGCGTTCGACCGCCCTCAGCAGGTCGATCCGTGAGCGCACCCCGTAGCTGAAGAACAGCTTGCGCAGGTGGTAGTTGACCGTGTGCGGAGAGACCTCCAGACGGCGGGCTATCTGGCGGTTCGTCAGTCCGTCGGCGACGAGCCGCAGCACCTCCGCCCGCCGGTCGCCCGGCGTCGCGCGCGCCTGCGTCGCGTCGATGGCCGCCGGCCGCGCCGGGGTCGTCCCGCGTGTGCGCCGGACCTCCTCCGCCTCCTGCCACAGCGCCCGCTTCAGCGAGGCCGGCACGGACTCGGCGATCGCCCGGCGCAGCAGCTCACCGCGGAACACCGTGCGCAGCCCGTCGCTGGACAGCGCGCCCGTGCCGACGGCCTCGTCCATCAGGCCGATCATGGCGGCGGGCGAGGTCCGCAGCATCGCCGCCAGCACGTCGTACTCCAGCTCCTCCCCCAGCACCGCAGCTGTGCGCAGCAGTTGGCGGCAGGCGGGTGAGAAGCTGTCCATGGTGGCCGTGACCCGGTCGCGCAGGCGCTGGGGCAGCCCCCGTCCGATCGGATGGGCCTCGCCGTCCGCGACACCGAGCCGCCGCTCCTCGCGCAGCCCGGCGACCAGGGCGACGATCAGCCGGGGGTGGCCGCCGGTCTGGTCGACGAGCTCGACGAGGTCGGGCGAGGGCGGCAGTCCCAGGACGTCCTCCGCGACTTCGACGGCTGCGGTCAGGTCGAGCGGGCGCAGGGTCATGTGCTCGCGCCGGCTGCTCGGGGTGGCGAGGATCGCGCCGAGCGCGTCCGGTCCGCGGCCGGGCCGCTGGGCGACCACGGTCACAGCACGTCCGCCATGCAGCGCGGCCCGCCGGGCCAGCAGGGTGTCGATGGCCTCCTCTCCGAGCCGGTCGGCCTCGTCGAGGAGCAGCAGCAGTGGTCTGGCCCCGGCGGCCGTGCGCCGGCCCGCGGCGCGCCGCAGCGGTTCGGCGTGCCCGTGGTGGACCCGGCCGGGGGCGGGCCGGCGCACGGCGAGCACGCGGTCGGGGGTCGCGTACCCCATGCGTTCGGCCATCTCCGCGCAGGCGCGCAGCAGCCGGGTCTTGCCGGATCCGGGCGTGCCCTCGATCACGAGCAGGGCGCTTCCCTCTGTGATTCCGTACGCGAGGACGTCGCGCAGGTGCGACAGCTCGCGTTCGCGTCCTCGCAGCGGGCTTTCGAGCGAGGTGACGAACACGGATGACCTCCTTCTGGCGTGGTGTGCGGCGGGGGTCCGCTGGGTGGGGGTGCGCATGGCGGTCTCGGGTCAGACGCGGCGCCGCACCGCGACCACGGAGAACCGGGGCGTGACGAACGCGGCGGTGCCGTAGGCGGTGTTGCCCGAGGGGTTGAGGCCGGAGCCGTGCGGGTCGGAGTAGACGGCGGACTGGCTGATGTACCAGTCGCCGGTGAGGTTGAGCGAGAGCATCACGCCGCTGTCGGCGCAGACCTCGGCGAGCGCGGCTTCGACGCGCGGGGAGGTGGTGTACGCGCCGACGGACAGCGCGCCGCTCTCCCGTACGGTACGGGCGAGCAGTTCGACGCCCGCGTCGGCACCGTCCACGGCGACGGCGAAGGCGACGGGGCCCGGCCATTCGGTGAGGAGCGTCTCGACATCCGCGGCCCGGGCGGCGTCCAGGCAGACCAGCGCGGGGGTGCGGATCGTGGCGTCGGGGTGGCGCGGGTGCCGGACCGCCCGGGAGCGGTGGGCGACGGTGCCGAGCCGCCCGGAGTCGGCCCGCGCGACCAGGTCGAGCAGGCCGGGCCTGTGGAGCGCGCCGAGGATGTCGGCGGCGTGCGCGTCGTCGGCGAGGAGGGTGTCGAGGGCGGTGCCGAGGTCGGCGACGATGTCGTTGTAGCCCTTGTGGCCCTCGTCGGTGGTGATGCCGGTGCGGGGGATCAGCAGGTTCTGCGGGCTGGTGCACAGCTGCCCGCTGTAGAGGGCGAGGCTGAAGGCGAGGTTGGCGAGCATGTCGCGGTAGCCCGCGGTGGACTCGACGAGCAGGCTGTTCACGGCGGACCCGGCGGTGAAGACCCGTGCCTGGGTGGCGTGTTCGGTGAGCCAGCGGCCGAACTCGGCGCCGCCCGTGTAGTCCACGATCCGTATCCGGGGGTCGAGGGCCAGCCGGGCGGCGAGCCCTTCGCCGGGGTGCTCGGCGGCCAGGCACACGACGTCGGGCGGGAAGCCCGCCTCGCGCAGCACCTCGCGCGCCACCCGGACGGTCAGCGCGAGCGGCAGCACGGCCGACGGGTGCGGTTTGACGAGGACGGCGTTGCCGCAGGCCAGCGAGGCGAACAGGCCCGCGTAGCCGTTCCAGGCGGGGAACACGGCGCCCGCGACGACGAGGCCGATCCCGCTCGGCACGATCCTGAAGGTCTTGTCGAGGGCGAAGACCCCGTCCTGGCCGAGCGGCCGGCGCCAGGCGACCCGCTCCGGGAAGCGGGTCTGCTCGGCGTAGGCGAGCGCCACCGCCTCCAGGCCGCGGTCCTGGGCGTGCACGGCTCCCGCGTGCAGGGCCATGACGGGCCCGTGGCCGCTGGTGTGCGCGGCGGCCTGCGCGAAGACCTGGCTGCGGGCGTGGATCCGGTCCAGGATCTCCCCGCACACGGCGGCCCGTTCGGCGGGTGTCGCGGTCCGCCACGGCGCCATCGCGGTCTCCATCGCGGTGAGCAGCCGGCCGGGGTCGCTGTGGGGGTATGCGATGTCCAGCGGGAAGCCGTACGGGGAGGTCTCGCCGCCCTGGCCGGGCGCGGGCCCGACGGTGCCGTCCCGGCCGGGCTGGTCGAGGGCGAAGGGCCGGCCGAGGAGTTCCCGGAAGTCGCGTTCCCCCTCCGGCGCGTTCTGCGCGTGGGCGGCGTGGTCGTCGGGGTAGGGCGACCAGTGCGTCCGGCCGCTCAGCGCCTCCATGGCCTGCTCCACCAGCGGCAGGTGACGCTCCATCATTTCCGTCAGGCGTAAGAAGTGCGCGGGGGTGGGCGGGTACAGTGACAATTCGTGCTCCTTGCATCTGCCTCAACGATGGCATGGCGGGGCGCGCGGGGAAGAGGGCCTTCTGCGACAGTGCGGGGCGCCGACGAGCCGTTCGGCCGGGCCCGCCTCAGCGCAGGATCGCGCGCAGCGTCGCGGTGAACTCGTCCGCGGTGGGCGGGTGTTCGGTGAGCAGCGCCTGCATGAGCAAGCCGTCCATGGCGCCGCGCAGGATGCGCAGCCGGACCGGGTCGTCGGTGTAACAGAGGCCGAATTCCGTCACGGCGGCCAGCCAGTCCTGGGTCGCGCCGCGCAGCTCCGGGCGGCGCGCGGCCAGCAGGTACAGCTCGTACTCGGCGAGCAGGTGGTCGGGCCCGGCGACGACCGAGCACATCAGCTCGGCGAGAGCGCGCAGCCCGGCGTCCGAGCCGTCCGTCCGCCCGGCGAGCGTCCGCATCCGGGCGGCGTCCTCGTCCATGCAGCGGGTCAGGGCCGCGGTCAGCAGATCGTCGATGCTCTTGAAGTAGTAGGCGGCGGCCGTCGGGGGCTGTCCGGCCTCGCGGGCGACGGCGCGGTGGCTGACGCCGGCCACCCCGTCGCGCGCGACGACCCGGATGGTGGCCTCGATCAGCTCGTTCTTGCGGCGCTCGCCCTTGACGCGCCGCCCGTCGGTGATCGGCTCGCTCACCGTCTCTCCCGTACGTATCGGCGTCTGTGTCACGGGACCCTACCTCCTTCGGTGCGGTCTGCTGTGCGGGCGCGGGCCCGGGTGGGCGTGCGGGTGCCCGTACGGGTCGGGGTGTCGTGCGCGGGCCGCTCGCGGGGGCGTCCCGGACCGTCCCGGACGACTCACCGACGGGTGTCGGCCGTGTCGGCGAGGGCGCCGCCGCCCGCGGGTGCTCCGGACCCGTCCGCCTCGGCCGGGTCCGTCTGTCCGGCGAGCCGCCGGGCCAGCGGCCGCTGGGCGACCAGCGCCAGCAGCAGCGCCGCGGTGCCCGCGACGATCGCGACGGCGAAGCCGCCTCCGGGGCCGTACCGGTCGACCATCGAGCCGGACACGGCGGCGCCCAGCGCGACGCCCATGCTCAGTCCGGTGATCGCCCAGGTCATGCCCTCGGTCAGCTTCGCCGCGGGGACGGTCCGCTCGACGAGACCCATCACCACGATCATCGTGGGCGCGAAGAAGATGCCCGAGACGAAGACCGAGACGGAGAGGGTCGCCACGCTGCCGACGAGCAGCAGGGGAAGGGTGGTCAGGGCGGTCCCCGCGGCGCCGAGCAGCAGCAGCCGGGGCATCGGCACGGAGAGCTTCAGCGCGCCGAAGACCAGCCCGGCGAGTGCGGAGCCGACGGCGTAGACGGACAGCACGATGCCGGCCCCGGCGGGGCTGCCCTGCTCCTCCGCGAAGGCGACGCTGACCACGTCCACGGTGCCGACGATGGTGCCGCCCGCGACGAGGACCAGCGCCAGCAGCCGCACGGAACCGATGCGGATGGCCGACCCGCCGCTCCCGGCGGCCGCGTCGGCGGCGTGCACGGGCGGCTCGGTCTTCTTCTGGGGGACGAACAGCAGCACGCCGACGGCGAGGAACACGGCGGCGACCAGCGGGCCGAGTTCGGGGAAGAGCGCGGTCGACAGGGCCACGGACAGCGCGGGCCCGACGACGAAGGTCAGCTCGTCGACCACCGACTCCAGCGAGAAGGCGGTGTGGAGCTTGGGCGAGTCGCGGTAGACGTGGGTCCAGCGGGCGCGGACCATGGCCGCCATGTTGGGCAGCGTCCCCGCGAGCGCCGCGAACACGAAGAGCGTCCAGACGGGCGCCCCGTAGCGGGCGCAGAGGAGCAGGGCGCCCATGGAGGCGACGCTGATCCCGGTCGCGGGCAGCAGCACCCGGCTCTGGCCGCGCCGATCGACGATCCGCGACACCTGCGGCCCGAAGAAGGCCGTGGCCAGCGTGAACGTGGCGGAGACGGCACCGGCGAGCCCGTACTCGCCGCGCATCTGGGACAGCATCGTGATGATGCCGATGCCGGTCATGGAGATCGGCATGCGGCCGATGAACCCGGCGACCGAGAAGGCCACCGCTCCGGGAACCCGGAATAAGGCGCCGTAGGGATTGGGCACGAGAGGACCCCTCCAGTAGGCGGGCACACTCGCCCGCAGAATCTTGAACGACCGTAACACATTGAACGGGTGTTACATTTTCTACTGTAGGCAGTGCCAGGGTCCTGTCAACGCACCGAGAAATGGGGCCGCCGGTCATGCCGGACACGAGAGTCGGCGGCCCCCTTCGGGAGCCGCCGAGAACAGATCGGGGGCGAAGGCCCCCTCAGGTCAGGAGACCGCCTCCGGCCAGCCGTATCCGGGACCCGTGCGCCGCGGTACGGTGTCGGCGCCCACCGCCTCCATCTCGCGGTTCGCCTCCCGCATCAGCTTGCCCGCCAGGTCCTTCATGGCCCGGCCGGCGGCCAGTTCGTCGCCGATCACCGGTACGTCGGTGTCCGCCGGGTTGCAGCGGGCCGAGCCGTGCCCCGTGAAGGTCGCGGTGCCCGTGTCGAGCTTGGCCTCCGCCCGCGTCCGGCCGGCCTCCTCGCTCAGCTCCAGGCCGACCCTCCACTCCAGGTTCCGCGTCATGGTCTGCCTCCTCGCGCGCCGGTCGGCGCCGCCGGCGCCGTACGTGCCCGGGGCGCTGCTCCCCCACCCCTTCCAGGATCCGCCCACGGCGGCTCCGGCGCACGCGGCCGCCGGGGCGGGCGGCTCGTGGAGGCGGGTGTTCCGCCGCCGCGGGGCGGGAACCACCCCCCGCACGGAGCACTCACGTCCCGGCGAGGGGAAACCGCTATGGCCGCCCGGTTCGGCGCGCGCAAACGGCTGGAGGTGCTCCAGACGGCCGTCGCCGGCCTCGGGGTCCCCGCGAGCCTCGGGATCGGCGTGATCCTGCACGCGAACGGCCTGCACGCGGGCGTCGGGCTCGCCGCGACCGCGCTCGTCCTCATGGCCACGGCCGCCGCCCTCGCGAAGCTCGACGCGCTGCTGTCCCGCTACCCCGCGCCGCCGTCGCGGAAGCTCCGCGGCCCCCACGGACCGGCGGGCGAGCCGGGCGCGGGCGGGGACGGCGGCCTCTGACGGCACCGCCCCCGGCGCACGTCAGGCCCCAGCGCACGTCAGGCCCCCGCGTCGCCGTCGGGGGCGGCGTGGGAGAGCAGGAACTCGGTCGCCCCGGCGATGGCCTCCGCGTAGGTGCCATGGACGGGCTCGGACTCCTTCTCCCGCTGGTCCGCCGCGGTCGCGGTGTACCACCACGCGTCGGTCTCGGCGTCGTGGTGCACGACGGCGGTGCCCCCCGCGTAGTGCAGCGGGATGGATTCGCTGGTGGACTTCCTGACCACGGCGTGGGGCCACTTGAGCCGGGCGGACTGGCGCTTGATGCCGCCCCAGGCGGCGCCGAGCTGGGCGTAGTTCGCGCCGCTGCGCCCGGCGACGGTGGCGGCGCTCTCCGCCAGCCGGTCGACGGACTGCTTGGCCTCGTACAGCGCCCTCAGCAGCGCCAGCTGCACGTCGGGCGCCGCCATCAGGACGGGGTCGTACGTCTTCCCGGCGGCGCGGTAGGCCAGCAGACGGGTCGAGATCCGCTCCGCCAGGGCGCGTACCGCTTCGTGCACCTCCTCATCCATGGTGAAGGCGTCGTCCTGGGTGGGCTCGTTCCACGGAGGCTCCACCAGATGCGAGACGGCGGTCCAGAAGTCGTCGTCGGTCTTGTCGGGGGTCGGGATCCCGGATGCGTCACTCATACGACAAGCGTAGCTGTCGAATCCAGAGTACGACAGTTTTTTATGTCACAAGAGAGGGTGGCGTGTCGCTCTCCCGGACGGCCGGGTGTGGGACGGTGGGGCCATGCCGGTCCCCGTGATCCTCGACTGCGACCCAGGGCACGACGACGCCTTCAACATCCTGCTGGCCGCCGCGCACCCCGCGATCGACCTGCTCGCCCTCACCACCGTCGCGGGCAACCAGACGCTGGAGAAGACCACGCTCAACGCCCGCCGGGTGTGCGCGGTGGCGGGGATCCGGGGCGTGCCGATCGCGGCGGGCCGGGACCGGCCCCTGCACGGCGCGCGCCGGACCGCCGAGAACATCCACGGCGACTCGGGGCTCGACGGGCCGGGGTTCGGCGAGGGCGAGCCCGACGTGCCGCAGGACCCTCGCGACGCCCTCACCCTCATCCGGGACACGCTCCTCGCGCACCCGGAGCCGGTGACGCTCGTGCCGACCGGGCCGCTCACCAACATCGCGGCCCTCCTCCTCGCCCACCCCGGACTCGCCGGCCGGATCCGGCGGATCGTGATGATGGGCGGCTCCACCGGGCGCGGCAACACCACACCCGCCGCCGAGTTCAACGTCCTGTGCGACCCCGAGGCGGCCGACATCGTCCTGCGCAGCGGGCTGCCGGTCACCATGTTCGGCCTCAACGCGACCCACCAGGTGCGGGCCACCCCCGAGGTCGTCGCCCGGATCGCCGCCCTCGGCACCCCGCTGAGCGCGCTCTGCGTCGAACTGCTCACCTTCTTCGGGTCCGCCTACCGCGAGGTGTACGGCTTCGACGCGCCCCCGCTGCACGATCCGCTGACCGTCGCCCACCTGATCGACCCGTCCCTGGTGGAGCTGGTCCGGGCCGCGGTGACGGTGGAGCTGCACGGCACGTACACCCGGGGCGCGACCGTGGTGGACCTGCACGGGGTGACGGGCCTGCCGGCCGCCGTCGAGGTCGGCACGCGCGTCGACACGGACCGGTTCTGGGACCTCGTCGTGGAGGCCGTACGCGTCCTCGGCGGCGGCCCCGGTCCCCGGTAGCGCCTTCGCTCAGGCGCGGCCCGCGGCCTTCTGGCTGCGGCGGGAGAGGGAGTCGACGACCACGGCGGCCAGCAGGACCGAACCGGTGATCATGAACTGGACGGCGTTGCTGACGCCCATGATGTTCATGCCGGACTGGATGGAGCCGATGACGAGGGCGCCGAGCAGCGCGGACCAGACGGAGCCCCGTCCGCCGAAGAGGCTCGTCCCGCCGATGACGGCGGCGGCGATCACGTTCATCAGGAGATTGCCGCCGCCGGAGGTCTGGCTCGCGGACTGGATCTGTCCGGCGAGGAAGAGGCCGCCGACGGCCGCCATCGTGCCGGCGATGGTGAAGACGCTCATCCGGACGAACGGCACGCTGATGCCGGCCCTCCGGGCTCCTTCGATGTTGCCGCCGACGGCGAAGATCTGGCGCCCGTAGCGGGTGCGGCGCAGCACGAAGTCGAGGAGGACCAGGAGGATCAGGAAGACCAGCAGGGCGAGCGGCAGGCCCTGGTAGCGGTTGAGGATGTACGCGGCGGCGAAGGCGATCGCGGCGATGACGGCGGTCCGCACCACGATCTCGGCGAGCGGCCGGTACGGCACCCTCGCCGCGCGCCGGCGGCGGGTGTCGAGCAGCGAGGCGAGCAGGAAGAGACCGACGCCCACCGCGGCCGCGATGTAGGCGGCGGCGGGGCTCTCGAAGATCGTGGAGTAGAGCTCGGCGACGATGCTGTCGCTGGGGATGTTGACCGTGCCGCTGGTGCCGAGCACCTGAAGCATCAGCCCGTTCCAGGCGAGGTTGCCCGCCAGGGTGACGACGAAGGCGGGCACGCCGACCTTGGCGAAGAAGAAGCCGTGGATGAGCCCGACGGCCGCTCCCCCGGCGAGGGCGACGAGCAGCGCCAGCCACTCGTTCATGCCGTTGATGACGTTGAGCACGGCGAAGAGGGCGGCGCACAGGCCGCTGACGGAGCCGACGGACAGGTCGATCTCGCCGAGCAGGAGGACGAAGACGATCCCGACGGCGATCATGCCGGTGCCGACGATCTGCTGGCTGAGGTCGGACAGGTTCTGGGCGGAGAGGAAGGCGCTGTCGAGGCTGCCGAAGACGGTCCAGATGATGACGACGGCGACGACGACGGGCAGCGAGCCGAGCTCACCGCTGCGCAGCTTGCGCCGGAACTCGCCCGCGTAGCCGCGGAAGCCCTCCTCCCGGACGATCAGCCGGCTGTCGACGGCGGGCATCGCCTCGGGGGCGGGCCGCTGCTCGTCCCCCGCTCCCGCGGAACCTCCGGCGTGCCGGGGGCCGCGGTCCTCGGCGCCGCTCATGGCGTCTCCTCCCCGCGTGCCTCCCGTTCCTCGCGCTTGCGGGCCTGGCGCCGGGTGACGGCGCTGTCGGAGGCGCCGGTGATGGCGGAGATGATCTCCTCGGTGGTGGTGGAACGCCGGTCGAAGAAGCCGTTGTTGCGGCCGAGGCGGAGCACGGCGATCCGGTCGGCGACCGCCATCACGTCCACCATGTTGTGGCTGATCAGGATGGTGCCGAGACCGTGTCCGCGGAGGCGCTCGACGAGGTCGAGGACCTCCGCGGTCTGCTCCACGCCCAGCGCCGCGGTGGGCTCGTCCAGGATGACCACCCGGGGGTCGCCGATCAGCGAGCGGGCGATCGCCACGGTCTGGCGCTGGCCGCCGGAGAGCGACGCCACGGGGATCCGCACCGAGGGGATCCGGATGGAGAGCGTGTCGAGCAGTTCGCGGGCGCGCCGCTCCATGCGGACCTCGTCGAGCACGCCGAAGCGGCGCAGCTCCCGCCCGAGGAAGAGGTTGCCGACGACGTCGAGGTTGTCGCAGAGGGCGAGGTCCTGGTACACGGTGGCGATGCCCAGGTTCTGGGCGTCGTGCGGCCGGTGGATGGAGACCGGCCGGCCCTCCCACTCGATGACGCCGCCGTCGGGCGGGTTGACCCCGGCGATCGCCTTGACGGCGGTCGACTTGCCGGCGCCGTTGTCGCCGACCAGGGCGACCACCTCACCGGGATGGACCTCCAGGTCGAAGTCCGACAGGGCCTGGACCGCGCCGAACCTCTTGGACACCCCCCGCAGCGTGAGCACGGGTGCTTCCGTCACCTTCGACCGCCTCCTCGGCGGGGCGGGGCACGACCGGGCGGATCAGCGCAGCCCGGCCTCCTCGCAGGCGTCGGCGTAGGCGGGCGTGCAGATCTCGTCGACCGTGTACAGCCCGTCCTTGACGACGGTGTCCTTGATGTTGTCCTTGTCCACCACGACCGGGGTAAGCAGGGTGGCCGGGACCTTCTGGCCGCTTCCGCTGGTGACGGTGGTGGGGGTCAGGTCGGCGGGCAGCGGCTTGCCCTCGGCGAGGTTGACGGCCATGGTGGCGGCGATGTCGGCCTCGGGCTTGTACGGCTTCTCGACGGTGATGGTCTGGGTGCCGAGCAGGATCCGCTGGATGGCGTCGAGCTGGGCGTCCTGGCCGGTGAGCGGCACGTTCATGCCGGCCGCGGCGAGGGCGGTGGCGATGCCGGCGGCCAGTCCGTCGTTGGCGGAGTAGACGCCGACGATGTTGTCCTTGCCGAGGGCGCTGATGGCTCCGGACATCTGCTGATTGGCGTTGTTGGGGTCCCAGTTGGGGGTGTCGTACTCCTTGCCGATCTTCACCTCGCCGTCGAGGACGGAGTGGGCTCCGGCCTTGAACTCGGCCGCGTTCGGGTCGGTGGGCGAGCCGTTGTGCATGACGATCTGGCCGCTCTCCGCCTTGTCGCCGAGCGCGTCGAGCAGCGCCCGGCCCTGGAGTTCGCCGACCTTGCGGTTGTCGTACGAGACGTACGCGTCGACCGGGCCCTGGGCGAGCCGGTCGTAGGCGACGACCTTCACGCCGGCCTCGTTCGCCTTCTCCACGGAGGACTGGATCGACTTGGCGTCCACGGCGTCCAGGATCAGCACCTGGTCGCCCTTGGCGAGGGCGGTGTTGACCTGCTGCTGCTGGGTCGTGGCGCTCTCGGCCGCGTTGTAGTAGTCGATCTGGGCGTCCGGGGCGAGTTCCTTGATCTTCTGCTCGATGTACGGCCGGTCGAACTTCTCGTACCGCGTGGTCTTGCTCTCCGGCAGCAGCAGTCCGATCCGGATCTCCTGCTTGGCCTGCCCTGGCGCGGCGCCCGTCGTCGTCGCCACGACGCCCAGCGACAGGGCCACGGTCGAGGCCACCGCTATCGCGCCTCGCAGTGTACGGGTCATGGGAGGCTCCTTCCGCACGCCTCGACCCGCTCCGCGGACACCTCGCCACGAGGGCGCGGGCGCGCCTTCGGCCTGTCTCTCGACATTAGTCCCAACCCGCGGGCCGGACCATTCGCCCCGATGGTGCGGGCGCGCACGGTGAGCGGCCGGGCCCGGACGGTCACGTGCGCGCCCTGGTCCGACGAGAGCACGCCGCGCCCGTGGCCCGGGCCGGCGCGGGTCCGCCCCACCCGTGGCCCGGTCCGCCGCGGGTCCGCCGTCTACATGGTCGCCCCGGCCGCGAGGTCGGGGACGGACGGCGGCGCGCCGTCCGTCATGCGGAGGGTGACCGTCATGGTGAGGCCGCCGCCGGGGGTGTCCTCGGCGGTCAGCGTGCCGCCCATCGCCTCGACGAAGCCGCGCGCCACGGCGAGGCCGAGGCCGACGCCCTCGCCGCGCGGGGCGTCGCCGTACCGCTGGAAGGCGCCGAAGATGCGGTCCTTGGCCTCGTCGGGAACGCCGGGACCCCGGTCGACGACGCGGAGTTCGACGCGGTCGGCGAGGGCGCTGGCCGAGACGAGGACGGTCTGTCCCGGCGGGCTGTACTTGACGGCGTTCTCGACGATGTTGGCGACGGCCCGTTCCAGCAGGCCGCGGTCGACCGCGACCATCGGGAGCGTCTCGGGGATGTCCAGGCCGACGCTGTCCTCGGCGACGCCGAGCAGCGCCATGGGGACGACCTCGTCGAGGTCGGTCTCCCGGATGACGGCGGTCACGGTGCCCGTCTCCAGGCGGGACATGTCGAGGAGGTTGCCGACGAGGTGGTCGAGGCGGTCGGCGCCGGCCTCGATGCCCTCGAGGAGTTCGGCCCGGTCCTCCTCGGACCACTCGACGTCGTCGGAGCGCAGCGAGGTGACGGACGCCTTGATCCCGGCGAGCGGGGTGCGCAGGTCGTGGCTGACGGCGGCGAGCAGGGAGGTGCGGATCTTGTTGCCCTCGGCGAGCTTGCGGGCCTCCTCGGCCTCCCCCACCAGCCGCTGCCGGTCCAGGACGACGGCCGCCTGCGCGGCGAAGGCGCCCAGCACCCGCCGGTCCTCCGCGGGCAGGACCCGGCCGGTGAGGGCGAGCGCCAGATGGTCGCCGACGGGCATGTCGACGTCCGCGTCCTCGGGCCGGGCGCACGGAGGGTGGCCGACGACGGCGACGCCGGACCACGGCTCCGTCTCGTCGGCCCGTTCGAGCAGGGTGACCGATTCCATGGAGAAGGTCTCCCGGACCCGTTCGAGGAGCGCTTCGAGGGTCGTCTCGCCGCGCAGCACGCTGCCGGCCAGGAAGGAAAGGGTCTCCGCCTCCGCGCGCAGGCGGGCCGCCTGGTGGGTGCGGCGGGCCGCCAGGTCGACGACGGACGCCACCGCGATCGCCACACCGATGAAGATCACCAGGGCGACGATGTTGCGCGGGTCGGCGATGGTGAGCCGGTGGATCGGCGGGGTGAAGAACCAGTTCAGGAGCAGGGAGCCGAGGGCGGCTGAGGCCAGGGCCGGCTTGAGTCCGCCCAGGAGCGCCGCGGCGACGGTGAGCGCCAGATAGAGCAGGACGTCGTTGGCGAGGCCCACGTCGGGGGCGGCGGTGCTGAGGAGCAGGGTGAGGAGGCCGGGCCCGGCGAGGCCGGTGAGCCAGCCCCAGATGGTCCGCGAACGGCCCAGCCGGGCACTGCCGGTGACGGGCAGTCGGCGGCCCTTGGCGGCCTCGTCGTGGGTGACGATGTGGACGTCGAGGTCGGGACCGGACTCCCGGGCGACCGTGGCGCTGACGCCGGGCCCGAAGACGTACTGCCAGGAGCGGCGGCGGCTCACGCCGAGCACGATCTGGGTGGCGTTGACACCCCGCGCGAACGCCAGGAGTCCGGCGGGCACGTCGTCGCCGACGACGTGGTGGAAGGTGCCGCCCAGGTCCTCGACGAGGGTCCGCTGGACCGCCAGCTCCTTGGGCGAGACGGCGGTGAGGCCGTCGCTGCGCGAGATGTAGACGGCCAGGACCTCGCCGCCCGCGCCCTTCTCGGCGAGCCGCACCGCGCGGCGTATCAGCGCCCGGCCCTCCGGCCCGCCGGTGAGGCCCACGACGATCCGCTCCCGCGAGCCCCAGATCTTCGAGACGCGGTGCTCGGTCCGGTACTCCTGGAGGTACTCGTCGACCCGGTCGGCGGTCCACAGGAGGGCCAGTTCGCGCAGGGCGGTGAGGTTGCCGGGGCGGAAGTAGTTGGAGAGGGCCGCGTCGACCTTGTCGGGCTTGTAGATGTTGCCGTGCGCCATGCGCCGGCGCAGCGCCTGCGGCGACATGTCGACCAGCTCGATCTGGTCGGCCCTGCGGACGACCTCGTCGGGGACGGTCTCCTTCTGCCGGATCCCGGTGATCGCCTCGACGACGTCGCCGAGCGATTCGAGGTGCTGGATGTTGACGGTCGACACCACGTCGATGCCGGCCGCGAGGAGTTCCTCGACGTCCTGCCACCGCTTGGCGTTGCGGGAGCCGGGGACGTTGGTGTGCGGCAGTTCGTCGACGAGGGCGACGGCGGGCCGCCGGGCGAGGACGGCGTCCACGTCCATCTCCGTGAACGACGTCCCCCGGTACTCGATGGTCCGGCGCGGGATCATCTCGAGGCCGTGCAGCATGACCTCGGTCCTGGGCCGGTTGTGGTGCTCGACGAACGCGACGACGCAGTCCGTGCCGCGCTCGACGCGGCGGTGCCCCTCCGAGAGCATGGAGTACGTCTTGCCGACGCCCGGCGCGGCTCCCAGGTAGATACGCAGCTTCCCGCGTCCCATGTACGGCGTCTCCTACGGTTCGAAGCGGTAGCCCATGCCGGGTTCGGTGATCAGATAGCGGGGGTGCGACGGGTCCGACTCCAGTTTCCGCCGCAACTGGGCCATGTAGACCCGCAGGTAGTTCGTCTTCGTGCCGTGGCTCGGACCCCACACCTCCTGGAGCAGCCTGCGCTGGCTGATGAGCCGGCCCGGGTTGCGGATGAGGATCTCCAGGAGGTGCCACTCGGTCGGCGTGAGCCGTACGTCCCGGTCCGCGCGGCGCACCCGCTTCGCCACCAGGTCGACGCTGAACTCGGCGGTGGTGACCCGGCCCGCGCCGGTGTCCGGTGCGGCGGTGGACGCCTCGGCCGTACGACGGGTGGCGGCCCGCAGGCGGGCCAGGAGTTCGTCCATGCTGAACGGCTTGGTCATGTAGTCGTCGGCGCCGGCGTCGAGGGCCCGGATCTTGTCCTCGGAGCCGCTGCGCGCGGAGAGGACGAGGACGGGGGAACGGCTCCATCGCCGCAGGGCCTGGATGACCTCGACCCCGTCCATGTCCGGCAGCCCCAGATCGACGATCAGCACGTCCGGGGGGTCGGCGGCGGCGAGCGTGAGGGCCGTGGCACCGTCCGGGGCCGAATCCACCACGTATCGGCGCGCCCGCAGGTTGATCACCAGAGCTCGCGCGAGCTTCGAGTCGTCCTCGACCACCAGCACCCGCGTCATCGGCGTGCTGCCTTCCTGTTGTGCGTGCGGTTCGTGCGGTGCGTTGCGCCGTGGGAGCCGGCGGACGCCGGGCTCACCCGGATCCGCCGGCTCCCACGCCGTCTCTTTAAGGCCATCAGCCCTTGGTCAATTCCTTGAGTGCGATGTTGAGTTCGAGGACGTTGACGCGGGGTTCCCCGATGAAGCCGAGGATGCGGTCGTCGGTGTGGTCGGCGACGAGCTTGTCGACCTGCGCGACGGTGAGCTTGTTCTTCTCGGCGACGCGGTGGACCTGGAGCTTCGCGTACTCCGGAGAGATGTGCGGGTCGAGGCCGGAGCCGGAGGAGGTCACCGCGTCCGCGGGGACGTCGGACGGCTCGACCGTGTACCCGGCGACCGAGTTGTCCTTGACGACGGCGGCCTTGGCGTCGGTGACCCACTTGATGAGGTCCTCGTTGTCGCCGGAACGGTTCGTCGCGCCGGAGAGGATCAGCTTGTACTGGGTGTTGACGCTGTTGGTGCCCAGGCCGTTGGACGGGCGGGGCTGGAACCAGCGCAGGTCGGGGGCGTCCCCGTCGAGGTACGTCTGGCCGATGAGTTCGGAGCCGACGACCTTGCCGTCCACCTCGATCTCGGAGCCGTTGGCCTTGCCGGGGAAGGCGACCTGGGCGATGCCGGTGACGGCGAGCGGGTAGAGGACGCCGGTGATGACGGTGAGGACGAGCAGGGCTCGCAGGCCCGCCCACAGGACACGGCCGGTGTTAGCTGCTGAGTTGTTCATCGTGGGTCAGCCGATTCCGGGGATGAGGGAGAGGAGCATGTCGATGAGCTTGATGCCGATGAACGGGGCGATCAGGCCGCCGAGTCCGTAGATGCCGAGGTTGCGCCGGAGCATGGAGTCGGCGCTGGAGGGCCGGTAGCGCACGCCCTTGAGGGCGAGCGGGACGAGGGCGACGATGATCAGGGCGTTGAAGATGACAGCCGAGAGGATCGCGGACTCCGGCGAGGCCAGACCCATGATGTTGAGCTTGTCCAGCGACGGGTAGGCGACCGCGAACATCGCGGGGATGATCGCGAAGTACTTGGCGACGTCGTTGGCGATCGAGAAGGTGGTCAGGGCGCCCCGGGTGATGAGGAGCTGTTTGCCGATCTCGACGATCTCGATGAGCTTGGTCGGGTTGGAGTCGAGGTCGACCATGTTGCCGGCCTCCTTCGCGGCCGACGTGCCGGTGTTCATCGCCACGCCGACGTCCGCCTGCGCGAGCGCGGGAGCGTCGTTCGTGCCGTCACCGGTCATCGCGACCAGCTTCCCGCCGGCCTGCTCGCGCTTGATGAGGGCCATCTTGTCCTCGGGCGTGGCCTCGGCGAGGAAGTCGTCGACCCCCGCCTCCTCGGCGATCGCCTTCGCGGTCAACGGGTTGTCACCCGTGATCATGATGGTCTTGATGCCCATCCGGCGCAGCTCGTCGAACCGCTCGCGCATGCCCTCCTTGACGACGTCCTTGAGGTGGATGACACCGAGGACGCGCGCGCCCTTGTCGTCCTTGACCGCGACCAGCAGCGGGGTGCCGCCGGCCTCGGAGATGCGGTCGGCCAGGGTGTCGGCGTCGTCCGCGACCGTGCCGCCCTGCTCGCGGACCCACGCGACGACCGAGCCGGCCGCGCCCTTGCGGGTGGACCTCCCGTCGACGTCGACACCCGACATACGGGTCTGGGCGGTGAACTCGATCCAGGTGGCGTGCGCGAGTTCGCCCTGGTGGCGCTCCCGCAGGCCGTACTTCTCCTTGGCCAGGACCACGATCGAGCGACCCTCGGGGGTCTCGTCGGCGAGCGAGGAGAGCTGGGCGGCGTCCGCCAGCTCCGCCGCCGTCGTACCGGAGACCGGGACGAACTCCGAGGCCTGCCGGTTGCCCAGCGTGATGGTGCCGGTCTTGTCGAGCAGCAGGGTCGACACGTCGCCGGCGGCCTCGACCGCGCGGCCCGACATCGCCAGCACATTGCGCTGGACCAGCCGGTCCATGCCGGCGATGCCGATCGCGGAGAGCAGGGCGCCGATCGTCGTCGGGATCAGGCAGACGAGGAGCGCCGCGAGGACGATGAGGGAGGTCTGCTCGTCGGCGCCCGCGTAGATCGCGAACGGCTTGAGCGTGACGACCGCGAGGAGGAAGACGATGGTGAGGGAGGCGAGGAGGATGTTGAGGGCGATCTCGTTCGGCGTCTTCTGCCGGGCGGCACCCTCGACCAGGTTGATCATGCGGTCGATGAACGTCTCCCCCGGCTTCGTCGTGATCTTCACGACGATCCGGTCGGAGAGGACCTTCGTGCCGCCGGTGACCGCGCAGCGGTCGCCGCCGGACTCGCGGATCACGGGGGCGGACTCGCCGGTGATCGCGGACTCGTCCACGCTGGCCACGCCCTCGACGACGTCACCGTCGCCGGGGATGATGTCGCCGGCCTCGCAGACCACCAGGTCGCCGATGCGCAGCTCGGTGCCCGGCACCCGCTCCTCGTTCTTGCCGATGATCCGGCGGGCGACCGTGTCGGTCTTGGCCTTGCGCAGGGTGTCGGCCTGCGCCTTGCCCCGGCCCTCCGCGACCGCCTCGGCGAGGTTGGCGAAGATCGTGGTCAGCCACAGCCAGACGGTGATCGCCCAGCCGAACCAGTCCCCCGGGTCCTTCACCGCGAGGACGGTGGTGACGACCGAACCGACCAGCACCACGAACATGACCGGCGACTTGATCATCACGCGCGGGTCGAGCTTCCTGATCGCGTCCGGGAAGGACTTGACCAGCTGCTTCGGGTCGAAGAGTCCCCCGCCGACCCGGCCCGGGGCCTGATGGCCCCCGGACAGGTCACCGTGGGGCGCCTTGGCCGCCGTGGTGGTGGACATCGTGTCCTCGTGCTTCTCTACGTCGATGGTCATGCCGCGAGCCCTTCGGCGAGCGGTCCCAGGGCGAGGGCCGGGAAGTAGGTGAGACCGGTGATGATCATGATCGTGCCGACCAGGAGCCCGGTGAAGAGCGGCTTCTCGGTACGGAGGGTGCCCGCGGTCTCCGGCACCGGCCGCTGCTCGGCGAGGGAGCCGGCCAGCGCCAGGACGAACACCATGGGGAGGAACCGGCCGAGCAGCATCGCGATGCCGATGGTCGAGTTGAACCACTGGGTGTCGGCGTTCAGGCCGGCGAAGGCCGAGCCGTTGTTGTTCGCACCCGAGGTGTAGGCGTAGAGGATCTCGGAGAACCCGTGCGCGCCGGAGTTCGTCATCGAGTTCGCCGGAGTGTCGAGGACGAACGAGGCCGCCGTGAAGCAGAGGACGAGGGCGGGAGTGACGAGGATGTAGCAGGCCGCGAACTTGATCTCGCGGGTGCCGATCTTCTTGCCCAGGTACTCCGGCGTACGGCCGACCATCAGACCGGCGATGAACACGGCGATGACCGCCATGATCAGCATGCCGTAGAGGCCGGAGCCGACACCGCCGGGCGCGATCTCGCCGAGCTGCATGCCCAGCAGGTTGATGCCGCCGCCGAAGCCGGTGTTCGACGAGTGGAAGGAGTTGACGGCGCCGGTCGAGGTCAGCGTGGTGGCGACCGAGAAGATCGCCGACGCGCTGATGCCGAACCGGGTCTCCTTGCCCTCCATCGCTCCGCCGGCCAGCTCGAAGGCCGGACCCTTGCCGGCGAACTCCGTCCACATCATCAGCGCCGTGAAGCCGACCCAGATGACGGCCATCGTGCCGAGGATCGCGTATCCCTGCTTCAGGGAGCCGACCATGCGGCCGAAGGTCCGCGTCAGAGCGAACGGGATCACCAGGATCAGATAGACCTCGAAGAGGTTCGACAGCCCGTTGGGGTTCTCGAAGGGGTGGGCCGAGTTGGCGTTGAAGTAACCGCCGCCGTTCGTGCCCAGCTCCTTGATGACCTCCTGCGAGGCCACGGCGCCGCCGTTCCACTGCTGCGAACCGCCGGTGAACTGACCCACCTCGTGGATCCCGGAGAAGTTCTGGATCGCACCGCAGGCGACGAGGACGAGCGCGCCGACCACGGCGATGGGCAGCAGGATCCGGACGACACCCCGGACCAGGTCGGCCCAGAAGTTGCCCAGCTCGCCCGAGCGCGACCGGGCGAACCCGCGCACCAGGGCCACGGCCACGGCCATGCCCACCGCGGCGGACACGAAGTTCTGCACGGCGAGGCCGCCGGTCTGCACGACGTGACCCATGGCCTGCTCGCCGTAGTACGACTGCCAGTTCGTGTTCGCCACGAACGAGGCGGCCGTGTTGAACGCCTGGTCCGGGTCGATCGACACGAACCCGAGCGAACCGGGGAGCGACCCCTGCACCCGCTGGAGCAGGTACAGGAAGAGGACGCTCACCGCGGAGAAGGCGAGCACCCCGCGCAGGTACGCCGGCCAGCGCATCTGCGTGTCCGGGTTCGCCCCGACCGCCTTGTAGACCCACTTCTCCGGCTTGTAGTGCTTCTCCGAGGAGTACACCCTCGCCATGTGGTCACCCAGCGGCCGGTACGACAGGCCCAGAGCGACGATCAACGCCAGAAGCTGGAGCACTCCAGCAAGAACAGGACTCATCTCGGAACTCAGAACCTCTCCGGCTTGACGAGGGCAAGAACGAGATAACCCAGCAGGGCGGCCGCCACGAGCAGACCGACGATGTTCTCGGCACTCACAGCTTCGCCACCCCCTTGGCGATGAACGCCACCAGCGCGAAGACCGCGATCGTGGTGACGACGAAGGCCAGATCGGCCATCGTGACTCCCGGATTCAGGAAGAAGGAAGAACGGATTCTCGGACGAGATGAGCAAACCTGCTTTCAGCCAGGTTGCGGCTCTCGTTAACGGCCCTCTTACGCCCCGCGGCGCGCTCTTGACGCGTCCTCTACGGCTTCCTCGCCCACGGCCGGGAACCGGGTCGTCCACGCGCACCGGGCGCCCGGCCCGGGACGCGCGGGATCGCCGCGCGGCAGGGGGCGCGTCGGGTCCGCCGGCGCGCGGCGGGGCGCGCTGGTGCCCGCCTTCCGCTCACCCGGCGCAGGGCAGCGAGACGACCATGGTCAGGCCGCCGCCCGGGGTGTCCTCCGGGGTCAGGGTGCCGGACATCGCCTCGGTGAGACCGCGGGCGAGGGCCAGGCCGAGGCCGACGCCGGTGGTGTTGTCGGTGTCGCCGAGGCGCTGGAACGGCTCGAAGACGCGATCCCGGTCGCCGGCCGGGAGACCGGGGCCCCGGTCGACGACCCTCAGTTCCACCCGGCCGGCCAGGGCGCTCACCGTGAGCAGGACCGGGTGGGCGGGCGGGGAGTGCCGGCTCGCGTTGCCCACGAGGTTGGCGATGACGCGTTCCAGGAGCGGGGGGTCGGCGAAGACCGGTGGGGCCTGGTCGAAGCCGTGCAGGACGGGCCGGGGCGCGTCGGAGGGAAGGCTGTCGAGGGCCGCGGGCACGACCTCGTCCAGTTCGGTGGCGCGGAGGGACAGCTTGAGGGCTCCGGCCTGGAGGCGGCTCATGTCGAGGAGGTTGTCGATGAGGCGGGCCAGCCTGGCCATGGACTCGTCGGCGGTGGCGAGCAGCTCCTCCCGCTCGTCCGGGGTGAACTCGACGTCGGTGCTGCGCAGGGAGGCGACGGCCGCCCATCCGGCGGCGAGCGGGGTGCGCAGATCGTGGCTGACGGCGGCGAGCAGGGCCGTCCGCATCCGGTCGGCGGCCCGGACCGGCTCCACCTCGGCGGCGGCTTCGGCGAGCCGAGCGTGTTCGGCGGCCGCGGTGACGTGGGCGGCGAAGGCGGCCAGCACGCGGCGGTCCGAGGACGGCAGGGTCCGGCCGCGCAGCACCAGGAAGTGCCCGTCGCCGACCGCGACCCGGCTGACCGAGGGGTCGCCGGTCTGGGCGGCGGTGACGTCGGAGGACGGGACGAGCTCGGCGGACTCGGCGCCGAAGATCTCCCGCGTACGGGTGAGCAGGGCCGGCACCGTGTGGTCGCCGCGCACCACCGAGCCCGCGAGCGAGGAGAGGGTCTCGGCCTCTGCGGTGGCCCGGGCCGCGCGCCGGGACAGGCGCAGGGAGCGGTCGACGGCTCCGGCGATGACGGCGGCGACGAGGACGAAGACGGCGAGGGCGAGCATGTTGTCCGCGTCGCCGAGGCTGAAGGCGCCGACGGGTGGGATGAACCAGTAGTCGAGCAGCAGGGACGCGGCGACGGCGGCCACGAGCGCCGAGACGACGCCGCCGATGCAGGCGACGCCGACGACGGCGACGAGGAAGAGGAGCGCCTCGCTGGTCAGGTTGAACACGCCCCTCGTGTGGTGGAGGAGCAGCGTGAGGAGCAGGGGCAGGACGAGCCCCGCCAGTGGTCCCGCGATGCGGCGGGAGAGCGGCAGGGTGGAGCGGGGGGAGGGGAGCGGGCGGCCGTGGCCGGCCCGTTCGTGCGTGACCGTGTGGACGTCGATGTCCTCGGAGAGCGCGACGGTCGTCTCGCCGATGCCCCGGCCGGTGAGGAAGCGTTCGAGCCGGCCGCGCCGGCTGGTGCCGAGGACCAGCTGGGTGGCGTTCTCGGCCCGGGCGAACTCCACCAGGGCGGTGGGGACGTCGTCCCCCACGACGGTGTGGAAGCTGCCGCCGAGGCTCTCGACGAGCTGCCGCTGGCGGGCGAGGGCGGCGGAGGACGTGCCGGCCGCGAGGCCGTCGCTGCGGACGACGTGCACGGCGAGCAGCCGGCCCTGGGCGGTCCTGGCGGCGATGCGGCTCGCGCGCCGGACGAGGGTGTCGCCCTCGGGCCCGCCGGTGAGGGCCACGACGATCCGTTCGCGTATCTCCCAGACGCCTCCGATGCCGCGCTCGGACCGGTACCGGTGCAGGGCCTCGTCGACCCGGTCGGCCACCCAGAGGAGGGCCAGCTCCCGGAGCGCGATGAGGTTGCCCGTACGGAAGTAGCTGGCGAGGGTGGCGTCGACCTCCTCGGGCGGGTGGATATTGCCGTGGGCCATGCGGCGGCGCAGTTCCTGCGGGTCCATGTCCACGAGCTCGATCTGGTCGGCGCGGCGGACGACGGCGTCGGGGACGGTCTCCGCCCGTGGCACCCCGGTGATCTTCTCGACGACGTCGCTGAGCGACTCCAGGTGCTGGACGTTGACGGTGGTGACGACGTCGATGCCGGCGGCGAGCAGTTCCTCGACGTCCTGCCAGCGGTGGGCGTTGCGGTGGCCCGGCGCGTTGGCGCGGGCGAGGTCGTCGACGAGGAGCACGGCGGGTCCGCGCCGCAGGGCCCGGTCGAGGTCGAAGGCGGTGCGGACGCGGCCGTCGTGGACGGCGCGGGCGGGCTCCAGCGTCTCCAGGCCGGCGAGCATCGCCTCGGTGTGCGGGCGGCGGCGGGTGTCGGCCACGCCGACGACGACGTCGGCGCCGCGGGCGGCCCTGCGCCGGCCCTCGTCCAGCATCCGGTAGGTCTTGCCGACCCCGGTGGCGGCGCCGACGAAGACCTTGAGCCTGCCCGGACGGAGCTCCGGGTCGACGGGCCCCGACGGCGCGGGCAGGTTCAGAACTTCTCCGGCCGGATCAGCGCGGCCACGAGATAGCCGACGATGCCGGCGGCGACGAAGAGTCCGACCACGTTCTCCACGCTCATGTGCGTTCCACTCCCTGGTGAGTTCCTGCGGGCTGCCCCGCGGGGGTCGGCTCGCGCGTCCGCCCCCGGGTGCCCTCGCGGGTTGTCCTGTGGGGAGGGAACCCGCTGGGCGGCGCGCGCAGGAGCACTTTGACGGGTCTCTTGCGGGGTGCCCCCGGATGCTGACGGCGTCTTGGCGCTTCCCTGGCGCGCAACCGCCCACTCGGCCGAACCCCGCGGGCGGCTCGCGGCCCGCGGAGGGGACGACGCGGTCCGGGGCCGAGGGCGGAAGGGGCACTCGGATCCGGACCGGGACGCACGGGGAAGGGGCCACGCGGATCGGGCCCGCACGCACGGAAGGGGTGGCCACGCGCATCCGGGCCCGGACGTGCGGAAGGGGCCGCCCGGGCCGCGACACCCCCTGGTGGTCGCGGACCGGGTCGGCCCCGGCGGTCGGCCGACCGCCGGGGTGCGGGGGTGACGGTCCGGGCCGTCTTTCCGGACCTCGCGCGGCCACCGGAAGCGGTGGCCGCGCGTTCCTCCCACCCTCGCACCTCGGACGGTTGTCCGATTCCCGCGTGGTGACGAGTCTGCGGTCCTCCGTGACCTCGGCCCGACGGCGTTGACGTGGCCCTGACGTCGAGTGGTGCCGATTTGACGGGCCTTTGACGGCACCCTCCCGACCCCCGTCAGGGTGCCGTCAATTCGGGCTCTCCGGTGCCCCTTCGGCCGCGCCGGGGGCCTACGTTTCTTCTCGGTCGCTCACCGGGCCGCGGACGTCAGTGGCCTGACCGTCCCGGACCGCGGGGCGCGGCAGCCACTCCCATCCGGCCGCCGCGCCCCGCACCGCGAGCGTCGCTGTCCGTCCGCAGCCGTTCCGCGGGCGCCGCGGGGATCCCCCGCGCGTCCGCGGGCCGCGGACGAGGACGGTCCTGCCGTGCACCCCCGGCCCGCGCCGATCGGGCGCGGACGGGCCCATCCAGAAGGTCTTCCGCGATGCATTCCCGCGCGCCTCAGCAGGCGCCCTCCGGTCCGCCGACGCCGACCGCCCCGCTCGCCCCGCACGCGCCCGGTCCGCCGGCCCACCCCCCGCACGCGTCGCACGCCGCACAGCGGCGGCGGTCCGGGAGGAGCGGGCTGCTCGACCCCGTACAGCTCCTGAAGTGCTTCCCGGAGGCCGTGCGCAAGCTGCACCCGCGGGCCCTCGTGCGCAATCCGGTGCTGTTCGTCGTCGGGGTCGGCTCGGTGCTCACGACGCTGTCGGCGGTCTGCAACCCGTCCGTGTTCACCTGGGTCATCAGCGTCTGGCTCTGGCTGACGGTGATCTTCGCCAACCTCGCGGAGGCCGTGGCGGAGGGCCGCGGCAAGGCGCAGGCCGAGTCGCTCCGCAGGGCGCGCACGGAGACGGTGGCGCTGCGGCTGAGGCATTGGCGGTACGGCACCGACCTCGACCGGGCGGAGACGGAGGCGGTCGCCGCGACCGACCTCGCGCTCTTCGACTTCGTCCTCGTCGAGGCCGGCGAGCTGATCCCGGCCGACGGCGACGTCGTCGACGGGGTCGCCGCGGTCGACGAGTCGGCCGTCACGGGCGAGTCCGCGCCGGTCGTCCGCGAGTCGGGCGGCGACCGGTCGGGAGTGACGGGCGGCACGACGGTGCTGTCGGACCGGATCGTCGTACGGGTCACCTCCCGCCCCGGTCACTCCTTCATGGACCGGATGATCGCCCTGGTCGAGGGGGCCTCGCGGCAGAAGACGCCGAACGAGATCGCGCTGAACATCCTCCTCGCCGCGCTCACCGTCGTCTTCGTCCTGGTGGTCGTCGCGATCCAGCCCATGGCCGCGTACGCCGGCGCCGCCCCGTCCACCACCGTCCTCGTCGCCCTCCTCGTGACCCTGATCCCGACGACGATCGGCGCGCTGCTCTCCGCGATCGGCATCGCCGGCATGGACCGGCTCGTCCAGCGCAACGTCCTCGCCATGTCGGGGCGCGCGGTCGAGGCGGCCGGCGACATCACCACCCTCCTCCTCGACAAGACCGGCACCATCACCCTCGGCAACCGCGAGGCCGCCGGCTTCGTGCCGCTGCCCGGAATCGAGGAGACGCAGCTCGCCAACGCCGCCCAGCTGGCGTCGCTCGCCGACGAGACCCCCGAGGGCCGGTCCGTGGTGGTGCTCGCGAAGGAACGGTTCGGCCTGCGGGCCCCGGCCGAGGGCGAGTTGCCGAACGCCCGGTTCGTCGAGTTCAGCGCGCAGACCCGGATGAGCGGCATCGACCTGCGCTGGGGCAACGGCTCAGCGCAGCACATCCGCAAGGGCGCCACGGCGCAGGTGATCGCCTGGGTGGAGATGTACGGCGGGAGGGTGCCGGACGAGGCCCGCGCGTGGAGCGACCGGATCGCGGCGGCCGGAGGCACCCCGCTCCTGGTGGCCGTCCACGACTGGGACGGTCCGCGCGTCCTCGGCATCGTGCACCTCAAGGACGTGGTGAAGGACGGCATCCGGGAGCGGTTCGCCGAGCTGCGCCGGATGGGCATCCGTACCGTCATGGTCACCGGCGACAACCCGCTGACCGCGAAGGCGATCGCCCGGGAGGCCGGAGTCGACGACTACCTCGCCGAGGCGACCCCGGAGGACAAGCTCGCCCTCATCCGGCAGGAGCAGGAGGGCGGGAAGCTGGTCGCGATGACCGGTGACGGCACGAACGACGCTCCCGCGCTCGCGCAGGCGGACGTCGGCGTGGCGATGAGCACCGGCACGTCGGCCGCGAAGGAGGCCGGCAACATGGTCGACCTCGACTCCAACCCGACCAAGCTCATCGAGATCGTCGAGATCGGCAAGCAGCTCCTCATCACCCGGGGCGCCCTGACCACCTTCTCGATCACGAACGACGTCGCCAAGTACTTCGCGATCATCCCCGCGATGTTCACGGGCGCGTACCCGGGCCTCGAAGCGCTGAACATCATGGGGCTGCACAGCCCGACGTCGGCCATCACCTCGGCGATCATCTTCAACGCCCTGATCATCGTGGCGCTGATCCCGCTGGCGCTGCGCGGTGTCCGCCACCGGCCCGCGTCCGCGCACGACCTGCTGCGCCGCAACCTGCTCGTGTACGGCCTCGGCGGGCTCGTCCTGCCCTTCGTCGGCATCAAGGTCATCGACCTGATCGTCTCCACCCTTCCCGGCCTCGGATGAGGACCCCGCCCCGGGTGAATGCTCGTCAGGGGGGCGTCAGGGAAACGGCTTCCGTCTTGTCCGGGGCCTCCCGTACGGGTTGCATGGAGCACATGAACAGCGCGTGGCTCCTGCTCGACCGGCCGCCCCATCGGGCGCCCCGTCGTGAGCCCCGCTGTCCGGAGACGTCCGCCCTCGGCTGACGTACCTCCGCATCGTCCCGGGGCGTCGTGACACTTCCTGTCCGGCGCCCCTTCTCCGTACCCGTACACCTTTCATCCCTGAGGGACTGACCCTTTCATGTCCGTATCCGACCTTTCCTCCCGTACCGTCCTGGTGACCGGTGCCACCTCCGGCATCGGCCACCAGACCGCCCGGCAGCTCGCCGAGCGCGGCGCCACCGTCCTCGTCCACGGCCGCACCGCCGAGGAGGCACTCGCCGCCACCGACCGGCTCGTGACCCTCGCCGGGATCGACGCCGGCCGACTCCGCTCCTTCGGCGCCGACTTCACCCGGCTGGAGGAGGTGGAACGCCTCGCCCACGCGGTCCTGGCCGAGCACCCGCGCATCGACGTCCTCGTCAACAACGCGGGCATGGCCGCGCCCGAGCGGCACACGGTCACGGCCGACGGCAACGAGATCGCCTTCCAGGTCAACTTCCTCGCCCACTACCTGCTGACGCACCTCCTGGAGCCCGCGCTCACCGGCGGCACGGGCGGACGCGTCGTCAACGTGTCCTCCTCGCTGCACCGCACCGGCTCCATCCAGTGGAACGACCCCAACCGGATCCGCCGCTACTCGCGCCTCGCCGCCTACGCCCAGTCGCAGCTCGCGCTCACCGTCTTCGCCGCCGACCCGCGGGTCACCGCCGTCTCCGTCCACCCGGGGGCCTGCGTCACCAGCCTCCTCCCCCTCTACGCCCACGAGGGCGTCGAGCCGGCCGAGGGCGCCTCGCACGTCGTACGGCTCTGCGACCCGGCGACCGAGATCGTCAACGGCGCCTACTACGACCGCGAGCACCGCGTCGCCCCGGCTCCGGTCGCGATGGAGGAGCGGACCGTGAAGCGCCTCACCAAGCTCGCCGACCTGCTCGTCGGCCAGAACGCCTGAAGGGGACACCGGACATGTCGAAGCGCGCCCGCAAGAAGAAGGCCCGCCGCAAGAAGAAGGCGAACCACGGCCGCAGGGCCGGACAGCGCTGAACCGAGGGGGCGGCCCGCACCGGGCCGCCCCCTTTCCCCTTCTCCCCCGCACCAGGAGGTCCCGTGATCCCGCACCCGCCCCACCAGCCGCCCGCCTCCGCCCGCGCGTTCCCCTCCGGCGCCCCCGGCACCGCCGCGCTGGCCGAGCACGTCCTCGCCACCGGCCACGGACACTGGTGGACCGACCGGTCCGACCGGCCCCGTGTGGTGGCGGTCTCCTGCGGCGATCACGCCCTCCTCGCCGGCGACCCGACCGCCGTCACCCCGGCGGAGCTGGCCCCGCTCGCCCGGCACTACGTCGACACCCCCGACCGCTTCCTGCCCGCCCTCGGCACCGCCTTCGAGCAGCTCGTGCCGTGGGAGCGGATGCTGTACGTGCACCGGGCCGAGGCCGTCGCACCCCGCGTCCCCCGGGGCGTGACCGTCCGCAGGCTCGTCCCCGGCGACCCCCCGCGCTCGCGGCGACCGACCCCTCCATGGCGTGGATCCACTCCACCTGGGGCGGCCCCGCAGCCCTCGCCGCCTCCGGCGCCGCCTGGGCCGCCTTCCGCCGCGACCGGGTGCTCGCCGTCGCCTGCACCCGCTTCCTCGGCAGCCGTTACGAGGACGTCGCCTGCGCCACCGCGCCCGACGAACGCCGCCGGCATCTCGCCCTGGCCTGCGTCACCGGCCTGACCGCCGACATCCTTGCCCGCGGCCACCGGGCGAGCTGGAGCTGCTCCCGCGACAACCGCCCGAGCCGTCTCCTCGCCTGGACCGCCGGCTTCCGGCTGGCCCACGAGTACGTCCACTACGCCACCGGAGCCGCCCTCCCCACGGCCGGCCTGGCCCGAGCGGCCTGAGCCGCCTGAGCCGCCGGGGCGCCCTGGGGCGGCCCGGCGGCTCAGGGGCGGCGGCGGGTCAGCAGCGGAAACGCAGCCGGCAGACGACCGCGTCGGTGTCGCGGCGGACGGCGTGGGCGACGACCGCACCCCGCTGGTTCTGCAGCAGCCGCTGCCACAGCCGCTCCGGCTCGGTCTCCGGGATGAGGACGGTGACCCGGGTGTCCGGCTCGCTCGTCCCCAGCTCGCGGACGTACGCGGTGATGGGCCGGCCGAGGGAGCGGCGCTCGGAGGGGAGCCGTACGAGCGGGACGCCCGGGTTCCACAGCGCCCAGTCGCGCTCCAGGGCCTCGGTGGCCGCCAGGTCCTCGGCGTCGGGGTGGCAGACGGTGACCGCGCGGACCTCGTCGCCGAGGGACACGGCGGCGGTCAGGGCCTCGCTGGTGAGCCGGGTCAGCGAGGAGACGGGCACCAGGACGAGGGAGCGCTCGCGGTGCGGCGGCTCCGGGATCCTGCCGACGCCCAGGCGCTCGCCGATGCGGGCGTATGCACGATGGACGGCCTCGAAGGCGAGGACGAGGGCGGGGAGGGCGATCACGATCAGCCAGGCGCCGTCATGGAATTTGGTGGCCGTGACGACGATCGCGGAGACGCCGGTGAGGACGGCGCCCAGCCCGTTGAGGACGGCCTTCGGGAGCCACCTGGGTCCGCGTTCGCGCCGCCAGTGCAGGACCATGCCGGTCTGCGCGAGGGTGAAGCCGACGAAGACCCCGATGGCGAAGAGCGGGACGAGGGTGTTGGTGTCGCCGCCGGAGAAGAGCAGCAGGGCGGCGGAGACCACGGCGAGCCAGACGACGCCGTGGCGGTGCACCTGCCGGTCGGCCTTGAGCCCGAAGACGTGCGGCAGGTAGTTGTCCCGGGCCAGCAGCTTGAGCAGGACGGGCAGGCCGCCGAAGGAGGTGTTGGCGGAGAGCGCGAGCAGCACCATGGTGGCGAACTGGACGACGTAGAAGGCCCAGTTGTGACCCAGGGAGGCGTCCGCGAGCTGGGCGAGGACGGTGACGCCCTCGACGGGCTGGAGCCCGAAGCGGGAGATCAGCACCGACAGGCCGATCAGCATCACGCCGAGCAGACCGCCGAGGGCGACCTCGGCGCGCATCGCCCGCCGGGCGGCCGGCCTGCGGAACGACGGCACCGCGTTGGCGATGGCCTCGACGCCGGTGAGGGCGGAGCAGCCGGAGGCGAACGCCTTCAGCAGGAGCAGGGCGCCGACCGTGGTCGCGTCGTCGGCGAGGACGGAGGCGTGGCCGGCGGACGCGGCGGTGGAGACGGGGGCGTCGCGGAAGAGGCCGACGACGATGAGCGTGAGGATCGCCGCGATGAAGACGGCGGTCGGTGCGATGAACGCGCGGGCCGAGTCGACGATGCCCCGCAGGTTGACCGCGGTGACGAGGACGAGGACCGCCAGGCAGACGACCAGCCGGTCGCCGTACAGCTCGGGGAAGGCCGAGGTGAGCGCGGCGACGCCGGCGGTCACGGCGACGGCGACGTTCAGGACGTAGTCGAGGACGAGGGAGGCGGCGGCCACCAGGCTGGTGCGCCGTCCCAGGTGCGCCTTGGCGACGGCGTACGAGCCTCCGCCGTCCGGGAAGGCGGCGATGACCTGGCGGTACGAGGCGACCAGCACGGCCAGCAGGCCCGCGATGGCCAGCGTGACCGGGAGGGTGAAGCCGAGCCCGTATCCGCCGGCCGCCGCCAGGACCAGGACGATCGCCTCGGGGCCGTACGCCACCGACGCCATGGCGTCGAGCGACAGCGCGGCCAGTCCGGTGACGGCCGTCAGCTTGTGCCGCGCCCCGGGATCCGGAGGCTCCTCGACGGCGGGCGCGACACCGTTCTCGGTGGTCAGAGCGGACATGCGGGTTTCTCCTTCGTACTCAGGTCCGCTCAGGGTGTGCCCCTTCCGGCCGACTCCCCGCCGCTCCTGTCGGGTTCTTGGCGTCCGGCGCCCGTCTCTTCACACCTCCTTGACGCCGAGGGGCGAGAACCGGCCGCGGGCGTGCGCTTCGAGGGCTCCTTTGCCCTTCCTTGACCGGGTCGGCCCATGAATGCCCGCCGACCGGCTCATCGGCGGGCCGCACCGCCCGGGGGCGCCCGTCAGTGGCCGCGCGGGGCGTACATGATGACGGCCATTCCGGCGAGGCAGATCAGGGCGCCGATGACGTCGAAGCGGTCGGGGCGGTAGCCGTCGGCGACCATGCCCCAGGCGATCGAGCCGGCGACGAAGACTCCGCCGTACGCGGCGAGGATGCGGCCGAAGTTGTCGTCGCTCTGGAAGGTGGCGACCACCCCGTAGAGACCGAGGGCGATCACACCGGCGCCGATCCAGACCCAGCCCTTGTGCTCGCGCAGGCCCTGCCAGACGAGCCAGGCACCCCCGATCTCGAACAGGGCGGCGACGACGAAGAGGGCGACGGAGCGGGCGACGAGCACGGTGGGACTTCCTCGTTCGGGAGCGGGTGCCCTCGCACGGTAGCCCCTCGGCCCGGCGCACAGGTCGAGCGCCCCCGCCGAGGGGACGACCGGCAGCCGCCGGGCGCCGATGGCCGGAAGGTCACCGGCGGGCCGGCTTCCGGCGCGGGCCGGGGCCGTGGCCGTGGAGCGGGGGCTCAGTCGCGGGACAGGGTGTCGCTCAGGAGCGGCAGCAGGCGGTCCCAATGGCGTTTGAGCCCGGTGGCGCTGTAGGCGTCGGTGTCGGACATGGTGAAGCCGTGGACGGTGCCGGGATAGATCTCGGAGGTGTAGGAGACACCCGCCCCGTCCAGGGTCCGGTTGAGTGCGCCGAGCGCCTCGGGCGTCAGGTCGCTCTCGGCGTGGCCGAGGTGGACCCGGGCGGTGAGCCCGGCGAAGAGGCCGGGCCCGTCGGCGCCCACCGGGCCGTGGAACGCGGCGACGGCGGCCACCCGGCCGGGGTGCGCGGCGGCGGTCCGCATCGCCAGGAGGCCGCCGATGCAGTACCCGGTCACCGCGACCGGACCCGAGGCGACCTCGGGCTGCTCGGTGAGGAACCGGAGGTAGGCGTCGGCGTCGCTCCGCGCGCGCTCGGCGGTGTGCGCCTCGATCAGGGGCATCAGCCGGGCGAAGATCTCGGCCCTGGCCTCTTCACCGATGTACGCGGGGAGTTCGACGACCGGTGCGGGGCCGTGCCGGTGGAAGAGGTGGGGGACGAGGACGTAGTACCCGTGCCCGGCCAGTTCGCGGGCCAGTTCCCGCAGCACCGGCCGGATGCCGAAGCCGTCCGTGTACATCAGCACCCCCGGGTGCCGGGCACCGTCGTCGGGGAGGGCGGCGAACGCGTCGGCGTGACCGTCCGCGGTGGGGATCCGTAACGTCTTGAGGGGCATGTGCGTGTCTCCTGTCGTGGTCGATGGGTGCGTTCGGTGATCGACACGACGGAGGCGGGGATCGCGCGGTGGCGCGGCGTCCTCGCTCGAACTGCGGGCCCTTGACGGCCCGTTCGGCGCTCAGCGGAGCACCGGGTCACCGATCCGTGTGTGGCGCAAGGCCGTCCCGGTATTCATGCCGGGGAGCCTAGCCCACCGGCATGATCCGATGCCATCGCGCCCGGACCGTCAGGCGAGGGCGGTGACCAGCAGGGTGAAGGCGGCGACGATGACGGCGACGCGGATGTAGTGGTAGCGGTCCCAGCGCTTCGTCTGCTCCTTCCAGTCCTCGGGCCGGTTCTCGGGGGTCCACGTCTTGCCACGGTTGTTGATGGGGACGAGCAGCAGGATCGACATGACGACGCTGACGAGCAGCAACGCGCCCGCGGTGACGACGAGTCCGACGCCGTCGTGGCCCCGGCCGGCGACGGCCCAGACGGCGACGAGGACGAGCGAGCCGATGTACCAGACCGGCATGGCGGCGCCGAGCATCCGGCCGCCGTGGCTCCGGGCCTGCTGGCCGCTGTCCTCGGGGAGGGCGGAGAAGATCGGGTTCATGACGAAGGCGACGGAGAGCTCCACTCCCACCATCAGGCCGACGGTCACGGTGGTGGCGATCTCCAGTACGTCGAGCATGGCTTGCCCCTCCTCGAATCGGATGACACCCACGACATCTAGTGGCGCTAGGTGATGGGTCAACGCTAGCGCTGCTATCGCTCGATTGTCTAGCGGTGCTAGAGTCGCATCATGTCGGTACAGGAACGCAAAGAGCGCGAACGGGCGGTCCGCGAACGTCTCATCGTCGCGACGGCCCGCGAACTCGCCGAGCAGCAGGGCTGGGAGGCGGTCACCACCCGCCGGCTCGCCGAGCGGATCGAGTACAGCCAGCCCGTCCTCTACAGCCACTTCCGCGGCAAGCGCGAGATCATCGGCGCCGTCGCCCTGGAGGGTGCCGCCGAACTGGCCGCGTCCCTGCGGGCGGCGACCTCCGCCGCGGAAGGGCCGCGCGCCCGGGTGACCGCCCTGACCCGCGCCTATCTCGACTTCGCCGAGCGCAACCCGGCGGTCTACGACGCCATGTTCCAGCTCGACGGCGGCCTGCCGTTCGCGCACGAGGACACTCCGCAGCCCCTGAAGGAAGGCTTCGCGGCCCTCCTGGAGACGTTGACCGACGTCGCCGGGGACGGCGTCGAACCGGGCCTGTTCACCGAGCTGTTCTGGGCGTCCCTGCACGGCCTGGCGACCCTGACGCGCGCCGGACGGCTGCCGGCCGCGGACGCCGGACGGAGAGCGGAGCTGCTGGTCGACCGGCTCGCGTGACGCGGACCCTCCCCGGAGACCGCGGGACCGGGTGCCGATGCCGGTGCCGGTGCCGGTGCCGGTCAGGCGTGGCGCGGACGACAGAGAGAGGGAGGCGAAGGACCCCTGCGCGCAGAACACCGCGAACAACGCGCAGGGCCCTTCCGGCCGACCGGCCGAGGGTGGCGAGAGCCACTTCCTCCACCTCGGCGCCGGCGCAAGCCAGTCAAGCAGCTTCCGGCCCGCCGACGCGATTGGATCCCGCCACAGAAATCCGCCCTTCCGCGCAGCGCCGGTACGGTCGATCATCCAAGAGGCTGATGGCCCCTTCCGGGCCACATCTGCCAGGTGAGTTTTAGAAAGCGTCTCGTGGATGCGGTCCGGCCCCGCCCTTCGGCGCTGTCACTTCCTCCGATGCGGGCGGACCCCGTGTGGAGGATGCCCAGAATCCTTCGGTTCGGACGTGACATCTGCCAGCCGGTCGATATCTTTCAGCGTGCATTCACCAGCCTGATCGACCGCGACAGGGCGCATCTGTGACGCAGAGGCACCTGTGGGGAGGACGTCTCGTCATGCATCTTCGCGCGCCATGGGCCGTACACGTCATAGGCGCCGGCCTGGCCGTCTCGGTGCTCGCCGGCTGCTCCGAGGGCACGTCCCCGCAGGAAGCCGCGCCGACCGCCTCCCCGAGCACGGCCTCGCCCTCCGCCCCGACCGCGTCCGTGGCCCCGCTCGCCCCCGGCGAGGTGCGGATCGCGGGCGAGGTCGACAAGCCGTACACCCTGACCCTCGGCGACCTGCGGTCCCGGCCCCAGGTGTCCGTGCGGGTCGAGTACACCAGCGCCAAGGGCCGCCAGAAGCACACGTACCAGGGCGTCCTGCTGCACGACGTGCTCAAGGACGCGCAGCCGCGCTTCGACACGTCGAGGAAGAACGGGCAGCTGCGCGGCATCGTCGCGGCGACCGGGGGCGGCGACTACCGGGCCGTCTTCGGCTGGGCCGAGCTCGACCCCGGGTTCGCCAGGTCCCGCGTGCTGCTCGCGGTCTCGGAGGACGGCAAGCCGTTCGAGGCGGCGGAGGGGCCGCGCCTGGTCGTCCCGCAGGACACCCGCGGGGGCCGGTACGTCTCCGAGCTGAACCAGCTCTGGGTCGGCACCGTGGACCCGCTCGTCGACGGCACCCCCGGATCCGCGCGTGCCGGTGGCTGAATCCGGCCCGGACCGATCCGCCGGGGACCGCCCGCCCCATGACGAACCGTCATGTCGCGATGGGGTCTCGCGCCGGGTGCTGTTCGGTACGGCCGCCGGCGCCGCGCTCGTCGCCGGCGGAGCCGCCGCGGCCCTCCGGGGCGGCGGCAGCGGCCCCACCGCCCCGACCGCAGTTCCGTTCCACGGCCCGCACCAGTCGGGCGTCCTGACGCCCCGCCGGCGGCACGTGCGCCTCGCCGCGTTCGACCTCCGGCCCGCCACCGACCGGGGCCGGGCGGCGGCGCTGATGCTGCGCTGGACGGCCGCGGCCGAGCGGCTGACCCGGGGCGAGGCACCCGATCCGAGGAACGAACCTCCCGGGTCGACAGCGGCCGAGACCGGCGTCCTCACCGGCACCGACCCGGCCGGGCTCACCCTCGTCCTCGGCCTCGGCCCCGGCTTCTTCAACCGGCCGGGCCTCACGGACGCCAGGCCGGAAGCCCTCACCGCCCTCCCCGCCTTCCCCGGCGACGCGCTTGACCCCGGGCGCTGCGACGGGCACCTCCTGGTCCAGATCTGCTCCGACGACGCCCTCGTCACCGTCCACGTCCTGCGCACCCTCCAGCGCCTCGCCCACGGCGAGGCCCGGCTGCGCTGGACGATGGCCGGGTTCACCGCCGCCGACGGCCGGCGCAACCTCATGGGCCAGATCGACGGCACCGCCGCCCCCGACCCGCGCGACGCCCTGATCCCCGCCGGGCCCGGCGTCCCGCCGTGGCTCGTGGGCGGCTCGTACGTGGTGGTGCGCCGCATCCGCATGCTCCTGGACCACTGGGACACCCTGCCCCCGGACCACCGCGAGCAGGCCCTGGGGCGACGCGCGGCCGACGGGGCCCCGCTGACCGGCGGCACCGAACGGACCCCCGTCGACCTGGCCGCGGTCCGTCCCGACGGCGTACCGGTCATCGCCGCAAACGCCCATGTCCGCCTCGCCGCCACGGCCGCGAACGGCGACGCCGCGCTGTTCCGTCGCAGCTGGTCGTACCACGACGGCGTACGGCCGGACGGCACCCCGGACGCCGGCCTCCTCTTCACGGCCTGGCAGCGGGACCCGCGCACCGCCTTCGTGCCCGTACAGCGCCGGTTGGCGCGGGGCGACGCGCTCTCGCGGTACCTGGTGCACGAGGCGTCGGCGGTGTTCGCCGTCCCCGGAGGCGTGAGCCCCGGCGGGTTCGTCGCCCAGTCCCTGCTGGACGGGTGACGAGCGGCGCTTCCGGTTCGTGCGTCGAAGGAGCAAGCCTGGTGCGTCCGTTCGGCTGGTGGATGAGACGGGGGGCGCCTCGCGCGGCTCCCGTTCCGCTAGCGTCGCGAGAAAGAAGCAGGTCACAGCAGTGACTTGTGCGCGTTCCAGCTCTGTGAGGCGTGTTCCATGACCCTGTCCATCCGTAACCAGCTCCCCGGTACCGTCACCGCCGTCACCACCGGCGAGGCCATGGCCTCGGTGAGGGTCCGCCTGGCCGGCGGCCAGGACATCACCGCCGCGATCACCGCCGACGCCGTCAAGGACCTCGGCCTCTCAGCGGGGACCGCCGTCAAGGCGCTGGTGAAGTCCACCGAGGTCGCCCTCGCCACCGCTCCGGTCGAGGGCCTGTCCATCCGCAACCAGCTCCCGGGCTCCGTCACCGAGGTCGCGACCGGCGGCGCCATGGGCTCCGTGAAGGTCTCCGTCGAGGGCGGCGAGCTCACGGCCGCGATCACCAAGGACGCCGTGGAGGACCTCGGCCTGGCCGCCGGCAGCTCCGTCGTCGCCCTGATCAAGTCCACGGAGATCTCGCTCTCCGCCGGCTGATCCCGCAGGGTTCAGGGCCAGAGGCGGTGCCGCCGCCACCCGGACGGCTCGCGCTCGTAGCGCAGGCGGACATGGGCGCGGTCGGCAGCCGCCTGCCAGAACTCGACGACGTCGGGGACCACGGTGAAGAGCGTCCACGCCGGGTCGACGAGGTCCGGGGCGGCCTCGACCCGGGCCAGGCTCTCGTGCAGGGCGCGGGCGCCCGCTTCGGGGTCGGTGAGGTAGCGGCTCTGCCGGCCCAGGAGGGCCTCCGCCCTCGCGGTCGCCCCGCGGGCGAGGAAGTCGGCGGCCGAACGCTCCCGGCTGTCGGGCGTCACCGCGCCCCGGACGCGGACCTGACGGCCGAGCTCGGCCCAGTAGAAGGTGAGCGCGGCTCGTGGCACCGCCGCGAGCTGTCCGCCCTTCGGGCCGGCGGTGTGCGTCGCGAACTGGAAGCCGGAGACGTCCGCGTTCTTGAGGATGAGGACGCGGGCGTCGGGGTCCCCGGCCTCGTCGACGGTGGACAGGGTCATGGCGTGCGGGTCGGGGACGCCTGCCTCCACCGCTTCCGCCAGCCAGTCCAGGAACAGGGCCGAGGGTTCGGCCGGTGCCGTATCCGGGTCGAACCCGGGCAGCGGGCGGGCGAAGACCTCGATGCCGCGCAGCCAGTCGCGTACGGCCGAGGACCCTTTCTCCGGCAGGTGGTTCTCCGGCATCGCGTTCTCCGGCATGAGGTTCTCCCGGGGTCTCAGAGCGGGACGACGGTCGTCTCGGTCGCCTTGACGCTGGTCCAGACGGACACTCCGTCGGCGAGGCCGAGTTCGGCGGCGGCCTGCGGGGTGATCTCGGCGACGAGGTCGGGGGCCTCGGCGGAGGTCACCAGGACCCGCAGGCGGCTGCCGCTGGTGGTGATCTCGCGTACGGTGCCGGGCCAGACGTTGCGCGGGCTGCCCGCGGGCTTCTCGCGGTGCAGGGACACCGCCTCGGGCGCGACGATCGCGAGGGCCGGGGTGCCGGGCGGCGGGGGTTCGGCCGCGACGAGGATTCCGCCGCCGGAGAGGTCGAGGCCGTCGGCGGTGGCGGTGCCGGGCCAGGCGTTGCGGCCGAGCATCCGGGCCACCCAGGGCGAGCGCGGGTGGCGGGTGACCTCGGTGGGGCTGGCGTCCTGGAGGGCGCGGCCGTCCTGGAGGACGAGGACGCGGTCCGCCAGCGAGACCGCCTCCACCGGGTCGTGGGTGACGATGAGGCAGACACCGCCGAAGCCGGCGAGGTGGGCGCGCAGGGTGTGCCGCACGTGCGCGCGGGTCGTCTGGTCGAGCGCGGCGAGCGGTTCGTCGAGGACCAGCAGCCGGGGGCTGGCGGCGAGCGCGCGGGCCAGGGCCACGCGCTGGGCCTGACCGCCCGAGAGCTGCGCCGGCTTCCGGTGCCCCAGGTGGCCGACTCCGAGCCGGTCGAGCCACGCCTGCGCCTCACGGCGGGCCTCGGCACGCGGGACGCCCTGGGCGCGGAGCCCGTACGCGGTGTTGGCGAGGGCCGAGAGGTGCGGGAAGAGGGCGCCGTCCTGGGGGACCCAGGCCACCCGGCGGCGGTGCGGGGGCAGCGCGGTGACGTCCGTGTCGCCGAGCCGGAGGTAGGCGTGGGCGCGGGGGGTGAGCCCGAGCAGGGCGCGCAGGAGGGTCGTCTTCCCCGCCCCGTTGGGGCCGACGACGGCGATGGTGGTGCCGGGGTCCGCGTCGAGGGTGAGGCTGGTGAAGCCGGTGACGTCGGCGTGCAGGGCCCAGCGTCCGGTGGACGGAGCGGGCAGGTCGGGGCCGGGCGCCGGCTCGGCGGGCACGGCGTCCGTGTCCGGCGCGGGCCCGTCGTGGCGGGGGCGGTCGACGGGGGTGCCGGTCCAGCGGCCGCGCAGGGCGATGAGCACGCCCATGGCGATGGCGAGGAGGAGCAGCGAGACCGACGTGGCGGCCTCGGGCTCTTCCTGGAGGAGCAGGTAGACCTGGAGCGGCAGGGTCTGGGTGGTGCCGGGCAGGTTGCCGGCGAAGGTGATGGTCGCTCCGAACTCGCCGAGCGCCCGCGCCCAGGTGAGCGCCGCGCCGGCGAGGACGCCGGGGGCCACCATGGGCAGGGTGACGGTGAAGAAGACCCGGACCGGTGAGGCGCCGAGCGAGGCGGCGGTCTCCTCGTACCGGGGCCGCAGGCCGCCGAGCGCGCCCTCCAGGCTGATGACGAGGAAGGGCATGGCGACGAAGGTCGCCGCCAGGACGGCGCCGGAGGTGTGGAACGGCAGGGTGATGCCGAAGGTGGACTCCAGCCAGGGGCCGAGGAGTCCGCGGCGGCCGAAGGCGAGGAGCAGGGCGACGCCGCCGACGGTGGGCGGCAGGACCATGGGGAGCAGGACGAGCGAGCGGACGATCGCCTTGCCGGGGAACGACACCCGGGCGAGCAGCCAGGCCAGCGGCACGCCCAGCAGCAGGGACAGGCCGAGCGCCCAGAAGGAGACGAGCAGCGACAGCTTCAGCGCCTGGACGGTGCCGGGCGAGCGGAGGTGCGCGGCGAGCTCGCTCCACTCCGTACGGACGAGGATGCCGATCAGCGGGAGGGCCAGGAAGGCCACCGCGGCGAGCGCGGGCAGAGCCAGGGCGAGGGGCGGGCGCGTACCCGAGGTTCGTGCGCCTGCTCGTTTCATCGAAGATCCCGGAGAGGTGAGGACGTGGTGCGGAGGGGCTGTCCGGTCCCCCGATGCGGACAGCCCCTCCCGATCTGGATGAGCCCCGGGCGGCTGGGGCTTCTGGAAGCCCCAGCCCCGGAGGGCTACGGCTCCCGGAAGCCCGCGCCCCGGACGGCTACGGCTTCTGGAAGCCCGCGCCCCGGACGGTCACGGCTCCTGGAAGCCCGCGCCGCGGACGGTCACGGCTCCTGGAAGCCCGCGCCGCGGACGGTCACGGCTTCTGGAAGCCGGCGTCCTGGAGGATCTTCTGCCCCTCGGGCGAGGACAGCCAGGCGACGAACGCGGCGGCGGCCTCGGCGTTCTTCGAGTCCTTGAGCGTGGCGGCCGGGTACTGCGCGATCGCGTTCTGACCGTCGGGGATCTCGACGGCGTCGACCTTGTCTGCGGCGCTCGCGGCGTCGGTCTTGTAGACCAGGCCGGCGTCGGCCTCGCCCAGCTCGACCTTGCTGAGCACGGCGCGGACGCTGGGCTCCTGGGAGACCGGCTTCACCACGACACCCTGCTTGTCGAGGACCTGCTTGCTGTACTTGCCCGCGGGCACCTCGGGCGCGGCCAGGACGACCTTCAGCTTGGTGTCGGCCAGGTCCTTGAGGTCGTCGACCTTGAAGGGGTTGCCCTCGCCGGTGGCGATGACGAGCCGGTTCTTCGCGATGATCGCGGGGGTGCCCGTGTCGGCCTTCACCTTGTCCATGCTCTTGGTGTCGGCGGTGACCAGGACGTCGGCGGGCGAGCCCTGCGAGACCTGGGCGACGAGCTCCTGAGAGCCGGAGAACGAGAAGGTGATCTTCGTGCCCGGGTGGGCCTTCTCGTACGCGGCGCCGGCCGTCTTGAAGACGTCGGTCAGGGAGGCGGCCGCGAGGACCGTCAGGTTCGCCTGGGGCACGGCGCTCGCGGAACCGGAGGCGGTGGAGTTGCCGCTGTCCTTCTTGGCGGCGTCGCTCTTGGTGTCGCTGGAACAGGCCGCCAGCGGGACGAGGAGGGCGGCGGTGAGCACGGCGGCGGCGGTACGGCGTCTGGTGAGGGTGAGGGACATGGGGGTCGGAACTCCTTGAAGAGGAACGGAAGAAGGGGAACAGGCCGGCCGCGCCGACGGCCGAGGTGTGCGGTGCGTACTGCGTGAGGGGTGGTCAGGTGCGGTCGATGTGCACGCTGGTCGACTTCACGCGGGCGGTGGCCTGCATGCCGACTTCCAGTCCCAGCTCCTCCACGGCCTCACGGGTGAGGAGGGAGACCAGGCGGTGCGGACCGGCCTGGATGGTGACCTGGGCCGCGATGTCGCCGAGCTTGATCGCCGTGACGATCCCCGGGAACGCGTTGCGCGCCGAGGTGTACGAGGCGTCCTCGTCGTCCGCCTGCGCGAGCTCCACGGAGAACGCGGCGAGCGACTTGCCGTCGATGACGCGCCGGCCGCTCTCGTCGCGGTGGGTCGCGACCCGCCCGGCGTCGGCCCAGCGTCGTGCCGTGTCGGGGCTGACGCCCAGAAGTCGCGCGGCCTGCCCGATGGTGTAGGACTGCATATGCGTCACGGTAGGCCGTCTTCGATCTCATCTGCAACATCATCGTGGGACTCTCCATCGCGGATGAGGGACGGGCTGGAGGAAGCCACCAGAGCGACAGCCCGGTGGTCTCACGCCTCGGACGGAACGGCTCCGGCGAGCTGGTGCGCACCGATCCAGATCCCGGTCACGGCGCTGACGTACCGGGCGCCGCAGCGGTCGGACGGGACGACGAGCTGGGTGCCGGCCGCGTCGAGGTCCTGGTCGTCCATGCGGGTGGCCAGCAGCACGGGGGCGTCGCCGAAGTCGGCGTCGATCTCCGCCCACGACAGGACCGTGTGGTGCCCGTCGCCGCCGCGCACGGCGAGCAGGAAGCGGGAGCGCTCCTTGCGCCGCGCCGGGTCGAAACGGGGCCGCGCCACGGTGACGACGTCGCGCAGCAGGGGCCCGGCGAAGACGTGGCGCTGCGGTCCGGCGGTCGCGCAGTCGAAGACGACCTCGGCCCGGTGCTCCCGCCACCCCTGGCGCAGGTCGGCGACGGTGAGCGTGACGGGGTGGGCCACGTCTCCCCACAGGGCGAAGGTTCCGGCGCGCGCGGCTGCGGGCGCGGCGGTCGGCAGGGGGTGGGGCGGGTGGGGTGCGGTGTTCGGTCGGCTCATCGTCGGTCCCCTCACGGCGGTCGGTGCGGCGGCTGCGCGAACGAATACCCGACCGGCAGGCCGCCGAACCGTGCTTGCCATGCTTGTCACGGTCTTTGCCGTGCATCTGTGAGGTTGATACGAGTCGGCATCTCACATTCGCCTGGACTCTCCGCCGACGGCGCCCGGCTGCCTGTGGAGGGCGAGCCAGACGCGGTCCCGCGTGACGGGCAGTTCGGTGAAGCGGATGCCCGTGGCGTCCCGCAGGGCGTTGGCGAAGGCGGGGGCGACGGGGTTGAAGGGGCTCTCGCTCATCGACTTGGCGCCGAGCGGGCCGATCGCGTCGGACGTCTCGGTGAAGTGGACCTCGGTACGGGGCACGTCCGCGTACTGGGGAAGCCGGTAGCGCCGGAACGCGGCCGTCGTCACCTCGCCCCGTTCGTCGACGCGGACGGTCTCGAAGAGCGTGGCGCCGAGGGCCTGCGCGACTCCGCCCTCGACCTGGCCCCGGCACTGCATCGGGTTCATGACCTTGCCGGCGTCGGCCGAGTGGACGCTGCGCAGGATGCGGATCTCGCCCGAGCCGGGGTCCACGGCGAGGCGGAACCACTGGGCGTTGAAGGCCACCGAGCGCGGCGAGCCGCCCCAGTGCCCGTCGGCCGCCAGCTCCTCCGCCGCCCCGAGGGTGTGCCCCGCCTCGTACAGCTCCTTGAGGGTGACGAGCCGCCCGGCGCAGTCGACGGACTCGGCGCCGAGCACGCACAGGTGCCGGGCGACGCCGCTGTGCCGGGCGGCGAGGGTGCGGAGCCGTTCCGCCAGGGACGTCGCGGCGAGGAGGACGGCCTTGCCGGCGACGACGGTGCCGGCGGAGCCGAAGGCGCCGGTGTCGTGGCGGACGACGTCGGTGTCGGACTGGCGGACGGTGAGCCGGTCCTCGGTGGTGTTGAGGGCGCCGGCGGTGATCTGCTTGTGGACGGTGGTGGTGCCGTTGCCGAACTCGGCGGTGCCGACGGCGATGTCGTACGTCCCGTCCTCCAGCAGTGAGACGCGGGCGTCGGCGTAGTGGCCGCCGGGCGGGCCGGTGGCGATCATCGCCATGGCGGTGCCCTGCCCGACCAGCCAGCCTTCCGGCGCGTCCTCGGCGCTGCGGTCCTCGGCGAGCGCGTTCCGTACGACGGTGAGGCACTGGTCGAGCCCGTAGGAGGCGATGAACAGGTCCTCCTCCTCGCCGATCGGGCTGTGCATGGCGTCCCCGGGGCCGATGATGTTCTTCTCCCGGAGGACGAGGGGGTCCATGCCGAGCCGGCGGGCGAGCTCGTCCATGACGGACTCGACGGCGAAGGTGACCTGGCCGAGGCCGTAGCCCCGGAAGGCGCCGGCCGGGACGACGTTGGTGTAGACGGAGTAGGCGTCGACCTTCTTGTGCGGGGCGCGGTAGACGGCGAAGGACTCCCCGACGCTGTGGAACATCACCGCGGGGCCGTGGTTGCCGTACGCGCCGGTGTTCGACACCACCCGCATCTGTACGGCGGTGAGGGTTCCGTCGGCGCGCGCCCCCACCTTGATCCCGATGGTGAAGGGGTGCCGGGTGGTCGCCCCGTAGAACTGCTCGGCCCGGGTGTACTCCAGTTTCACCGGCCGGCGCAGCTTCAGCGCGGCGAGCGTCACGATGTCCTCGGTCAGCATCTCCTGCTTGCCGCCGAACCCGCCGCCGACCCGGCCCGCGACCACCCGCACCTCGTCCTCCGGCAGGCCGTACAGCGCGCAGAGGGCCCGCCGGGTGAGGAACGGCGTCTGGGTGGAGGAGCGTACGGTCAGGCGTTCTCCCGTGCCGTCCTCCTTGGGCTCGAAGTACGCGACGCAGCCGTGGGTCTCCAGGCTCGCGTGCTGCACCCGCTGGGTGCGGAAGGTCTCCTCGTACACGACGTCGGCCTCCGCGAAGCCGTCCTCGACGGAGCCGATCTCGCCGTGGACCTCCCCCGCCACGTTGTTCTCGACCCGGGCGATCCGCACTTCCGGCCCCTTTCCGGCGTGGATCACGGGGGCGCCGGGGCGCATCGCCTCCTCGGGGTCGGTGACGTGGGGCAGTTCCTCGTACGTGACGTCGATCCTGCGGCAGCCCTCCTCGGCCGCCTGCTCGCTGTCGGCGACGACGGCCGCGACCCGCTGTCCGACGTACCGCACCACGTCGTCGAGGACCCGGGTGTCGTCGGGGTCCTCGGTGGGGTGCTCGTGGCGGGCGGAGGAGTACAGCGTCGCCGGGGCGTCCTCGTGGGTGAGGACGGCGACCACGCCGGGGACGCGGAGCGCGGCCGAGGTGTCGATGGCGACGATCCGGGCGTGCGGGTGCGGCGAGCGCAGCAGCTTCATGTGGAGCAGGCCCGGGACCTCGACGTCGAAGGTGTAGCGGGCCGTGCCGGTCACGACCTGCGGGCCGGCCGGGGCGCCGACGTTGCGGCCCACGGCCTTCCCGGCGCAGGGGCGTTCCACGTGCTTCACGCCCCGGACGGCGTCCTCGATCGCCCGGTAGCCGGTGCAGCGGCAGATGTTGCCCTTGAACGCCCGGGGCAGGTCGTCCAGCTTGCCGTCGTCGTGCGGGGTGCCGCGCTCGGCCTCCAGGGCGGCCGTCGTCATCAGGAAGCCGGCCGTGCACATGCCGCACTGGTAGCCCTGGGCGTCCAGGAACTTCTGCTGGACGGGGTGGAGTTCGCCGTCCGGGGAGGCGAGGCCCTCCACGGTGGTCACCTCCCGCCCTTCCGCCCGCACGGCCGGGTAGACGCAGCTGTGCACGGGCTGGCCGTCGACGTGGACGGTGCAGGCGCCGCAGTCGCCCGCGTCGCAGCCCTTCTTCACGCCGAACCAGCCGCGCTCACGGAGGTAGGTGCGCAGGCACTGGCCGGCCCGCGGCTCGGTGTCGAACGGCCGGCCGTTGACCTGGATGTCGAAGCTCATCGGGCACCTTCCCCAGGGGTGGTGGTCAGCTCGCGGCGGACCTCCTCGGCGAGGCGCAGGGCCATGTGCCTGCGCCACTCGGGCAGTCCGTGGATGTCGTCGAACCATGCGCCGGGCTCCACGGCGGAGTCGACGGCCGCCCGGAGCTGCCCGGCGGTCGGCGGCAGCGGGAACCAGAAGCGGAACGGGCGGGTGGTGGCGGCGGTGACCGTCACCGCCAGCGATCCGTCCACGGGGTCCAGCGCCCCGATCACCAGGGCACCGGACCGGCCGAGTCCGTACAGCGACGCCTGCCGGAAGGCCGTACGGCACCCCAGGGCCCTTCCGGGGAGCGTGATCGAGCGCAGCAGCTCGCCCTCCGCGAGGTCCTTCACGCCCGCGCCCCGGATGAAATCGGCCACCTTGACCTCGCGGGTCGAGCCGTCCTGGGCCAGGAGGAGGCAGGTGCCGTCGAGGGCGGCGGTCAGCGAGATCATCGGGCCGGCGGGGAGGCCGTTGCACAGGTTCCCGCCGACGGTCGCCATGTTCCAGATCTTGAACGAGGCGAGGAACGCCCGGCAGCACTGCTCGAACAGCGGGGCGGCGGGGGCGTCGAGGAACCGTCTGCCGTGGCGCGACAGCTGCGTGATCGTGCAGGTCGCCGCGATCTCCAGCGAGCCGTCCGGGTACCGCGTGAGCGGCTCCCAGCCCATCCGGCTCAGATCGACCAGCCGCCGCAGGTGCGGCTGGGGCTCGGAGAACAGGTACGTCCCGCCGCCCAGCCACGCGTCCCCGGGCCGCCAGGGTTCGCGCAGCCGCGCGTCCCTCACGTCCGCGATCGTGTTCAGATCCATCCCACCCCTGCCTCCCGACCGGTGCCTTCAGGCCAGTGAAGCCCGGCGGGGACTTCCGGCACGACTGGACGGGAACCCGGAAAACATCCATCGGACCGGCTTCCTCCCTGGACGATCAACCAGGAGCTGTTTTCCGCTTCGGCCTGGGCATTTACGATGCAACGACTCGCATCCGCCTGGTGAATGTGAAAGCGCGGGTCCGACCCGCGACCGCGCAAGGAGCACCGCATGCACGTCGACCACCTCCTCCGACTCGACCGCCTGGACCTCTCCCTCGTCTGGGGCGACGAGGCGCTGCTCGGCCACGAGATCGCCGGGGTCACCGCCACCGACCTGGAGGACCCGGCGCGCTTCCTCCAGCCGGGCGAGGTCGTCCTGAGCGGGCTCGTCTGGTGGAGCCGTGAGGGCGCGGCGGCCAGGACCGACCGCTTCGTCTCCGCCCTGCGCCAGGCGGGAGCCGTGGCGCTCCTGGCCGGTGAGGAGACCCATGGACACGTCCCCGGTGAACTCGCCGACGCGTGCCGCAGACACCGGGTCCCGTTGATCGCCGTGCCCCCGCACACCAGCTTCCGGGCCATCACCGAAGCCGTCTACCTGCGGCAGTGGGGCGAGCTCAACCGCCATCCCGCCCACCATGCCCTGCCGGAGAACGTCCGGCTGGACCTCGACCACGCCCTGGAGCACGGCGCGACCGTCGGCGAACTCCTCGACCGGGCCTTCGCCCACCTCGGCACGCCCGCCTGCCACCTCCTCACCGCCGCGGGCCGGACCGTCGCCCGCACCGGCGACGCCGCCGGGCTGCCCGCGCCGGAGGCCATGGCGGCGCTGGCCGGCACACAGGGCACCACGCTGCGGATCGACGCCGAGGGCACCGACTTCGACACCTGGTACCTCCACCTGCCCGAGGAGGGCCAGGTCCCGCCGAGGGTGCTCCAGGAGATAGCCGGACTCCTGGGACGCCACCGGCGCCGCGAGGACAGGAACCAGGCCGAACGCGGCCCCGCCGCCACCCGGCTGCTGGAGGCCGTCGCCACGCCGCGCGCCGACACCGGCCGCCTCCGGCGCGCCCTGGCCTCCTGCGGGCTGGACAGCCGGCCCGCCTACACGGTCGTCGCCGCGGCTCTCGAACCGAACGGGAACGCGGGCGCCGACGGCGTCGCCGCGCTCACCGAGGCGTTCCGGCACCTGCCGTCAGCGGCGTTCGCCGTCGCCGTGGGCGAGGACGACGCGGCGACGGCCGTCCTCGCGAGCGAGGGGGACACGGCGGAGGCCGTGGCCGAACAGCTGCGCGAGATAGCGCGGTCGATCCAGTCCTGCCGGCCGGGGAGCACCTGGCACCTCGGCCTGAGCGACCCGGTCGACGCGTCCGCCCTGCACACCGGTCTGGCGCAGGCCCGCTACGCCCTCGCCGGGGCCCGCACCGAGGCTCCGGCGTCACCGCGGGTCGCCCGGCTGCGCGATCTCGGCGGGCTGGCCATGCTCCTCGCCGGCGTCCCCGCGTCCGTGCGCGAGGTCTACCGCGAGAACGTCCTGGGCCCCCTGACGAGGGCCGGCCGGGGGTCGGGCGCGATGCTCCTGGAGACCCTGGAGGTCTTTCTGGCCCACGACTGCTCCTGGACCCGGACCGCCGAAGCCCTCCACGTCCACATCAACACGGTGCACTACCGCGTCGAACGCATCGAGAGCCTCACCGGCCGCGACCTGTCCCGCCTCGACGACCGGGTGGACCTGCGCGCCGCGCTCCTGAGCCGCTGAAGCCGGGGGCTCAGAGCACTGAGCCGCTGACGCCGGGGCGCTCAGGGCACTGAACCGCTGACGCCGGGGCGCTCAGGGCAGGTCGATGTGGACGCTGGTCGACTTGACCCGGGCCGTCACCGTGACGCCGACGTCGAGCGCCAGCTCCTCGACGGCCTCACGGGTCACCAGGGACACCAGCCGGTGCGGCCCCGACTGCACCTCCACCTGCGCGGCCACCTCGTCGACGCGCACACCGGTGACGATCCCCACGAAGGAGTTCCGCACCGACGTCGGCACGTCGTCCTCCGGCACGGCGTGCAGCCCGGCCCCGCGCTCCTGCGCGAAGGCGGCCAGGGCCACCCCCTCGATCACCCGCCGGCCGGCCCCGTCGCGCGTCATGGCCAGCCTGCCCCCGTCCGCCCACCGGCGTACGGTCTCCGAACTCACTCCGAGCAGCTGCGCGGCCTGCCCCATGCTGTACGTCGGCACATCCGCACTGTAGGCCACACCCTCGTCCCGGACGAAGGGGGCACGTTCAGTAGACGTCGCGCACGTACCGCTTCTCCGCCGCCATCCGCCCGACGTACGCGGCCGCCTCCTCGTCGCCCATCCGGCCGTGGCGGGCGACGATCTCCCGGAGCGTCCGGTCGACGTCCTTCGCCATGCGGGCCGCGTCGCCGCAGACGGCGACGTGGGCGCCGTCCCGGAGCCAGGACCAGAGCGCGGCCCCGTGTTCGCGCATGCGGTCCTGGACGTAGATCTTGGCGCGCTGGTCGCGCGAGAAGGCGGTGTCGAACCGGTCGAGCAGGCCGCTCGCCCGATGGGCCTCCAGCTCCTCGCGGTAGTAGAAGTCGGTGGACTCGCGCTGCTCGCCGAAGAAGAGCCAGTTGCGTCCCGTGTGGCCGCGTGCCCGCCGGTCCTCCAGGAAGCCGACGAACGGCGCCACGCCCGTCCCCGGCCCGACCATGATCAGGGGCGCGGCGGGGTCGGCCGGCGGGCGGAAGTGCGCGGAGCGCTGGACGAAGACCTGGACCGGGCCGTCGTCGGCGTGGTCGGCCAGATAGGCGGAGCAGACTCCGGTGCGGTCCCGGCCCCGGTCGTTGGAGTAGCGGACGACGGAGACGGTGAGCCGGACCTCCCCCGGGTGCGCGAGGGGGCTGGAGGATATCGAGTACAGACGCGGCTGGAGGCGTTTGAGGACGCCCGCCCACTCGGCGGCGGAGGCGCGTGCCGGGTACGCGCCGATCAGGTCGGCGGCCTGGAGACCCCAGCTCCACTTCGCCAGCTCGTCCTTGTTCCCGGGGCGCAGCAGCCGCTTCAGCTCCTGGCTGCCGGCCCGCTCGGCGACGAAGCGGAGCAGGTCCGGCGTGATGCGCGTGATGTCGAGGCGGGTCCGCAGCGCCTCGGCCAGCGGCAGCGGTCCGCCGTCGCCGACGGCGACCGGCTCGGTGGGGTCGAGGCCGGTGAGGGCCAGCCATTCGGTGACGAGTTCGGCGCTGTGGGCGGGCCACACCCCGAGGGCGTCGCCCGCCTCGTAGGCGAGTTCGCCGCCGCGGGTGTCGAAGGCGAACTGCCGCACCTCCTTCTGCGAGCCGGGCAGGCTGAGGAGCCGGTTGCCGACGAGGAGGGTGGGGAACGGCGACGCCTTGGAGTACGGCCCGGGGGCGGCGGGCGGCGCGGGCGTCGCCGGAGCGGGGGCAGCGGCGGGGGCGGGGGCGGCGAGCAGCGGCACGACGGCTTCGAGCCAGGCGGCGGAGCTCTCCTCGTGGTCGGGTTCGCAGTCCGTACGGGGGTGCAGGCGGCCCGCACCGAGCTCGGCCAGCCGCTCGTCCACGCGGCGGCCGTACCCGCAGAAGTCGTCGTAGCCGGAGTCGCCGAAGGCGAGCACGGAGAACCGCACCCCGTCCAGCCGGGCCGCGTCGGGAGCGCTGAGGGCCTGCCAGAACGCGGCGCCGTTGTCCGGCGCGTCGCCGTCCCCGAAGGTGCTGGTCACCACCACCAGATCCGTGTCGGCGCCGATGTCGGCGGGTGCCACGTCCCCCAGCGGGAGGAGGGCCGCGTCCCGCCCGGCCTCGGCGCAGCGGGCGGCGACGGTGACGGCGAACTCCTCGGCGGTGCCCGTCTGGGAGGCCCAGAGGACGAGGAGCCGCCGGGTCGGGGGCGCACCCGCGGGTCCGTCGGCGTGGGCCGGTCCCGGAGCGGACACCGGGGGACGCGCGGGGGCGTCCGCGCGGGAGAACAGGCCGGCGAGGACGCCGTTCACCCAGAGGCTGTGGCCGGGGGCGACGGGAGCGGAGGCGGGGAGCACCGGCACCCGCCCGTCGGCCGGCGCGCTCGACAGTCCGGTCACGTAGCCGGCGAGATAGCTGCGCTCCGGCTCGGTGAGGGCCGGGGGCGTGAGATCGGCGACGCCGAGGAGCGCGGCGAGGACGCGCGCCGGTTCCCCCGTGCCGGCGGGGGGCTCCGTGGCCGCGAGGTCCGCGGCGGCCTCCGGCTGCACCGGCTCGGCCGGGCCCGCGGCGGCCCTGACAGGCGGCACGGGCGCGGGCGTCCTCGTCAGGGCCACCGCGCACGCCTTGAACTCGGGCTGGAAGGACAGCGGGTCGACGGCGTCGTTGGTCACGGCGTTGACGCTCAGGTACTCGCCGAAGAGGTCGTTCCAGTGGAAGGGGGCGAAGCAGTCTCCGGGCCGTACGCGGTCGGTGACGACGGCGGGGAGGACGGCCCGCCCGCGCCGGGAGGCGATCTCCAGGTGGTCGCCCTCGGCGACACCGAGCGCGAGGGCGTCCTCGGGGTGGACCTCGACGAAGGGGCCGGGGTTCAGCTTCGTCAGCTTGGCGACCTTCCCGGTCTTGGTCAGGGTGTGCCACTGGTGCTGGAGGCGTCCGGTGTTGAGGACGAAGGGGTAGTCGTCGTCGGGGAGTTCGGCGGCGGGCAGGTGCGGCCGGGCGAAGAAGCGGGCCCGGCCGCTCGGGGTCGGGAAGGCGAGGCGGGGCCGGCTGCCGTCCGGGCGCTCCAGGAGGGTCTGGCTGACGCCGTCGTTGAGGTAGCGGACCGGGTTGCGGTCGGGGCCGTCGGCGGTGGGGGCCGGCCACTGCACGGGGGCGTCGCGCAGCCGCTCGTACGAGACTCCGCGCAGGTCCCAGCCGGTCTGCGGGTTCCACGCCCGCTTCAGCTCCTCGAAGACCTCCTCGGAGGAGGCGTACGTGAACGCCTCGGCGAAGCCCATCGCGCGGGCGACGCGGGCGATGAGCTCCCAGTCGGGCAGGGCCTGGCCGGGCGGGTCGACGACGCCCCTGACCAGGGTGAGGTTCCGCTCCGAGTTGACCTGCACGCCGTCGGACTCGGCCCACAGCGTCGCGGGAAGTACGACGTCGGCGTACCCGTTGGTCTCGGTCTCGGCGAACACGTCCTGGGCGACGACGAGTTCGGCGGCCTCCAAAGCGGCGATGACGGTCTTGCGGTTGGCGACGGAGGCGACCGGGTTGGTGCAGATGATCCAGCACGCCTTGATGTCGCCGGCCGCCATCCGCTCGAACATGTCGACGGTGCCGCGTCCGGCGTCGGTGCGCAGCGAGCCCTCGGGGATGCCCCACAGCTCCTCGGTGAAGGAGCGGTCGGCGTCGACCAGCACCGACCGCTGCCCCGGCAGACCGGGCCCCATGTAGCCCATCTCCCGCCCGCCCATGGCGTTGGGCTGGCCGGTGAGCGAGAACGGCCCGGCGCCGGGCCGGCAGATCGCCCCGGTCGCGAGGTGCAGGTTGACCAGCGCGTTGGTGTTCCAGGTGCCGTGCGTGGACTGGTTGAGCCCCATCGTCCAGCAGCTCATCCACGCGCCGGCCTCCCCGATCCAGCGGGCGGCCCGCCGGATGTCCTCCTCGGGTATGCCGGTGACCTCGGCGACCCTGGCGGGCGGGTAGTCGGCGAGGAGGGCGGCCGTCTCCTCCCACCCCTCGGTGAACCCGGCGACGAACTCCTCGTCCACGTGCCCGTTCTCGACGAGCAGGTGCAGCAGGCCGTTGAGCAGGGCGAGGTCGGTGCCGGGCCTGATCCGGAGGAAGAGGTCGGCCTTGTCCGCGGTGGTGTTGCGCCGCGGGTCGACGACGATCAGCTTCGCCCCGGCCGACTTCACCCGGTCCATCATCCGCAGGAAGAGGATCGGATGGCAGTCGGCCATGTTGGAGCCGATCACGAGGAAGACGTCGGCGCGATCGAAGTCCTGGTACGAGCCGGGCGGCCCGTCCGCGCCCAGCGACAGTTTGTAGCCGGTGCCCGCGGACGCCATGCAGAGCCGGGAGTTCGACTCGATCTGGTTCGTCCGCACGAACCCCTTGGCCAGCTTGTTCGCCAGGTACTGGGCCTCCAGGGACATCTGCCCGGAGACGTAGAACGACAGCGCGTCCGGCCCGTGCTCGTCCAGGATCGCCCGCAGCCGCCCCGCGACCTCCGCGACGGCGGCGTCGACGTCCGTCTCGACCGGAGCACCGCCCCGCTCGGCCCGCACCAGGGCCGTGGCGGCGCGTCCGGGCGCGGCCATCATGTCGGCGCTGGTCGCCCCCTTCGTACACAGCCGCCCGAAGTTCGCGGGATGCGCCTTGTCGCCGGTCGCCTTGACGGCCTTCCGGCGGCCGGTCGTCCCGTCCCGCGCGATGTCGAGGACGATGCCGCAGCCGACCCCGCAGTACGAGCACGCCGTCCGGACGGACCCGCCCCCCGTCTCCGCCGCCGCCACCGGAACCCCTTCCGTCGTCCTCCCGCGGGTGATCCCCACGCCCATGACGGTAGGCAGCCGGGATTACTGGATGATCACGCCCTCGGCACGTCAAGGGTTACACCACCCGCACGACGGGTCGAGACAGCGGGTGAGGAATGGCGCGTAACCGCGGGGAAGGGCCCGGTGACCGGTCCCGGGGGCACCGGGCGGAGTGACCCGGGTGCGGGCGGCGGCGGGCGGGTGTGCGCGGAGGCCCCCGGGGGGGCTGCACGCCGTCCGTCGGCTCAGGCGCCGATCGGGATGATGCCGAGCGGTTCGGTGGTCGGCTGGGCGGAGCCGCCGGCGGGTTCGACGGTGATGCCGACGGCGATCGCGTCGTCCAGCGGGGCGTCGAGGACGTGGGTCACCCGGTCGCCGGTGTCGTGCAGCAGACCCGCGGGGCGCAGGTCGCCGGCCGGGTCGGCGTACCAGAGTTCGTACGTCTTGTCGCCGGGGAGCGGCGGGAGGCCGCGGGCGGTGAACGCGGCCTCCTCCTGCTCTCGCGAGACGACGACCGCCGCCTTGGCGCCGTCGGTGAGTTCACCGGTGTGCACGGTCGCGTCGGGGGCGGTGAGGATGTCCGCGAAGGTTCCGCCCTCGGTACGCGCCTGCTCCCGGGCCTGTGCCGCCTGGGCGCGCGCCTCCTCGGCCGCCGAGTGCTCGCGGGCGGCGACGGCACCGAGCGTGACCGCCGCGGCGACGCTCGCGGCGAGCGCGAGGAGCAGGGCCCTGCGACCGCGGGGACGGGACCCGCCACGGGACCCGGTGCTGTGGCGGCGCGGGGCCTGCGGCGTACGGGAGACCTGCTCCATGACGCGCGCCCGCAGGTCCTCGGGGACCGGCGCGGTCTCTGCGGAGGCGAGCCGCACGGTGGTCGTCTCGAATTCGGCGACCTCCTGGCGGCAGGCCGCGCAGCCGGCGAGGTGGTTCTCGAACGCGGCTTCCTCCGCGGGCGGCAGGGCGTGCAGGACGTAGGCGGCGGCGCCGAGGTGCGGATCCTCCTCCGGGGTGCTCATGATCCGGCCTCCAGGCACGCGCGGAGCTTTTCGAGGCCCTTGCGCATGCGCGACTTCACCGTTCCCTCGGGCGTGGACAGCGAGCGTGCCACCTCCAGGTAGGTCATGCCCTGGTAGTAGGCGAGCACCAGCGGCACCCGATGAAGGCGTTCCAGCGTCTCCAGGCAGTGGTAGACACGGCGCCGTTCCTCGCTGCCCTCGACCGCCTCGACGACCTGGTCGACCTCCCGGTCCGGCGACAGCATCCCGGCACGGACCTCGCGGTCCCTGCTCGCCTGGACGGTGCGCACCCGGTCCACGGCGCGCCGGTGCGTGAGGGTGAGGACCCATGCCTTCGCCGTTCCCCGATCGGGCCGGAAGCGGTCCGCCGTCCGCCACACCTCGATCATGACGTCCTGGGTCACCTCCTCCGCCTGGCTGGCGTCCCGCAGGATCCGGCAGGCGAGCCCCATCACCGTCTGGGCCAGTGCGTCGTAGACGCCGGCGAACGCCTCCCGGTCGCCCTCGGCCGCCCGGAGCAGGAGGGTGTCGACGTGGGCGTGCGGTTCGGATGGGTGCGGCAACGGTCGCCCCCGATCGTCGTGGCTCTGGTGGTCGGCCGCCCGGAAGTGCGGCGGCGTCGCCCTCCTCGGAGGCGCGACCTGTTCGACTCTGCCGCCTTCGGCGCGGTCCCGCCGTGTGGCCGCGCCAGCCGGGTGAGTCCTCCGGAAGCCGAAGCGGATCCTCACGGCGGCCTCTGGCGGTCGTGGGCCTGCGCGAGGGCCGGGAAGGAGGCCTGCGCGAAGGCCGGGGCGGAGGCCGGGGCGGAGGCTGGTACGCGGGCCGGGGCGGAAGCCGGTACGCGGGCCGGGGCGGAAGCCGGTACGCGGGCCGGGGCAGAGGCCGGTGCGGAGGCTGGTACGCGGGCCGAGGCGAAGGCCGGTACGTGGCCTGGTACGCGGGCCGGTGTCGGGGCCGGGGCGTGCGTGCGCAGCACGACGCGCACGGTCTTGCCGCCGATGCGGGGGACCACCCGGACGGAGTCCCCCAGCCGGCCCATGATCTCAAGGCCGAATCCGCCCCGCCGGCCGCCGGCCGCGGGCGGGTGGAGATCGGGCATGTCCTCGCTGTGGTCGGACACCGCGATGTCCAAGGACCCGTCGTGTTCGAACAGGGTCAGGAGGCAGGGGCCGCGGGTGTGGCGGACGGTGTTGGTGACGAGCTCGGACACGATCAGGACGGCGTCAGCCGTCCGCGCGTATGCGCCGGCTTCGAGCCATCCGGCCGCGATGCGGCGGGCGGCGGCCGGGCTCCGCAGTCCCCAGGGGAGGGCGACGACGAGGCGTGTCCCGCTGGACGTCGAGGGTGGTGCTGTGAGGGTCATGACCGCTCCCTGAAGCCGGGGGTTCGCTTCGTTCTCCCTGCGTGAGGGGTTCGTAGCCGCCGCGAGCCCGGATGACGGACCGGCCCCGGGGGCGCCCCGCGCCGGAGCCGTACATCACGGGCCCGGTGATGTGCCGGAGACGAATTCCGGGGCTTTCTCATCCGCCGGTGAGTCCGCTCCGAATCCCTCATGACCGCGCACGGCGAATCAGCCGTTCGAACCGCACGGCCGAATTCGACGTGCTCACGCAAGTCGATCCGTCGAGGTCGATCCATCGAGGGAGGTGCGTCCGATGACCGCGTCCACGCGCGTCCGTCGTCTGGTGGCGAGTGCCGCGGCGACGGGACTGCTGGCCGGCGGCGCCGCGCTCGGCATGTCCGGCGGCACGGCCACCGCGGCACCCGCGCCCGCGTCCGTCTCCACCGTCGTGACCGGTGACCACCACGACCGTCACGACCGGTGCGAGTGGAAGAAGGGGCACTGGGAGAAGAAGTGGGTGAAGGGCCACTGGGAGAAGAAGCGGGTCTACCACAAGACGTGGCACCCCGGCCATCACGACAAGCACGGTGACTGGCACAAGGGGTACTGGAGCCACGACCGCGCGTACAAGTGGGTCTACGTCCCCGCCCACTGGGACCACCACTGGGTGAAGGGCCACTGGGACTGCCACCACCGGTGACCGCGGACCCCGGTGCCTCCATCGAGGACCGGGCCCCCGGGTCCGGTCCTCCACGGGGGCCTGTCTGCCATCGGTGAACACCGCCCCGAGCGGGCGCGACTGTCACTACCGTCACGTCACATGACGACAGTCACCACCCGTACGGTCGCGTACGCGGCCGACGACCTGACGATGATCGGACACCTGGCGCTCCCGGCCGGAGCCGAGCGCCGGCCCGCCGTCCTGGTCGGACCCGAGGGCACGGGGCTCAGCGACGTCGAGCGCCGGCGGGCCGAGGCCCTGGCCGAACTGGGCTACGTGGCACTGGCCTTCGACATCCACGGCGGACGCTACTTCGACGACCCGCAGGAGATGCTGGCCCGCTGCCTCCCGCTGCTCGCCGATCCCGACCGCATGCGGGAGATCGGCCACGCCGCGCTCGACGTCCTGCGTGCCGAACCACGCGCCGACCCCGACCGCACCGCCGCCATCGGCTACGGCACCGGCGGTGCCATCGCACTGGAACTCGGCCGCGACGGCGTCGACCTGCGCGCCATCGCGACGGTCAACGCTCTGACCACGGGCCGACCGGGCGAAGCGGCACGCATGCGCTGCCCGGTGTGGGCCGGAGTCGGCTCGGAGGACCCGATCATGCCGCCCCCTCAACGGGAGGCGTTCACCGCGGAGATGCAGGCCGCGGGCGTCGACTGGCAACTCGTGGTGTACGGAGGCGCCCTGCACGCCTTCCACCATCCCACGGTCGACCACCCCACGCCCCCCGGCGTCGGCTTCCACCCACGGCACGCACAGCGCGCCTGGCGCGACATCACCGCTCTGCTCGCCGAGTGCCTGCCCGTCACGGACTGAGCCGCGTCTCCGTCAGGAGACGCGGTGGGGTCAGAAGATGACGGTGCGAGCGCCGTCCGGAGAGGCGTACGAGGGGATGCCGATCTTCCGGGCGGCGCCGAAGGGCGCCTTCCAGTTCCCCGTGCCCTTGTAGACGTGGAGCCAGGGATCCCGCTGTGTACCGCTCTCCGCGATCAGGTCGGCGCGGCCGTCCCGGTCCGTGTCGCCGATGTTGACGATCTGGGCGTAGCCGCCCCAGCCGCCGCCGACCCTGGTGCGGGGCGCGAACGTGCCGTCGCCCTTGCCGAGGTAGAGCCACAGGACGCCGGCGCCGTCGCGGGCGAGGAGGTCGCCGGCCTTCGCGCCGCCGAGGTCGCCGGGGAGGGTCAGGAGGTTGTACTCGTTCCAGCCGCCGCCGATCCGCGTGCGCGGGGCGAAGGGCTTGGCGGCCGAGCCGGTGGCCTTGTACAGCCACAGGACACCGGAGCGGTCGGTGGCGAGGAGGTCGGGGCGGCCGTCACCGGTCAGGTCGGAGCCGGCCGCGAGCCGGTCGTACGCCCCCCAGCCGGCGCCGATCCGGACCGGCTTCGCGAGGGAGTGGCCCGTGCCGGAGTACAGCCACAGGACGCCGGCCTTGTCGCGGGCGACGACGTCGGAGTACGGGGTCGCGTCCAGGTTCCCGGCGGACAGCAGCCGGTCGTAGATCTGCCAGCCGCCGCCCCGCTCGGTCCGCTCCCAGTCGTGGCGGGGGTCTTCGATGAACTGCCGGACGTCGTATGAGGCGAGGCGGCCCGATCCGTCCCGGAAGAGCAGGTCGGGGGAACCGCTGTCGGAGTAGTCGTGCGCGGCGACGCCGCTGTCCACCTGGAGGTTGCCGCTCCGCACGACCTTGCCGCCGATGCCGCTCATCGAATCGACGGTCATCTTCCACGTGTAGGCGCCGTTGTACGCGGCCGTCCTGTTGTAGGGCGCCTCGTAGCGGTAGAACGTGCCGTCCCAGTCGAAGACCGCCTCGGTCTGGGTGCCCTTGAGCGTCCGGCCCTGGGACCAGGTCCTGCCCGACAGCGTGTGTGTCACTTCCAGGTTCACCCACACGTCGCTGCGGCCGTACGTCCACCGCAGCACCGCCTTCGAGCCCGCGCCGCGGAAGTCGGCGGTGGCCGGCACCTGCTGGGTGAGGACCGTGGTCGGCGTGGTCACGCCGTTGGTCGCCACCACGGTCGCGACCGGCCGGCCGGCCGCTCCGATCCCGATCCGGTAGACGCCCTTGCCTCCCGTCGGGGTGCTGCCCTGTGCCAGCAGACCGCCCTCGGCCCCTGCCACCTCCTGCAGCTTGCCGAGAAGAGGGGTGACGGTCGTTCCGTCCGCGAGGGAGAGGGCCGACAGGTCCTTCTCGGACGTGCCGTACACGAGCCAGTCGCCCAGCAGGGAGACCCGCACGGCGCGCCCCTCGGCGGGGAAGGCCGTGCGCCGTGTGGTCGATGAGGCGCCCCGGGCGGCTGTCACCAGGGTCACGTTGTTGTGGGAGTCCGCTTCGGGCCAGGCCAGGTGGGTGGCCGAGACCGCGACGCTTCCGTTGGAGTAGAAGCGGGGCACGGCCCGGTCCTCCACGACCTTCGCGGTCGTGAGGTCGACGACGGCAAGGCGCTGACCGGTCGTGCCGCCGGCCGTACCCCTGTACTGGACGGCGAGAACACCGTCAGGCGAGTACGCGACACGGGAGATGTCCGCGTCGGCGGGAAGGCCCGACACCTGCCGGTGGACGACCGTGGCCGCGGGCTTGGCGACCAGATGCAGGCTTGCGCGCTGCGGCCCGTCCTGCCGCACCATCACGAGGGTGTCCCCCGCGAGCTGCCGCAGGCCCGCCTTCGTGCCGACGGAGCGGGTGTCGACGTCCACGGAGGCGCCGCCGGCCATGTCCAGTATCCGGTACATGGTCGGGCCGGTCGGCACCGCGACACGGTTGCTGCCGGGATCCGTGACGGGCCTGGAGTCCGGCTCGGCGTCCCGGGGCAGAGGAGTGACCGCCCCGTCCGCGAACCGGTGCCACCGGTAGGCGAGGTCCGTGCCGTCGTCGGTCACGCCGACGGTCACGAACCCGTCCACTCCTGAGCTGTGCAGGCTCTGTTCGGTGCCCAGAGGGAAGGGCCCCGCCTGTTCCTCCACCGCCCCGGCGACCTGCGCAGGCGGGGCGGCGAGAGCGGGGGCGGTGGTCACGGCCGTACCGGCCGTCACGGCGAGAGCGACCGTGGCGGCGATGGCGAGCCGGCGGCCGGCGGGGTCGACGTGCTTCAAGGGGGATTCCTCCCGGGATTCGCGGTCCAGGCGTCTACACGCTCGACCACAGGACTCCCCAGGGCTGTCAAAGGTTGCACGGCCCTCCTCAGGCCGCTGTCCGCCTCGTCAAGACGAGTCCAGCCGAGAGAGTGGCGGTCGACCGGCCTTGGACTCCTTCTGAAACCTGTCCTACATCCCTCGCTCCTCCAGCACCCGCCGCTCCGCCTCCTCCACCGTGAAGCGGGCCTCGGGGTCGTCGCCCGCCCGGCGGACGGCGCCGCGTACGAGGGCGAGGTAGAAGAGGGCCGGGGCGCAGGGTGTCCAGGACTCCTCGGGCTGGTCCGCCATGAACTCCAGGACCGAAGCGGGGTCCGCGGGCACGAACGCGAAGCGGTCGTGCTCCCATTTGTCGCCCACGCCCCGCGACCAGCGCAGTCGCAGCGTCGCCTCGTCGAGCCGGGGCAGGACCGCGCGGAAGAACGCCGCCCACTGGTTGTTGCGCAGGTCGAGTCCGAACCCGATCAGTTCCAGGTCGAGTTCGTCCGAGGCGTGGACCGCGAGCTCCTCGAACATCGCCCGGCGGGCGACCGCGTGCAGGCTGATCGGGCTGCCGTCCGCGGGCAGGTCGTGGTCGCGGGCGAGGCCCTCGTTCGCGGAGGAGTTCCAGCGGGAGCGGTTCGGGCCGACCACCTGGGCGCTCCGGTGGGCGAAGAGCATCATCCCGTCCCTGCCGGTCTCCACCGCCACGTTCACACCGAAGCTGCAGTTCATGAACGGCGGGGCGTTGACCGGGTCCCGGCCCTCCAGGTACTGCTCGCGCAGGCTCAGGCCGTTCCGCTGCTTGCGGTCCAGGTTGATCGAGGTGGTGAGGAAGTCGTAGTAGTCGGCGTCCTGGAGGGTGAGGGTGACGACCGGATCCTCGGCGAGGTGGGTGCGGGTCACCACGATCCGCTCCACCGCGAAGCGCTTGTTGTTCCAGCGGTACGGCTCGCCGAGGGCCTCCTTGCGCTCCTCGGCGTCCTGGATGGCGTGCCGCCAGCCGCCGATCTCCTCGGGGAACTCCACCCGCACCGGGCGGTACTTGACGCGGACGTCCTCCTCCCGGACGGGACGGACCCCCTCGCCCTCGAAGATGTGGCAGTCCGTCTCCCGGCCGAGCAGCGTGAACCTGTCCCTACTCATCAACAGCCCCTTTAATGAACCCTGTTCATGTGCGCGTGCCGTCGGCACGGCACGACGGACCGGACATGATACGGACGCGATGTGGTCGAGCACCTGGCGATGATCAGATCCGAGCGGCGTGCCGCCGCCCTGGTGGGCACGGTGGCGGTGGCCCGGTACGCCCACCCGGCAGGAGCCGGGCGCAGGCTCCTGCCGGACCTGCGCAACGTCGGGGAGGTGCGGGAGCGGTTCACCGACATCGCCCGTACGAGACTGGGGTTCGGCGACAGCGTCCGCGTCGACGAGGAGGGCGCGACCCGGCGGCGATTATGGGACGGGCTGGAGAGCTTCCTCGCCCACGACGCCGAGCGGAAGATCCTCTACTGGACCGGGCACGGCTACGACGCGGGCCCCGAAGGCTACTTCCTCGCCTGTGAGGACTCCTGCGCCGACGGCCGCTTCGCCCCTGAACGGGCGATCTCGCTCACCGCCCTGGTGGACCGGCTGCTGCGCGCGGACTGTGACACCGACACCCTCCTCGTCGTCGACGCGTGCTTCTCGCACGGGCACCTGCCCGCCGCCCTCGACCGCGCCCTGACCGTGGAGCGGGAGACCGTCGACCGGGCCCGCAGGCGCCGCGGGACCGGCCTCGTCGTCGTCGGAACCTCGGGCATGGACTCCTCCGTTCCCGACGGACGCTGGCTCGATTGGCTCGAAGAGGTCCTCGGCGAACCGGAGTTCACGGCCGCCGACCATGCCCGCCCCTTCGACCCCGCCGCCCTCTACCTGCCCGTGCCGTACCTCCTGGAGGCGCTCGACACGGCGGCCGCGGCCTCCGGCCTCGACGAGGCGGCGCAGCGCCCCCACCACGTCGAGGTACGCGCGCTGCCCAACAGCTTCCTCGCCAACCCGTACTCCGCCGACCGGAACCGTCGCACCCGTACCCCGGCCGTGCTGCGCCGCGACAGCGACCCCTGGTCCGGTGTCAGGGATTTCGGCCTGGAGGAGGACAGCCATCTGCGGCGCCACTTCGCGGGCCGGACCGGAGCCCTCGCCCGGGTGGTGCGCTGGGTGGACACGCACCCCCAGGGGCTGCTCGCGGTCACCGGCCCCGCCGGCACCGGCAAGACCGCTCTGCTCGGTCGTCTCGCGCTGACCTCGCGCCCGGAGTGGCGCGACGCCATCGGCCCGGACGTGCCGCCCGCCTCCTTGCCTCGGACGGGCACCGTCCACGCGGCCCTGTCCTGCCGCGGCCGGTCGCTGCACGAGCTCACCACCGTCCTGTGGCGGGTGCTGAGCCGCATGGACGGCATGGACCCGCTGCCCGAGGGCGCGGTGACACCGGAGGAGTGCCGCCAGGCGGTCGACCGGCTCGTGCAGCGGGCGGGCTCCCTCAACCTGCTCTTCGACGCCCTCGACGAGGCTCTGCCCGGGGCGGCCCACGAGATCGCTCGCCATCTGCTCAACCCGCTCTCCACCGTCGAGGGCGTGCGGGTGGTCGTCGGCACCCGCCCCCAGCCCCGGCGCCGCACCACCGTGGGGGCGCTGGAGGAGACCCTGCTGGACACGCTCGACCAGTCCGTCGCCCCACTGGTCCTCGGCGACGACGCGGAGGCCGCCGAGAGCATCACCGGCATGGTGGCCTCGGTCCTCGCCGAGGGCACCTCCCCGTACCGGGGGGAGGAGTACGAGGACGAGCGCGAGTGGGCCGCCCGGCTCGTCGCCGCCCGCAGCCAGGGCTCCTTCCTCCTGGCCAGGGCGACCGCCCTGCACCTCGCCCGGCGGTCCGCGACCGTCGCCGAGCCCGAACTGGTCCAGTGGATGGACGACGGCGGGATGCTCATGGCCGAGTTCTTCGACGAGGAGATCGGACACCTCGCCTCCCAGGACGGTGCCCGGCGCGCGGAGGAGGTGCTGCGGCCGCTCGCCGTCGTCCAGGGCCCCGGCCTGTCACGGCGCGGGCCCTGGCTGGTGCTCGCCAACGCACTGCGCGACCCGGACACCCCCGAGCTGACCCCGGGCGACCTGCACAAGGTCGCGCCGAGGTCCGCCGGTGGCATCGTCACCACCCAGCCGGCGCCCGACACCCGTGACACCGCCTACCACCTGGCCCACCCCAGCTACGGCGCGCACTTCCTGCGCCGCGCCGGACTCGCCGTACCCGAGGCCCACCTCAGGGTGGTGACGGCGTTACGGGCTCGGGCGGCGGACGGCTGGGAGGACGCCGACGCGTACACCCTGCACCACCTCGGCGCGCACGCGGCCCAGGCAGGAGAGGAGCAACTGCGCTCGCTCTTCGACGACATGGACTTCCTGCTGCGTGCCGGGCCGGACGGCATGCTGCCGCTCGCCTCCGCGCTCGCCCGCGAGTGCGAAGGAGCGGCGCTGTACGGCCGGGTCGGCGACGCCTTCCGCGACCTCGACGCCCCGCGGGCCCGCCGGGCCCTGCTGCGGGCGGCGGCCTTCGTGAGCCACCGGGAGACGGCGTACCGGACCCTGGAACGCGACACGAACTTCCTGCCCTGGCAGGAGTACTGGACCGACGCGCCACCGGACCCGGTCGAGTGGCGCCGCCCCGCCCCGCTCGGCGGCGCGCGCGCACTGAGCTGGCGGGGCGGCACGGGTGGGGACACGCTCACTGCCGGCGGGCGGGGCGAAGTCCTCGTCCTGGACGCCGATTCGGGCCGGCGGCTGCTCACCCGCCGCACCCGCGGAGCCGCCCGGGCACGGGGGGAGGCGCTCACCGACGTCGCGGAGGTGGGCGGTGGCCCGCACCGGACGACCGTCGCCCGCGACAACCGCGCCCTGTACTTCTGGCGTTCCGGCTCCCGGCTGCCCGACTACGTCTACCGCTGGGGCGGCGAGGTGCGGGCCGTCACCGCCGCCGAACGGTCCGTGGAGACCGTCGTGCTGGCCGCGGACGGCCGGCACCTGTGGGCCTGGAGCTGGAAGCGCGGCGCGACGCGGCAGGGGGAGCAGAGCCTGGTCGACATCCGCATGGCGGACACCGAGCGGCTGGCCGCGCTGGCGCTGGACTCCCGCCTCTTCATCCTGACGGCCGGCCGGAAGGCCGCGCTGCACGAGGTCGCCCGCGGGATGCGCAGGACCGGCGGCCTGCTCGGCCGCGGCATCGAGCTGGGTGAGCTGCGCGCACCGGCGTTCGCGGCCGCCGCCGCGGCCGCCCCCGGTCCCGGCGGACGCCGGCAGGGCTGGTTCGCGGTGGCCGACGGCGGCCGGGTCACCGTCTGGCTCTGCGAGACCGACGACCGGTCCCCCTCCGCCCCGCCCGAGGTCCACGAGGTGTACGCCTTCGACTCGCCCGCCCGCGGGCTGGTCTTCGGCCACCACGGCGACGTCACCCTGCTCGCCGCGCACGAGACCCTCACGGTCCGCGTCCTCGACCTCGCCGATCCGCGCCGCGAGGCCCGGTTCGGGCTCAGCGAGCCCCGGGACGAGGCGATGGCCTTCGACCCGGGCGGCCACGGTGTCCTCGCCGTCGGCGACGGCCCCGACATCCGCATGCTGGAAGTGGGTTCCGCGCTGCGGTCGGGCCACGGCACGCGTCGGCGCTCCCACGACCAGCGCCCCCTCGTCGCCCTCGCCGAGGCGCCCCAGGGGCCACCGCTGCTGTGCCGGGTATGGGGCGAGCGGATCCTGGTCTCACGCCCCCGGCAGGGCGCTCCGGCCGGTGAACCGGCCGCCGTCCTCGACCACGTCGCCCCGGTGACGGCGGTACGAGCGGTGCGCTGTGCGGACGCCTGGATCGTCGTCGCGGCGGCCCGGCGCACGGTCCGGCTGTGGCGGCTCTCGGAGGATCTGGCCGTGACGGCCGAGCACGACCTCGGGCTCGGCGGCGATGCCGGTGACCGGGTGCCCTCGCTCGGCCTCGTCGTCGACCGGGCCGCAGCGCGGATCCGGGTGTACGCGCCGGACCGGCGGCGCATCGACCACGCCGAGCTGCCCGTCGACGCCTCCCGGGACTGGCGGCGGGGTGAGCCCGTCACGGCCGGGCTGCGCTCCTGCGCCGTCGACGCCCGGGACATGCGCGACGGCACGACGTGGCTCGCCGCCGACCTGGGTGACGAGCTGCTGCTGTGGGAGCACCACGACGGCCGTCTCGTCCAGCGCGGGCGGTTCGCCCTGCCTGGTCGCGGTGAGGAGACCGGGACCGGCCGGCTCGCCCTCGGCGAGTGGTACGACGAGGACGACGAGGAGTCGGTCCCGCTGATGGCGTGGGTGGACGGCGGCGTGGTGAGGCTGGCCGAGTGCGGGTCCGGGAGCGTCAAACGGCGGAACCTCCCGGGCGAAGCGCGCGGGGTGACCGCGCTGGTCTTCGCCGGAACGCCGACGCGGCCGCTGCTGCTGGTGTGCGACGAGCGCCGGGCGCCCGCGCTGTGGGACGTACGGGCCGAGGCATGGCTCGACGGCGAGGACGGCGTACCCCCGCGCGGCTATCCGGTGCGGGCCGCGGACGCCGCCTGGGACGCCGAGGGTCTGGTGGTGGCGCTCCAGGGCGACCATCGCTGCGACCTGATCCGGCTGCCCCACGCCTTCTTCGGTCCGGACGGCGCCGACCCGGCGTGAGCCGGGGAACCATCCGGCCCGGCCGGACGTGAACGACAGGGCGCCGCAGGCGCGTTGAGACATGAAGACAGACGACAAGGAGAGACGGCACGGTGAAGCACGACCTCGTGGTGTTCGTCCCCGGCATCCTGGGCAGCCGGCTGACCCGTGACGGCCGGGACGTCTGGAACCAGTCCCGCCGGACACTGTTCCAACTGCGCAGCCCGAAAAGGGCCTTGGCGGAGATGGCGCTGCCGCCGGGCATCGGGGACGAACGCCCCGACGCCCGGCACGCCCTCGTCCCCGAGGGGCTGCTCAAGTCCCCCGACTCCCTGCCCGGCCTGCTCTCCTGCCTGGGCTATCCGGACGTCCGCGCGGCCCTCGGCGACCTGGCCGAGGGACAGTACGTGCCGTTCGCCTACGACTGGCGCCTGTCCAACCGGGTGACGGCGGCGGATCTGAAGGACCGGATCGCACACGAACTCGCCCGCTGGACCGAGCGGGTCGACACGTACTACCCGGACCGCCCGGACGACCCGAAGGTCATCCTGGTCTGCCACTCGATGGGCGGTCTGATCGGCCGCTACTACCTGGAGTGCCTGGGCGGCCGGGAGACCGCGCGGACGCTCGTCACGCTGGGCACCCCGCACAAGGGCGCCGCCAAGGCCGTCCGGTTCCTGACAGGCCACGGGGTCGGGCCCGTCGTCGGTGACGGCCCGCTGCGCGGCGCGGCCCTCGGCGCTGCCGGCAGGGTGGTGAACGAGGCGCTGCGCGGCCTCGCCCTCACCCTGCCGTCGGTGGCGCAGCTGCTGCCGGTGTACGACGCGGTCCTGATCCCCGGCAAGAGCCGGCGCCGGGCCCTGAACGACAGGCGCCATCCCGTGCCGGACCTGCCCACGGGCCACGTCGAGGACGCGTTCGCGTTCCACGACGAGTTCGAGGACGCCCGGGAGGCCAACCGGCGCACCGACACGGACGGCCGCCTGCCGTACCGGGTGCACTGCCTGGGCGGCATGGCGCACCCGACCGTGCACGGCGTCGTGCTCTCGCCCGACGGCCCGCGGTTCACCACCGGCCTGGACGACGGCAGGCCCTGGTCGGGGGACGGTACCGTGCCGCGGGACTCCGCGTTCGCCGGCTGGGCGCTCGACTACGAGGACGACGGGGGCTGGAACGGCTACCGTCACGCCGACATGGCGGGCGGCGGTTCGGTGGGTCACCAGCTCTCGGTCATCCGCGAGGGCCGCCGGGCCCGCGACATGCTCGCCGGCGACGAGGAGTTCGGCCTGACGGTCCCCGAGTGCGCGCTCGCCGGGAAGCCCTTCGAGGTGGTCGCCACCGGCCAGGGGCTCGCCGAGCGGAATCTGCGCGCGGTGCTGCGCCGCGAGGGGGCCTCGTCCGGGACCCCGGTGCCCTTCGCCCCCGACGGCGCCGGGGGCGTCCGCGTGGAGCTGGAGGGCGGTCCTGGCACCTGGGTCCTGGAGGTGGTCTCCGAGCGGCCCCGGATGGTGTGCCGGGAGGTCGTCACCCTGTTGGACACCTGACCCCGGTGCTCCGCTCTTGCTGTGCCGCGGTCGGCGGCGGCTCCGGCCCGGGCATCCTGGGTCGGACCTGAAGCACCACCCCTACCGGGCACGGCCGCGCCTGCACCCCCTCCTGACGTGCCGGCGTTCCGTCAGGAAGCCCGCGAGCAGGAGGGGCAGCGACAGCGCCGCGGTCGCGGCCAGGGGCGTCAGGTCGACCGCCCACGCGCCGGCGAGGATGAGGAGCTGAACCACGCCCGCGACGAGAAGCGGCCTGGCTCCCGGCGGGCCGGCGCTCAGAGCCCTCGCCACGCCACGCAGGCTCCACAGATTCAGAGCGCCGACAGCGGCGCCGGACCCGAGCGACACGAGGACCGGCAAGGCGGAGCCGCCCCCGGATCCCTCGGCGTCGTCCGGCCCGATTCCGCCGGAGAAGACCGGAAGGAACCAGAGGAGGTAGGCGGCGGTGAGGAACGTCTGGCCCGCCAGGGCGAGCAGCGCGACCACCAGCGTGAGCCGTCGGGCGTGGTTCATCGGTCGGTGCTCCGTATCAGGGCTTCAGGTGGTGGAGTTCTCCGTCGTTGACGGACAGGAGGCACCAGCAGCGGGCGGCGGAAGGTGGTCGGCGGTGAGCGGGTTCAGAGCCACGGCGCCGGTCATCAGGAGGGGAGTGCGCTGCTGGCCGGCGGGATCATGGCCGAGTGGGGGGTTCCGGAGCGTGAGCGGCGGGGGTTGGGGGCCTGCTGCCGGGTGAGCCGACGGGAGCCGCGGAGGGTGCGGGAGCATCGTCGCCGAGGGCAGGCTCCTGGCCGAGGGGAGACCCGTCCCCGAGGGACGGGCCGGGTGTCCTCGGCCGCCACCCGGCGCAGGCCAGGGCCGCGAGGAGCGTCACGCCGCCCGCCAGCGCGAAGCACGCCCCGAGCGGCAGTCGTGCCGCCAGCACACCGGCCGCCGCCGTGCCGCCCGAGATTCCGGCGTTCACCGCCGTGTTGACCCAGGCGCCCGCCTGCGTACGGCGCCCCGGCGGTGCCACCTCGTCGGCCAGCAGGTACGCCGTGGTGAGCGCCGGAGCCACGAAGAAGCCCGCGCACGCCACGGCCACGGTCAGCGCCCCCACGCCGGGGGCGAGCCCCGCGGCGGCGAGGGCGAGGCCGAGCCCGACGGCGAGCAGCGGCAGGCGCACCCGGGTCCCGGTGCGCCAGCTGACAGCACCGTTCAGCAGCCCGCCGACCGCGCTGCCCGCCGAGAGGGCCGCGAGCACCCAGGCGACCACGTCGTCACCGTGATGCCGTGATGCCGCGAACGCGAGGACCAGCAGATCCATCGCGCCCAGGGACAGCCCGACCCCGCCCGCCACCACGACCGGCGTCAGCAGCGCCCGCGCCCCCGGCAGCCGCGCCCCGGAGCGTGCGACCGCCTTGACAGTCGCGGCCGGCCGTACGTCCCGCACGGCCGGAGACATGACGAACGCGAAGGTCCCCACCCCCACGAGCAGCGCGCTCACCACGACCCCGGCCGCCGGAGGCGCGATCTGCACCACGACGCCGACCAGCAACGGACCGGAGACGAACAGCAACTCCTCCGCGACACCGTCCAGGCTGTACGCACGCTGGAGCATCGCCTGTTCATCGGTGAGCCGACGCCAGATCGCCCGCATCGAGGGGCCGAGCGGAGGCGTCACGGCACCGGCGGCAGCGGCGATGGCGCCCAGGAGGAAGGCAGGGGCGCCGGGCCGCCAGGCGGCAGCCGCGAGGGCGCCCAGGAAGCCTGCGTAGAGCAGGGCCATCGGCAGGAGCGCGGGACGCGGGCCGTGGCGGTCGACAAGGCCCGCCCGTACCGGGGACAGGAAGACACTGGTGGCGCCGAACAGCGCCATGATCGTGCCGGCGACGGCGTACGAGCCGGTGGCCCGGGTCACCGCCAGCATCAGGGAGAGGGCGACCGTCCCGTACGAGAGCCGCCCGAGCAGGGCGGCGCCGAAGGTGCGTCGGGCGTACGGAAGGCGCAGTACGGCGGCATACGAGGGCCGCCCTTGAGCAGGCGCAGACATGGGAATGTTCCTCGGTCGAGGCGGAAGGAGGGACGCCGAAGTGCCGCGAGCGCTGTGTGCGGTCGCGGTCCTGGGCGTGCCTAGGCCAAGAGGAGGAACATGAGGCTCAACGTAGCAGCGGGCACCAGGGGAAGCGAGCGGTCCGGGAGATCCCGGGAGGCAACGGGGTCTGCCCGCAACCCGAGTACGCCGATGCGAGGCGGGGACCGGTCCACCGGGACAGCCCACGCGAACAGCAGCACACCGTCGAGGTCAAGGAGGAGAGTACGTGGTGCGGACGAGAAACGTGAGGAAGCCGGAGGAACAGGGCAGACCGACAAGGCTGGTCTCCTCGTGCGAAGGGAGAGGGGGTGGGGCGGGGGTGCGGGCGTGTCCGCACGAGCGACCCGTCAACCGGTCCGGCGGCGCTCCTGGGACAGGAACAGAGCGGTGTGCCGGCCGAGCCCGCAGCGCTCCTGTTCGGCCAGGGCCCGCGTCCCTTCCGCGACCCGGACGGGCCCGAGGACGGTGACCAGGAGGAGTAGCCCCGGGTCAGTCCGGACCGGTGCCCGTTCAAGCGATGAGCAGGCGGAGGCCGAGGTCTGCCGTGTCGAGGTGGGTGAGGTCGCTGTTGCGCTCGGCCCACCGGCCGGAGTCGAGGTCGTCACGGAGGCTGCGCACCGCCCGCTGCTCGGCATCCGGCCCGACCCTCGTCCACACCGACATCGCACGGCGGACGTGCTCCTCCAGATACGCCTCCGGTCTGCGCCAGTACGCCTCGAACAGGCCGTCAGAGCAGTCCCACGGGACAGGCACCGGCTCAGCGCGGGCGCCGATCGCGTCGGCCATCCCCGCAAGTGAGGGAAATCCTGCGAGGACGGTGGCGAACTCGGGCAGGTAGTCGCGGGTGAGCCAGAACCGGTCCTGCCATCCGGGCTCGTCGGTGTCGAACGTCAGCACCACCACCCGGCGGGCCACCCGGCGCATCTCGCGCAGCCCCGCTATCGGGTCCCCCCAGTGGTGAACAGTCGAGACGGCCATCGCGACGTCGAAGGAGTGGGCCTCGAACGGCAGGCTCTCCGCGGCGGCAGCCACGCACGGCGCCGAGCCGGCAGGCCGCTGACGCCGCATGACCTCCGACGGCTCCACCGCGATCACCTCGCGACCAGCCGGCTCGTACGAGCCGGTGCCGGCACCGACATTCAGCACCGTCCGCGCGTCCCCGAGCGCGTCCACGATCTGCGCGGCGATCCGCGGCTCGGTACGCCGCGTCGCCGTGTAGGCGCCGCCGATCGCGTCGTACAACCGTGCACCGAGCATCCCCAGTTGCTCCTCCGGAGTCACCTTCAGTCCCCTCGCCCGTGCCTCAAGTTCCCTGTCAATGGCCGCCACCATGGCGCCGGCACGATCACGCCGCTCCAGCAGCAGGCCACGCAGCCGGCGCAGATGCGCGACCGCGTCGGTGGACGAGTCGCCGACCAGTTCCGCGACCTCCCGCAACCCGAAGCCCAGCCGCCGGTAGGCCAGCACTTCCCTCAGCCGCTCGACGTCACCCGCCGAGTAGGCCCGGTACCCACCGGAGGTCCGAGCCGACGGACGCACGAGCCCGATCTCGTCATAGTGATGCAGCGTGCGGACGCTCACACCGGCCAGCTCGGCCACGCGCCCCACGGTCCAGTGATCTTCCACGGCACCGACTATGCAGCCTGACGTCACGTGAGGGTCAAGAGCCGCACTCATGACCCGCGAGAGCCGACGCGGAGGCCGCCGTTGCCCGCCGCGTCACTGTCAGAAACGGTCGTCGCTGTACGCCGCCCTCACGCCAACGCCAGAGCGAGACGCCGTGGCTGAGCCTCGTAGCGGGTTCACCAGCAAGCCCCACCTGCGCGCGAACGGCCGCTGCCGCCCTCTGCCCCCGTGGCGAGCCCGGCGGGGTCCTGCGGGGCTGGTAGGCGTGCATGAACCCCGTGGCCGGGCAGATCAACGGCGACCCAGCGACGCCGAGTACGGCCTGAAGGGGTGTGAAGGAGAAGGGTGCCCCTGAACCACGTCGGCGACGATCTCGCAGGTGTGCCACAGGTACTCGTCGACCTGCGTCTCGGGCGGCTGCTCGGACGGGGCAGGGTGCTGCTGGGACACCGGCGCTCCTGTTCATGGGAAGGCCGGTGGGACCGGCGACGTCTCACCCTCAGTGAACGACGCCGACCTCCTCCGGGAACCTGCAACGGACCACAAGAACCAGAACATCAGCGTCGACAGCCAACACACCATCATTCAGCGCAAGTTCGGCGCGGATCGACTCGACGTCCCGACGTCCCGATGTCCCTACGACCTCCACGCCCCCGACGCGGCCGGCACGCGGCAGCTCCGGCGACCCGCGCCGGCGCCCGTGAGCCACGCTGGAGCCGTCCGGCCGGCCGCCGCGCTGGTCACGTCAGGAACCGCGCGGCGCCTGCGCCCGCTTCGTCGACGCCCTCGACCGAACGCCCGCCCTCGAAGGAGTCGTCGGCCTCGCCCGGACGGACGCCGACCTCATCGACGCACCTCCTGCTGTCCGGCACTTCGACCGGCGACCTGCGGGACGGGCGTGAGGGCAGGAGCAGCGCCGGGATCAGACCGAGGGCCGAGAATCCGGCGAGGACCAGCAAGGCGGGGCCCATCGACGCAGAGAACGTCGCCGTCGTGAGGGTGGAGCCGGCGGAGGCCCCGGCGCCGGCGGCCACTGCGATGCCGAGGGTCGGGCCGATGTTCATGGCGGTCTGCTTGAGCCCGCCCACGACCCCCGCGTACCCGGGTGGCGCGTCGCCGACGACGGTTCCGGTGGCCGTGACCATCACGGCGGCGAATCCCGCGCCGAGTACGGCGAAGGCTGCTGCCGTGTACGTCCAGGTGGTCGACGGGCCGACACCGGACAGCCCGACGATGCCGGCGACGACGAGAGCGGTGCCGGCCGTCGCGCCTGCGCGGGCCCCGTATCTGCGCAGTGCGGTGGCGGCCACCGGCGCGCCGAGCACCATGAGCACGGTCAGCGGAAGGACGTACAGGCCGCAGGCGAGCGCGTCGAGGCGGAGTACGCCCTGGAGGTAGAACGTCGCCGTGAAGAGGGTGCCGAACAGGCCGGCGGAGATCACCAGAAGGATCACCATCGATGTGGTCACCGGCACCGACCGCGCCACCTCGTGCGGCACGGTCGGATGCGCGGTGCGGCGCTCGTGCCAGGTGAGCGCCGCCGCGAGCGCTGTGGCGCCGACCAGTCCGAGCACTGTCGGCGGCGCGGTCCATCCGCGCTGCGGTACCCCGGCCAGTGTGTGGACGAGGAGTGCGAGCGCGGCCGCGAGCAGGGTCGCACCGGCGAGGTCGAGGCGTCGCGTGGCGATCCGCTCCGGGCTCGGCGGCCGGACGGTGAGGGCGAGCGCCGCGATCACGAAGGCGATGGGGACGTTGAGCCAGAACACCGCCTGCCAACCGCCGTACGCGACGAGGACGCCGCCGAGCACCGGACCCGCCCCCGCGGCCGCCGCGATGGCGCTGGTACGGATGGCGATCGGCCTCCCGATGCCGGCCGGCGGGTACGTCAGCCTCAGCAGAGCGAGGGTCGCCGGCTGGAGCAGTGCCCCGAACACGCCCTGGACGACGCGCAGGGCGATCACCCAGGGGATGGACGGCGCGAGCGCGATGCCGGCCGACGCGGCACCGAATCCGAGCAGGCCGATGAACAGCAGCCGCGCATGCCCGTACCGGTCCCCGAGGCGGCCCGCGATCACGAGAAGTGAGCCCACCGCGAGCATGTAGCCGGTGCTCGTCCACTGGGTCAGCTCCACGCTCGCGTCGAAATCGCGCTGCAGGCTCGGCTGTGCCACGAGAAGGACCGTGCCGTCGAGCGCGACGAGCATCGCGCCGGCCGCGCTGACCAGAAGGGCGCGGTGAGGCCGCGAACGCGCGGTCATGCGCCCGTGCCCAGGTGCGCGGTCAGTACGGCTGTGATGAGTGGTTCGAGCAGGTCGTCGTCAGGAGTGCCGTCGGTACCGTCGGGTGGCGAGGCACCGATGGCGAGCTGGAGGCTCCCCCACGCCCACAGTTGCGCGATGCCGTGCAGGTTCGCCCACAGGGCGGCAGCCGTCACGGTCGGCGGCGGTACGGCAACACGCGTCGGTACGGCTCCATGCGTCGTCCCGGGCCTGTGAGCGGTGTTCGACTCCGCCTGGCACTGCGCCACGAGGGCGACGACCCGCTCGAAGAGAGGGAGGGTCGCCTTGCGCAGGTGTCGCTCGCCGTCGCCGTTCTCCACGCTGTCGAGCAGGTCGTGGCGGAACATCAGCTCGAACATGCCGCGATGCTCCAGCGCGTACCCCACGTAGACCCGCGCGACGGCCCGCAGTTGTGCCCGTGGCGACGCGCTGTCGGCGATCGCGGCCACGCACCGCGCCCCCAGGTCCTCGAAGCCGCGCTGGGCGATCGCCGACAACAAGGCCTGATGCGTGGGGAAGTACCGACGTGGCGCCCCGTGCGAGACGCCGGCCCGGCGGGCGATCTCGCGCAGCCCGACCGGCGCAGAGCCCTCGGTCGTCACGAGCTCGACGCCGATGTCGACCAGCCGTTCCCGCAGAGGTTTCTCCATCTCCATAGACACTGTCTACCAATCTCCGTAGACAGTGTCTACCCTCAGGCCGCCGACGTCGAACAGCGACGCGCTTCAAACGAGGTGGCCGGCCGCGAAGCCGATGAGACCCCAGACAGACACCGCGACGATCGCAAGGAGGACGAGAACGACCAACCCGGTCAGGACCGGCGGCAGGAAGGGATCAGCCGACACGGGCGAGGAGGCGTCCATACGCCAGATTCCATCGTGCGCCTCTCGTCCACATGAGTACTCCCCCTCAGAATGGCGACGCTCCCCTCGGATCGTTCCGGCAGCGTTTCGACAGCACGCCAGGTCAGGCGGCGGGCCTTCACGGCGGGGATGCCGACAGCTGCACGCCCGGTGTCGAGCGCCGCCCGGTCGAGGGGCTCGGGCGGATCGCCGAGCGCGCGGTATCGGCCGCCGGCGAGCCTGTCGATCACGAAAAGTTTCAGTTTGATGACGGAGGGTACTTGCCGCCTTTGTGGGGCGGCCCAGGGTGGGATGGTCGTCCGGCAAGGCCGCCGGCGTGGGGACGCCGACGGGGAGCGGCCTGTTCGGCTGGGGGGTGGACGGTGGTCACGCGCTGGTGGCGATCCGAGGGGTCCGTCGGGGGCAGATCCGCCGCGGGCAGGTGGTGGGGAGCGCTGCTGGCGGTCGCCCTGGTACCGGCCTGTACGGGGTCGGGCGGGGACGGGCCTGACGGCGGGCCGGGAGGAGCCGACGTCGGGCCGGACACCAAAGCCACCGGCCGAGTGGTGCTGGTGGTCACCGGTACCGGTGAGGCCGACCGTACGCAGGCCTCACGCTCCGGCGGCGTCCGGGCCGGGACCGACGGACGGAACCTGCGACAGACGGCGTCCGGTGACTCCGCCTACTTCGGAGTGGCCGCCTCCGCGGGGCTCGCGGTGGCCGTGGGTGTCGACCCGAGCGGGCGCGGCGGCGTGCTCCGCAGCGCGAACGGGCTTCGGTGGCACGATCCTGTGACGGTCCCCGACCCGCTGGTCGATGTGGCCCACAGCCCGGACGGCACCTGGCTCGCCGTCGGCCGCGCGCGGGACGTGGAGGACTTCGCCGGTGCGATCGTCGTCTACCGGAGCACCGACGGCAGGACCTGGAACCTGGTGACCCGTCACGAAGCGGACGGTGGGCGCTACGGTCACCGGCCCCTCGCGGTGGCCCACGGCGGCGGCCGGTGGTTGATGCTGGTCCACGACTGCGCGGGGGCCAGTCTGTGCGGGGCGCACCTGCTGAGCAGCATCGACCGGGGCGCGTCGTGGACGCGGATGCCGGAGGAGGAACAGCCGCAGGGACGGGACGGCACTATCCCGAACGCGCTGCTCGGCCTCGGCCGGACAGCCGGACTCGCCCATGACGGACGCCGGTTCGCGGTCATCGGCGGACGCGACCCGCGGCCCGGGAGCGAGGCCACGCCCAGCGCCGTGGTCGCGACCAGTGCGGACGGGGTGATCTGGGAGAGGCCCGAGGGTGAGGTACGGGAGGCGGTGCCGACCGGACTCACCTGGGGCGGCGACACCTGGCTCGCCGTCGACGGCCCGCCGTCCGGACCGGCCAACGCCGCGGCGGGTGCCTCGACCCCGCCGGTCGGCGACGCCGGGCGCGGCGTCTGGGCCGGCACCGACCTCCTGGGCTGGACCAAGCTCGCGACCCTGGACGCACCGGTGCGCGACATCGCCGTACTCGACCCGGACCGAGCTCCCGCGCCGACCGGGCGCACCCCCGCGGAATCGCTGCGACTGCGGCCACAGGCGCTGGAGTTGATGGCGGACGAACGCACGGTCGAGAAGGCCTTCCGCTACGACGCGAGCCCGACCGGGGCGATCGCCGCGCTGACCGCGCTGTACGGTGCCCCCGCCGCGCCCCTGTTCCGGGCGGGCGACGGAATCTGCGTACCGGACCGGACCGAGCTGCGCTGGGACGGGATCACCTTGACCGTACCGGGCCGGGACCCGGCGACGGCGCGCTCCTTCGACGTCCGGCAGGAGGCCGCCGGGGCGACCGAGCAGGACCCGGCACGGCTTCGGACCGTCCAGGGAATCGCCCTGGGCACCACCCGGGAACAGGTCAGAGCCCTGGCCCCCGGCAGCCCGGCCGACAAGTCCGACCAGGGTGAACTGGTGCTGGCGGAATCCCAGGACGGAGAGAGCGGCGTCCTGGTGCACCTCGCCGAGCGGCGGGTGTCATGGATGGCCGCACCCAGCGCGCTGGTCGACGTCTGCTGACGCCGCCCGTCCCGTACCGCATCACACGGCACGGCACCTGACGCAGCACATGACCCCGCAAGAACGAAGGACGGCGGACGGAGAACGCATGAGCCAGCCACCGGGTGCTCACGGGCAGGGCGGTCCGCCCCCGGGAGGGGCACCCTCCGGGGGGCCACCACAGGGCGTACCACCCCAGGGCGGCGCGCCCTTACCACCGTCCGCGCCACCACCGGCCACGCCACAGCCCACCACACCCCAGCCGAACACAGCGCAGTCGACCACAGCGCAGTCGACCACACCACAACAGGCCACCACGCAGCCGGCCGCCCCCCGACCGGCCGCGCCGTCATCGGCCGGTGGCAGCCGCCTGGCGCGGCGGCGCCGGTGGATCCGGATGCGCCGGAGCGCGGGCAGGCTGGTGGTGGCCGGCGGGTTCGGCGTCGGGTTGATCACCGCGATCGCCACGATCTTCGCCACGCCCTTGGGCAATTGGTTCTCGAAGCCGCAGACGGCTCCGAAGGCGGCCTTGTGGTCGGGCGGGTCGGACGAGTGCGCCATGAGCTGGATGGTGCCGGGCTCCTCCGCCGGGCTCAAGGCCCCGGGGAGCGAGCCCCTGACCGCCTGGGCCCGTGACCTCGGAGGCGTACCGGCGGCCAGGGACGAGTTCGGCTTCCTGGTCCAGGGCACCTCCGAGGCGCAGGTGGTGCTGCGTCAGATCCGGGTGGTGGTGGACAGCCGGGAGGCGCCGGTGAGCGGCACCTGGACCGGTGTCGGCTGCGGCGGCCCGAAGGAGCTCCGCCACCTCGACATCGACCTCGACGAGGCGTCCCCGAAAGCGAAGGCGGTGGGGGTCGACGCGGACGGCAAGGCGATCGACTTCCCCTACGAGGTGTCGAAGGGCGAGTCCGAGCTGTTCGCGGTGGTGGCCCACGGCGAGCGGAACGACGTCCGGTGGCACCTGGAGATCGACTGGGCCTCGGACGGCAAGACCGGCACGCTGGTGCTCAAGCGTGACGGTCAGCCGTTCCGGCTCACCGGGACGTCCGCCCGGACGGCACGCTGCCTCTGGGGGCCCGACCGGACGACCCTCTCCGAGGGGCTCTCGGACGGCTGCGAGAGCCGGTGAGCGGTACCGGGCCCTTTCGGGGGGCCAGGCGGTGTGCGCTGACCGCGCTGCTGGCGCTCGCCCTGCTGACGGCAGCCGGCTGCGCCGACGGCACTCGCCCCGCGCCGACGACCGGTTCCGGCGCGGGTGACCGTTCCGGCTCCGGCGCCGGTACCGCGCCGGCGCCGGAGCGCTACCAGCCCGGCGGGCGCATCGAGTTGGTGGAGACCTCGGAGACCGGCGGCCCCGTGGCCATCGCCGGGGGCGCGCTCTGGTGGCCCGCCCCCGATCACGCGTCGTTCACGGGACGGCCGCTGTCCTCGTTGCGCGGCATGACGACGATCCCGACGCGGGCCGAGGACGCGGCCGTCCCACGGGTACGGGTCACGGCCGCGGCCCGCAGTGTCCTCCAGGCGTTCGGCTCGCTCTGGGTCGCGGGGGCTCACGAGGTGCTGCGCCATGACCCGAAGGCCCTGCTGGACGACCCGGGAGCGGCGCCGCAGGCGCGGATCCGGCTGAACGAGCGGATCGACGAGCAGTGGGTCTTCGCGGAGCCCATGTTCGCGGCCTTCGGTTCGGTCTGGGTGCTGGCACCCGGGCCGCGTCCCACGGGTTCCCCCGATCGCCTGAGCGTGCGACTGGTGCGGATCGACCCGGTGCGCGGCACCGTGCTGTCCGACCTTCCGGTCGGGCTCCGGTCGGACCGCCCTGTCGCCCTGGCCGCCGGCCCGAACATGGTCTACGCGGTGACGGCCGGTGCGGTGACCGCGGTCGATCCGGCGCAGGGCAAGGTGGTGCGTGTCCGCCGGACCGAGGACTTCGGGAAGGGTGCCGGCGTCATCGACGCCGGCACGCTGGTGTACGGGGCTCTGCTGCTCCACGTGGGAGAGCGGGACGCGACGGTCCTCCTCACGCTGGATCCGATGACGCTGACCGTACGCACCCGGGCCCCGTCGGTGTACGCCGGCCGGACGGACTTCGTGCTGGAGCAGCTGGTCCCCCATCAGGACGAGGCCTGGGCCGCGCTGACGTCCGGCCTGGTCCGAATCGGCCTCCAGGGAGCCGGTCCACCCGGCCACGGGTCGGCGGTCGTGGACGACCTCGTGCCGCAGGACGGCCTTCCCTGGGTCTGTCCCTCGACGCCGTCGGCCGACCACCTGTTGCTCGACGGCGAGGTGTTGTGGGCGAGCGGGGCCGAGGGGATCTGGGCGATCAGGACGGACGCGCTCCCGATGCTGCACGCGCCCGCGCCCGCGTACACAGCCAAAGCCTGCCCGCCTGAACACCACTGATCCCGGCAGGGGTCGGACAAGAGAGGAACGACATGACGACCACTCGGGCCGTGCTGGCGCGGACAGCCCTGCTCGTCGCGATCCTGCTGACGGCCACCACCGGCTGCAGCGGGAGCGACACCACCCCGGAGCCGCCGCCCGCCTCGGAGCCCGCGGGGAGCACGGACGGAGCGAATGCGGGTGCGGATGGGGGTGCGGATGCCGGTACGGGCGGGGACGGCGGTACGGGTGAGGGTGCGGACGGCGGTACCGGTACGGGTGGCGAGAGGGATGACACGGGACAGGTCCGCTGGGCGGGAGGGGTCAGACTGGACGTCGACACCTACCAGGACCTGGACGACGAGCCGTCCGGAGGTCGCGGATCCGCCTCGTCGAGTGAGCCGGCGACGGACCTGCGGGTCGAGCTCAGCCGGCTCACCTTCAAGCCCGGCGCGGGGGCCGCGAGTTGGCCAGGACCTCCGGAGCGTCCCGATCGAAGCACCTGCTCGGCCCTGCTCCAGCCCCTGTCGACCCAGGAGACCGTCCCGCTGCCGGACGGGACGGTCTGGTGCTTCCGCACCGTTCAAGGCCGCTACGGGTTCTTGCAGGTGAAGCGGGCGGACCTGCACGCCCTCACCCTCGACGTGACGGTCTGGGAGGGTACTTCGGGTTGAGGGCCGGCACCGGCCGCCACCCGAGGGCGGCCGGTGCCGGCCGGTGCCCGCCGGTGCCCGCCGAGCAGGCGGAACGCGGCGATGCCGTCCCCCACCACCGCGGCTTCGACCCCTGCGTAGTCGCGAATGAGCGTCGAATGCCGAGTCCGTGCGCACGGCAAGCAGCGCGCCAGGGCTTCAAACCCGTCGTCCCCCCGCTTCGACTGAGCCCCGGGGCGCCGCACGAAGCCTGCCGGCACGGGATCGGCCGCTTGCGGCCGCGACGCACCGGTGCGCGACCACCCTCCCAGCGGATAATTGCGCCATCATGCACAGGTGCAAAGTGCGCCCAGCCCGACGCGCCCCTGATGGTCAATCAGGCACCGAGATCAACAACCGGTCTCGCCCACTCTGACCTGCAAATAACCTGCTCAGCCACCTGCCTGCCAGCCTCACCAGGAGGTATCCATGAGGATGCTGATCAACGTGCCCGAGACCGTCGTCGCCGACGCCCTGCGCGGACTGGCCGCGGCGCATCCCGAGCTGACCGTGGACGTGGAGCGGCGGGTCGTGGTGCGGAGGGACGCGCCGGTGGCCGGGAAGGTCGCGCTGGTGTCGGGGGGCGGGTCGGGGCACGAGCCGCTGCACTCGGGGTTCGTGGGGCCGGGGATGCTCGACGGGGCGTGTCCCGGGGAGGTGTTCACCTCGCCGGTGCCGGACCAGATGGTGCGGGCCGCGGCGGCGGTGGACAGCGGGGCGGGGGTGCTGTTCGTGGTGAAGAACTACACGGGTGACGTGCTGAACTTCGAGATGGCCGCCGAACTCGCCGAGGACGAGGGCATCCAGGTCGCCCGGGTGCTCGTCGACGACGACGTGGCCGTGACCGACAGCCTGTACACGGCGGGGCGGCGCGGGACCGGGGCCACCCTCTTCGTGGAGAAGCTGGCCGGGGCGGCGGCCGACGAGGGCGCCCCGCTGGAGCGGGTGGAGGCGCTGGCCCGGCGGGTGGTCGCGCGGTCGCGGTCGTTCGGGGTCGCGCTGAGCGCCTGCACCACGCCCGCCAAGGGCAGCCCGACCTTCGACCTTCCGCCCGGGGAGCTGGAGTTGGGCGTCGGCATCCACGGCGAGCCGGGGCGGGAGCGGCGCGGGATGATGACCGCGCGGGAGATCGCCGAGGTCGCCGTCGACGCGGTCCTCGACGACCTGCGGCCGTCGGATCCGGTGCTGCTGCTGGTGAACGGCATGGGGGCGACGCCACTGCTGGAGCTGTACGGGTTCAACGCCGAGGTGCGGCGGGTCCTCGACGCGCGCCGGGTGCCGGTGGCGCGGACGCTGGTCGGGAACTACGTGACCTCGCTCGACATGGCGGGGTGCTCGGTGACGGTGTGCGCGGCGGACGAGGAGCTGCTGCGGCTGTGGGACGCGCCGGTGTCGACGGCCGCGCTGCGATGGGGCCGGTGAGGGGACGATGACGGAGACGTACGGCGCCGCGTTCGCGGTGCGCTGGATGGCGGCCGTGGCGGCGGCGGTGGAGCGGGAGGCCGGGCGCCTGACCGAGCTGGACGCGGCGATCGGCGACGCGGACCACGGCGCCAATCTGCGGCGCGGGTTCGCCGCCGTCGCCGACACGCTGGCGAAGGAGCCGCCCGCGACACCGGGCGCGGTCCTCGTGACCGCCGGGCGGCAGCTGATCTCCACGGTGGGCGGGGCCTCGGGGCCGCTCTACGGGACGCTGTTGCGCCGGGCCGGCAAGGCGCTCGGCGAGGGCGGGGAGGTCACGCGGGCCGAGCTCGCGGACGCGCTCGCGGCCGGGGTCGCCGCCGTCGGGCAGCTCGGCGGAGCCGTACCGGGCGACAAGACGATGCTGGACGCGCTGACCCCCGCCGTGGCGGCGCTGCCCGAGTCCTTCGCCGCGGCGCGCGCCGCGGCCGACGAGGGCGCGCTCGCGACCGTCCCGCTGCGCGCCCGCAAGGGCCGGGCCAGCTATCTCGGGGAGCGGTCGGTCGGCCACCAGGATCCGGGGGCGACCTCCTCGGCGCTGCTCTTCGCCGCGCTGGCGGAGACGGCGGAGGCGGCCGGAACAGGAGAGGGGGCGGGGCGGTGAGCGGGGGCAGGGTCGGGATCGTGCTGGTCTCGCACAGCGGCGCCGTCGCGGAGGCGGTCGCCGACCTGGCCCGGGGGCTCGCCGGCGGCGGCGACCTGGCGCCGGTCGCGGCGGCGGGCGGCGGGCCCGGCGGAGGGCTCGGCACCAGCGCCGACCTGATCGCCGAGGCCGCGAAGGCCGTCGACGCGGGCGCCGGGGTGGCCGTCCTGGTGGACCTGGGCAGTGCCGTACTGACGGTGAAGGCGCTCCTCGCGGAGGGCGACGAGCTTCCGGAGGGCACCCGGCTGGTGGACGCGCCCTTCGTGGAGGGCGCGGTGGCCGCGCTGGTGACGGCGAGCGCCGGCGGGGACCTGGACGCGGTCGCGGCGGCGGCCTCGGAGGCGTACGCCTACCGCAAGGTCTGACGCCCGCAGGTAAGCGGGGCGCCCCGGCCGGGTTCCACGCCGCCGGGGCGCCCTCGTCCGAGCAGCAGCAACGCACTAGGACACGTCCACGCTAGTGCGGGGGTCTGACAACGGGTCCCGCACGGCGCCGGGCCTTGGGAGATGTCCGAGCGCGAGTGACCGACCCCGCATTGTGATGAGGCAGGTCAACACACTAATGTCGCACCGCCTTGGTGTTCGGGAAACCGGTGCAGTACCGGTGCGGCCCTCGCCACTGTGATCGGGAGGTCCGGCTCCATCCCCTCGGGGAAGCCACTGTTCCGCCGCGGGAGACCGTCGCGGGATGGGAAGGCGGAGTCGGGCGTCATGACCGTCAGCCAGGAGACCGGCCAGGGCGCGTTGTCCATCCACGAGGTGCTGGAGAGGGTCTCCCGATCATGCATATCGCCGAGGGGTATCTGCCCCCCGTCCATGCGGCCGCCTGGGGCGTCGCATCGGCCCCGTTCGTCGTCCACGGCGTCCGCGCGCTCACCCGCGAGGTGCGCGCCAACCCCGAGTCCACCCTGCTGCTCGGCGCCGCCGGCGCCTTCACGTTCGTCCTGTCCGCGCTCAAGCTGCCGTCGGTGACGGGCAGTTGCTCCCACCCTACGGGTACGGGACTGGGCGCGATATTGTTCCGGCCGCCGATCATGGCGGTCCTCGGCACCATCACGCTCCTCTTCCAGGCGCTGCTGCTCGCCCACGGCGGGCTGACCACGCTGGGGGCGAACGTCTTCTCGATGGCGATCGTCGGCCCCTGGGCGGGGTACGGCGCCTATGTGCTGCTGAAGCGGTCCGGGGCGCCGCTGATGGTGAGCGTCTTCTTCGGCGCGTTCGTCGCCGACCTGTCCACCTACTGCGTGACCAGCGTCCAGCTGGCCGTCGCTTTCCCCGACCCGGGCACCGGCATCGCGGGGTCGCTGGCGAAGTTCGGCTCCATCTTCGCGGTGACGCAGATCCCGCTCGCCGTGAGCGAGGGCCTGCTGACCGTGCTGGTGGTGCGGCTGCTCATGCAGTCCAGCAAGGGTGACCTGCTGCGTCTCGGCGTGCTCACCCGGACGGAGTCGAAGCGACGCGAGGAGGCGGCGGCGTGATGAGCCGGAACGCGAAGATCAACACCCTGCTGCTGGCGCTCGTGGCGGCGCTGGCGGTCCTGCCCCTGGTGCTCGGGCTCGGCGACCACAAGGAGGAGCCGTTCGCCGGCGCGGACGCGGAGGCCGAGACGGCGATCACCGAGATCAAGCCGGACTACGAGCCGTGGTTCAGCCCGCTCTACGAGCCGCCGTCCGGCGAGATCGAGTCGGCGCTGTTCGCCCTCCAGGCGGCCCTCGGCGCCGGTGTCCTCGCCTACTACTTCGGCGTGCGGCGCGGTCGCCGGCAGGGCGAGGAGCGGGCCGCGGCCCGTGAGGAGAGCGGCGCCCCGGGCGCGGACGCGTAGCCGCGGATGCTGCCGATCGACGCGGCGGCGCACAGCAGTCGCTGGCGCCGCCGTCATCCGGCGGAGAAGGCCGCGCTCGGCTTCGGTCTGACGCTCTGCGCGGTGTGTCTGCCGCCGTGGCCGGGGGCGCCCCTGATCGCGGCGGCCACCCTCGCCGTCCTGCTCGGCCCGGCCGGTGTGCCGGGCCGGCAGCTGTGGCGGGCCTTCCGGATCCCCCTGGGCTTCTGCGTCACCGGAGCCGTTCCGCTGCTGTTCGCGGTGGGCGGGCCCGGGGGCGCCGTGGCCTGGGCTCCGGACGGGCCCGTGCACGCCGGAGAGCTGCTGCTGCGGACGGCGTCGGCCTCGCTGGGCGTGCTGCTGTTCGCGTTCACCACACCGGTGTCGGACGTGCTGCCGCGCCTGGTCGGGGCCGGGGTGCCGGCGCCGGTGGTGGACGTGGCCCTGGTGATGTACCGGATCGTCTTCCTGCTGCTCGACGCCCAGGCCAAGGTGCGTCAGGCGCAGGCGGCGCGGCTCGGGGCAACGACCCGGGCGGCCGTGTGGCGGTCGCTGGCCGGGCTCGGCGCGACCTCGTTCGTGCGGGCCTTCGACCGGGCGCAGCGGCTCCAGACCGGTCTCGCCGGGCGCGGTTACGACGGGACGCTGCGGGTGCTGCTGCCCGAGGCCCCGGTCTCCCGCCCGTTCCTCGCGGCGACGGCCGGCCTCCTCGCGGGGCTCGTCGCCCTCACCCTCGTACTGGAAAGGTTCCTCGCATGACGGCCCCCACCCCGGTCGTGGAGTTGGTGCGCGCGGGTTTCGCGTACGAGGACGGGCCGGCCGTCCTCTCCGGTGTCGCCTTCGCGGTGACGGAGGGCCGGGCGATCGCGCTGCTCGGGCGCAACGGCGGCGGGAAGACGACGCTGCTGCGGCTGCTGAGCGGCGGGCTGCGCTGCGGGGAGGGGGCGCTGCTCCTGGACGGTACGGAAGTGGCGTACGACCGGAAGGGGCTGACCCGGCTGCGGACCTCGGTGCAGCTGGTGGTGCAGGATCCGGACGACCAGCTCTTCGCCGCCTCGGTGGCGCAGGACGTGTCCTTCGGGCCGATGAACCTGGGGCTGCCCGAGGAGGAGGTGCGGCTGAGGGTCGCCGAGGCGCTGGAGGCGCTGGACATCACGGCGCTCGCGGACCGGCCGACGCACCTGCTGTCGTACGGGCAGCGCAAGCGTGCGGCGATCGCCGGCGCGGTCGCGATGCGGCCCCGGGTCCTGATCATGGACGAGCCGACGGCGGGCCTCGACCCGCACGGCCAGGAGCGCCTCCTGGAGACCCTGGAGCGGCTGCGGGCGGCGGGCACCACGGTGGTCATGGCCACGCACGACGTGGACCTGGCGCTGCGGTGGGCCGACGAGGCCGCCGTGCTCTCCCCCGCCGGGCTGCGCACCGGCCCGGCCGCCGTGCTCCTCGCGGACGAGGCCCTGCTCGACGCGGCCCGGCTGCGACGTCCGTGGGCGGTGCCGGTCGAGCGGCTGCTCAGGGAGCGGGGGCTGCTGCCGGAGGGCGTACCGGGCCCCCGGACGGCGGAGGATCTGGACGCCCTGCTGGACCGGGTGGGCTGAGGGCCCGTCGGGAGCGCCCCGGGGTTACGGCGCGGGGAGGCCCCGCCGGGCGTCCGCCCGGTGGGCGGGCGTCCGGCGGGGCTCCGGGGTGGATCAGCGCACGTCGTAGGCGCGGGTGACCGTCTGGCGGACGGAGTTGCCGTTCGCGTCGGTCAGTTCGGTGCGCAGGGTGACCTGCTTGCCGGTGGCTCCGCTGTGGTCCACCGTCGCGGTCCACGTGCCGCCGTGCCGGGCGACCGGGGCCTCGGTCCAGGTCGCGCCGCCGTCGTAGGAGTACGACAGCGAGGCGGAGACCAGAGCCCCGGGGGTGTAGCCGCCGTGGCCGGTCGCCTTCAGGGCGAGCTTCTGGCCGGGGCGGGCGGGGAGCGTCTTCGCCGCGTCCTCGGGCAGCCCGACGCGGGGGAAGAGGAGCGGGACGGGCTGGGAGTGGACGTTCTCGTCACGTGCGGAGCGGAACCGCCAGACGGTGGCGACCGAGGTCGACCGCTGCCAGACCTTCGCCGGCGCGCTGATCTTCTGGATGAACTGCTCCAGTTCGTAGGCGCCTTCCTCGGCCGGGACGTCGGAGACCCCGTACGGGTAGACGGAGCGTCCGATCTGCTCACCGTCGAGGCGCAGCTTCAGGTTGCCGATGTCTCCGAAGGATCCGGCCTCACCGTGGTGGGTGCCGTCGCCCCACATCGCGGTGGAGACGCCGATCAGGTCGCCCTGGCGTTCGGCGGCGAGGCGGGGCCGGCCGTCGGCGTCGATCGGGGCGCGCGGGGTGACGACGCCGTCGTACCAGTGCTCGTCGCGCCGCTCCCCCGGCTCGGGCGTGCGGGGTGCGCCGACCATGAACTCGCCCCAGGGGAAGCTGCTGGAGAGGTAGCGCTGCCAGGTCTCGCCGGGGGTCTGGAAGTCGGTCCGGGTGCCGGGCACCGCGACGCCGTCGAAGGGCACGAGCACCTGCGAGCCGTCCGGACGGCCGGCGAGCGCGGCGTCGATGTAGTCGGCGGCGACGCCCATGGAGCGGTACGTCGAGGTGGTCCGGGCGAGCCGGTCGTCGTCGACGCGGTAGGTGCGGTCCTCGTCGATCTCGCGGCGCTCCGGGAAGGCGAGGGTGTACGTGTACGGGCTCTTGGCGGCGCCGTGCCAGCGGAGCGTCACCGGGCCGGCCGCCAGCCGGTCCAGCAGGGACCGGGCTTCGGCGGACTCGACGGCGAGCACGGGGAGTTCGGGGGAGGCGCCGGGGGAAGGCTGCCAGCGGCCGGGGGCGGTGCGGTGGGTGAGGACGGCCTTGGCGCCGGCGAGCCTGGCGTCACGGGCCTGGACGGAGACGCTGGTCGCGCCGTCCGCGATCCGGACCAGGGCGATCCTGCCCTGGACCCCGGCGGCCGCGAGCTCGGCGGGCGTGCCGGTGCCGGCGTCGACGAGGGGTGCCCGGCCCTTTCCGTCGAGGTTGACCGACCCGGCCGAGGCGGTGAGGGGGTGCAGGCTCCCGCCGCCGACGACGCCGAACTCGGAGAGCAGGGGCGCGGCGGCCCGCCAGTAGCTCGTGAAGCCGAACTCCCCGTCGCGCGCGCGGCCTTCGACGGAGGCGTAGTAGCCGCGGACGGTGCGGCCGCCGGAGAGGGTCCCGGAGTGGCCCCAGGTGTCGTCCCAGGAGCGGGAGAAGCCGAGCAGCCCGCTGCGCACCTCGGTCGGCCGGTCGGTGCGCGGCTTCAGCCGGTGGGCCCGGCGGGCGTCGAGGACGATCGTGGTGTCCTTCGTCAGCTCGATCTCGGGGCGGCCGAGGTAGGTGATGGAGTCGGCGAGCCCGGCTCCCTCGCCGCGGTCGGGAGTGACGACGAAGGAGGAGAGGAAGTAGCTGCCGGGGCGCAGCCGGTACGTCTGCTCCGCCGCGCCCTGGTTGTAGCGGCGTTCGCCGGTGGCGGTGTCGGTGCTGACGACGTCGAGCGCGGAGGTGCCCGCGGCGGGGTTGCCGAGCCGGTCGACGGTCTTCACCCGCAGCGTGACGGTGCGGGGCTCCACGTGGAGGGAGAAGGGGGTGGAGACGTGGACGCCGTCGCCGGTGGCGAGGACGCGGCCGGTGATGTCGCCGTACTGGGCGGCGTCCAGGCGTGCGGCCGGGTCCAGGGTGAGCGGGACCTCGGCGGTGGCTCCGGCGGGGACGGTGACGCGGTCGTCGCCGAGGCGCGCGATCCGGGAGCGGATGCGGGAGCCGTCGTTGCCGGTGACGGCCCGGAGGTCCAGGTCCAGCTTCACGGGCCGGTCGCCCGTGTTGGTGTAGGGGAGGGTGACCGTGGTGCGGTCGGCGGTGCTCTGGGGCCAGCGGAAGGAGCCGCCCTGGACGGCCGGGGCGCCGAGGACGGTCGCGTCGAGGGCCGCCTTGACGTCGAGGCGGCCGGCGCCGGTCTCGCGGGCGTCGCCGGGGATGTCGGCCTTCGCCGAGGAGACGAGGGCGGCCTTGATCTGCCGGGGCGTCCAGTCGGGGTGCCGCTGCCTGACGACGGCGGCGGCGCCCGCGACGTGCGGGGTGGCCATCGACGTACCGGACATCGCGCGGTAGGCGTAGATCCCCCGGCCGCCCGCGGCGGCGGCGGAGATGCCCACGCCGGGGGCGGCGATCTCGGGCTTGAGGGTGTGGGTCGCGGCGGTCGGGCCGCGGCTGGAGAAGGGGGCGGTGGAGTCGTCGCGGTCGACGGCGCCGACGGTGAGGACGCTGGGCGCGCAGCCGGGCGAGGAGACGGAGTTCAGTCCCGGGCCCGTGTTTCCGGCGGCCACGACGAACAGCGTGTCGGTGGTGCGGGCGAGCTGCTCCGTGGCGGCGCTCATCGGGTCGGTGCAGTCGGTGGGGGTGGGGTCGCCGAGGCTCATGGAGACGATGTCGGCGTCGTGGTCGACGGCCCACTGCATGCCGGCGATGATCCAGGAGGTGGCGCCGGAGCCGCCGTCGCCGAGGACCTTGCCGTTGAGGAGTTCGGCGCCCGGGGCGACTCCCTTGTTCCGGCCGTCGCTCGCCGCGCCGGAGCCGCCCACGGTGGAGATGGTGTGGGTGCCGTGGCCCTGGCGGTCGGTGGCGTCCGGGGAGTCGGTGAAGTTGCGGGAGGCGCTGACGCGGCCCTTGAGGTCCGGGTGCCCGGTGTCGGCGCCGGTGTCGAGGACGGCCACCTTGGTGCCCTCGCCGTCGAAGCCCGCGGCCCAGGCGAGGTCGGCGCCCACCTGGGCGGTGGAGTGTTCGAGCGTCGCCTCGACCTTGCGGTCCAGCCAGATCTTCCGGACGTCGGCGCCGGCCCGGGAGCGGGGTGAGGTGATGTCGGCCCAGAAGGCGGCGGCCTCCTCCTTGTCGGCCGTGAGCGCGACGCCGTGCGCGGCGGGGAGGGCCTGGCCCCGGGTCGCGCCGCGCGGGGAGGCCGGGACGGCGCGGGCGACGTCGACGGAGGAGTCGTAGACGGCGATGAGCGGGAGGGCCGTGGTGCGGGAGTCGTCGTAGCCCTGCCGGATGAGGCCGGTGACGTTGAAGAGCTCCTCGTCGACGCGGCCGGCGGCGAGCGGTCCCGCGGCGCCGTCGGGGTAGACGTACAGGTTCCCGCCGTGGTGGCGGGTCTCCAGGAGCGGGACGCCGCCGTCCTCGCGGGGCAGCGCCGTCGCGGTGGCCCGCCCGGTGCCGTCCGCGGCGACCAGGACGCGGTCGCCGGTGACGAGGGTGACGGTCACGGGGGCGCCCGTGTGCCGGGCGGCCTCCGCCGTGCCGACGAGGGGGCGGTCGCCGTCCGGGGTCTCCGGTCGGGCGGCAGCGGACGGGGTCAGCGCGGTGACGGCCAGGACGGCGGCGGTCGCCGCCCCCAGGGCCGTACGCGATATCCGGCGCATCGTTCTCCCTTGATCGTTGCTGGTGCGGTGGCGACACCTTGGCAAAGGGCGCGGGAGGGGCGGAACAGCGAGCGCGGGGCGGGAAGGTGCCACGACCGTTTCCCGCCACACGAGCGGTGGAAGGACACCCTCCGGAAGGGGGGTCCAGGTGCTCGGAGCGATCGGACTCGACGACACGCAGGAGGCGGCGTACCGCGCCCTCGTCCGGCTCGGCGGCGCCGATCCGGCCGGACTGGCCCGGCGGCTCGGTCTCGGTGAGGGCGCCGTGGCCGGGGTGCTGTGCCGGCTGGAGGAGCGGGGGCTCGCGGCCCGGCCGTACGCCGGGGCGGACCGCTGGGTGCCGGCGCCGCCCGGGGTGGCGCTGGGAGCACTGCTCACCCGGCAGCGGCAGGTGCTGGACGGGGCGGAGCGGGCGGCGGCGCTGCTCGCGGACGTCTACCGCTCGGAGGCTTCGGACCCCGCGGTGCACGATCTGGTGGAGGTGGTGACGGGGGCGAGCGCGGTCGCGCACCGGTTCCTCCAGCTGCAGATGGGCGCGGTGGAGGAGCTGTGCGTGCTGGTGACCGGTGTCCCGGTCGCCGTGACGCCGACGGAGAACCCGGTCGAGGACGCGGCGGTGGCCCGTGGCGTCGCCTACCGGGTGGTGCTGGAGCGCGAGGCGCTGGCGCTGCCGGGGCAGCTGTCCGAGCTGGCGCTGGGGCTCGGGCGCAGGCAGGAGGTCCGGCTGACCGAGAAGGTCCCGACGAAGCTGGTGGTGGCCGACCGGGCCCTGGCGATGGTGCCGCTGGGCGACGGAGGGGCGGAGCCCTCCGCCCTGGTGGTCCACGCGAGCGGCGTGCTGGACCTGCTGATGAACGCCTTCGAGCGGGTCTGGCGGAACGCGCTGCCGGTCCAGCTCGGGCGGGGCGGGGAGCTGGTCGAGGACGAGCCGGCCGGTCCCGACGCGACGGACCTGAGGATCCTGGCCCTGCTGCTGCTCGGCATGACCGACGCGAGCGTCGGCAAGCAGCTGGGGCTCGGGCTGCGCACGGTGAAGCGGCGGGTGAAGGGGCTGATGGAGCTGGCGGGCGCGTCCACCCGGATCCAGCTGGGCTGGTGCGCGTACGAGCACGGCTGGATCGCCGGCCCGCCGGGGGCGCCGTGAGGGGGACGGCACGGACAGGGCACACCCCCACCGCGGCGCCGTGAGGGGCGGCACGGACACGGTCCGCCTCTGCCGGGGGCGCCGTGAGGGGGCAACGGCCCACCTCCACCGTTCCGCCGCGATGCGGGCGTCCAGGACCGAGCCGCCCTACCGAGTAGTAACCATCACACCCCGAATCTTCTGCAACTAGTTGCATAAGCGGGGGCGGGTCGCCTACAACAGGGTGCGACGATCCCTGCGCGAGGAGGCGCCCCGTGACCGCCACGACCCCGTACCCGCATCTGCTCAGCCCGCTCGACCTCGGCTTCACCACCCTGCCCAACCGGGTGATCATGGGGTCGATGCACGTCGGCCTGGAGGAGACCGAGCACGGCTTCGAGCGGATGGCCGCCTTCTACGCCGAGCGGGCCCGCGGAGGCGTCGGCCTCATCGTCACCGGCGGCATCGCGCCCAACGAGGCCGGCCGGCCGTGGGACGGCGGCGCCAAGCTGACCACCGCGGAGGAGGCCGCCGAGCACCGCCTGATCACCGAGGCCGTGCACGCCGAGGGCGGCCGGATCGCGATGCAGATCCTCCACTTCGGCCGGTACGCCTACCACTCCGCGCTGGTCGCGCCGAGCGCGATCAAGGCGCCCATCAGCCCCTTCGTGCCGAACGAGCTGACCGACGCCGAGGTCGAGCGGACCGTCGAGGACTACGCGCGCTGCGCCGAGCTGGCCAAGGAGGCCGGGTACGACGGCGTCGAGGTCATGGGCTCCGAGGGCTACCTCATCAACGAGTTCATCGCCGCCGCCACCAACCACCGCACCGACCGCTGGGGCGGCTCGTACGAGAACCGGGTCCGCTTCCCGCTGGAGATCGTCCGCCGGATCCGCGAGCGGGTCGGCACGGACTTCATCGTGGTCTACCGGCTCTCCATGCTCGACCTCGTCCCCGGCGGCTCGACCCTGGAGGAGGTCGTCCGGCTCGCCAAGGAGATCGAGGCCGCCGGCGCGACCATCATCAACACCGGCATCGGCTGGCACGAGGCCCGCATCCCCACCATCGCCACCTCCGTCCCGCGCGGCGCCTACACCTGGGTGACGAAGAAGCTGATGGGCGCCGTGTCGGTGCCTTTGGTCACCAGCAACCGCATCAACACCCCCGAGGTCGCCGAGGAGATCCTGGCCGACGGCCGCGCCGACCTCGTCTCGCTCGCCCGGCCCTTCCTCGCCGACCCCGCCTTCGTCAGCAAGGCCGCCGCCGGGCGCTCCGAGACCATCAACACCTGCATCGGCTGCAACCAGGCCTGCCTCGACCACACCTTCAGCCTCAAGATCACCTCCTGCCTGGTCAACCCGCGCGCCTGCCACGAGACCGAGCTGGTCCTCTCCCCCACCCGGCTCGCCAAGCGGATCGCCGTCGTCGGCGCAGGACCGGCCGGCCTGTCCTGCGCCGTCTCGGCGGCCGAACGCGGCCACTCCGTCACCCTCTTCGACGCCGCCGCGGAGATCGGCGGCCAGCTCAACGTCGCCAAGCGGGTCCCCGGCAAGGAGGAGTTCGACGAGACCCTGCGCTACTACCGCGTCCAGCTCGCCGAGCACGGCATCGACGTCCGCCTCGGCACCCGCGTCTCCGCCGCCGACCTCGACGGCTACGACGAGGTCGTCGTCGCCACCGGCGTCACCCCCCGCGACCCCGGCATCGAGGGCCAGGACCACCCGAGCGTGGTCAGCTACCTCGACGTGCTGCGCGACGGCGCGCCGGTCGGCGAGCGCGTCGCCATCATCGGCGCCGGCGGCATCGGCTTCGACGTCGCCGAGTTCCTGACCGACGGCGGCGAGGGCGCGAGCCAGGACCCCGAGACGTACTTCCGCCAGTGGGGCGTCGACACCGCCTACGAGAACCGGGGCGGCCTGCGCGCGCCCGAGCGCGGCGCACCGCCGCGCCAGGTGCACCTGCTCCAGCGCAAGACCTCCAAGGTCGGCGCCGGGCTCGGCAAGACGACCGGCTGGATCCACCGCACCGAGCTCAAGCACCGCGGCGTCGCCATGGTCGCCGGCGTCAGCTACGACCGGATCGACGACGAGGGCCTGCACCTCAGCATCGACGGCGAGCGGCAGGTGCTGCCGGTCGACACGATCGTCCTCTGCTCCGGCCAGGAGCCCCAGCGGGGCCTGTACGAGGAACTGGTCGCCGCCGGCCGCCCGGCGCACCTCATCGGCGGAGCCGACGTCGCCGCCGAGCTGGACGCCAAGCGCGCCATCGACCAGGGCACCCGGCTGGCCGCCGCCCTGTGACGGGCGGGCCGATGATCGCCGGGACCGGCCGAACCTAGGATGCGAGCATGTCCCTCCCGCACGCGATCCTCACCGCGCTGCTCGAGAAGCCGTCCTCCGGCCTCGAACTGACGCGCCGCTTCGACAAGTCGATCGGCTACTTCTGGTCGGCCACGCACCAGCAGATCTACCGCGAGCTGGGACGCCTGGAGGAGGCGGGGCAGATCCGCGCCCTGCCCTCCCCCGTGCCCGTCCGCGGGCAGCGCAAGGAGTACGAAGTGCTGCCCGCGGGGCGGGAGTTCCTGCGGGAGTGGGTCGGCGCGGCCGAGGACCCGAAGGCGCTCCGGTCCGCGCTGCTGCTGCGGATGCGGGCCGCGGCCGTGGTCGGCTCGGCCGGACTCCGCGCCGAACTGGAGCGCCACCTCGCCCTGCACCGCGCCCAGCTCGACGAGTACCGCGCCATCGAGCGACGGGACTTCCCCGCCGAGCGACGCCTGACCGAACCCGACCGGCTGCGCCACCTCGTCCTGCGCGGCGGGATCGACCTCGAACGCTTCTGGGTGGAGTGGGTGACCTCGGCGCTCGGCACGCTGGGCCCCGAACCGGGCGCCGGCAAGTGACACCGGGGCCGGAGGAGCGGCAGGGGGAACGAGGGTACTGAGGGGCGGCCGCCCGCGCCCCCGACCCGCCTCCTTCCGCCCCCGCCGAGCGCGGGTCCGCCCCCTCCCCTGCGTGGATACTGGTCGGTATCACGTCTTGTCCACGAAACGAAAGGGCGGGTATGGCCGACGACTTGGGGCACCGCGGGACTCGTCACGCGGTGGTCATCGGGGGAAGTCTCGCCGGACTCCTGGCGGCGCGGGCCCTCGCCGAACACGCGGAGCGGGTCACCGTCGTCGAGCGCGACCGACTCCCGGAGGGGCCGGACGCCCGGCCCGGAGTGCCGCAGGGGCGGCACCTGCACGTGCTCATCGCGGGCGGCCAGCGGGCGCTCGACGAACTGCTGCCCGGCTTCATGGACGAGCTGCGGGAACGCGGCGCGCCCGAGGTCGCCATGCCGACGGACATGGTCCAGTGGCAGGCCGGCCAGTGGTTCACCCGGCTTCCCGCCTCCGCGCACTTCTACAGCGGCCCGCGGCCCCAGCTGGAGTGGCTGGTCCGGCAGCGGGTGCTCGCCGACCCCCGCATCGAACTCGTCGAGGGCACCGAGACGGTGGGCCTGACCGGCACCGCCGCCCGGGTCACGGGCGTCCGGCTGCGGGAGCGCGGGACGGGCGCCGGGCGGGAGCCCCGTACGCTCGCCGCCGACCTCGTGGTGGACGCCTCGGGCCGGTCGACCAAGGCGGCGGACTGGCTGGCCGCGATCGGCGCGGAGGCGCCGCACGAGGAGACCCTCGACACCGGTCTCGCCTACAGCTCGCGGGTCTACCGGGCGACCGACGCGGTGCCGGCCACGGACGCGCTCGGCTACTACATCGTGCCGGGCCCGCAGCAGCCCTACGGAGGGGTGATCGTCCCGCTGGGCGACGGCCTGCACATGGTCACCTTCTCGGGCCTGCGCGGCGACGAACCACCCACCGAGGAGGGGGAGTTCGAGGAGTACGCCAAGCGGTTCCCGCACCCCGTGATCAGCGAGTGGCTGGCCGGCGCGGAGCCGGCCGGACCCGTGCACGGCTTCCGGCGGACCGCCAACATCCGGCGCCGGTACGACCGTCCGGGCCGCCGCCCGGCCGGCTTCCTCGCCACCGGCGACGCGCTGTGCGCGTTCAACCCGATCTACGGGCAGGGCATGGCGACCGCGGCGCTCGGCGCGGTGGCGCTGCGCCAGGCGCTCGCGGACACCCGGCGGGTCCCGACCACCCGGCGGGTGCAGCGGGCGGTGCTCGACGCGTCCCGGCAGGCGTGGGACATCTCGGCGGGCGCGGACAAGAAGATGCCGGGCGCGACGGGCGACGCGGCCCGGTCCCGGCCGATGGACCGGGTGACCGGCTGGTATCTGGCGCGGGTCCAGGAGCGGGCGGCGGGCGACGCCGTGGTCGGTGTGCCGTTCCGCGCGGCCCTGACCCTGACGGCGCCGCTGACCGGCCTGTTCGCCCCCTCGGTGATGCGGGCGGCACTGTTCTCACCGGTCCCCGAGACCCCGGCGGAGCCCCCGCTGCGCCTCGGGGGCTGACGCATCGCGGCGGCGGCTCCGGGGTCAGACCCCCGGGGCCGCCGTGATCATGCCGGCGGCGATGGCCGCGCCGAGGCTGCCGTAGTCGTCGGCGTTCTGGCCTGCGTAGGCGAGGGAGAAGTCGGCGACCGCGCGGTCGAAGACGTCGGAGGAGCCCAGGTAGGCGGCGATGGCGACGCGGTCGCCGGAGCGGGCGTGGGCCCTGGCCAGGGCGCGCCCGCACAGCCGGGCGTACTCCCGGAGCATCGCGGGCGTCATCGACTCCACCTCGGCGGAGCCCTTCATGTCGCGCAGCTGGCGCCAGTAGAAGTGGCGCTGTTCGGGGCCGGTCATCCAGCCGAGGAAGATGTCGCTGGCGGCCTGGGTGAGGCGCTGGCCGCAGACGACGCGCCGGCCCTGGTGCGGGTAGGCGGTGGGCGGCAGGTACGCCTCCAGCACCGAGCGGCTCGCCTCCTTGATCTGGAGGATGAGCGGGTCGCGCTCGTCGCGGCCTTCGAGGAGGACGACGAAGCAGCGGGTGCCGACGCTGCCGACGCCGACGACCTTGCGGGCGGCGTCGCGGAAGCGGTAGCGGTCGAGGAGGAGGCGCCGGTCCTCGGAGAGCGAGCTGCGGTAGTCGCTGAAGATCTTGCCGAGGGTGGCCCGGTCCAGATCGGCGACGCGCTCCAGGAGCGGCGGGTCCTCGGCGATCCGGCGGCCGCCGTCGCCGTCGGGGACGGTGAGCTTGTCGAGGGCCTGGAGGCTGGTGCGGCGGCGCGCCTTGGCGAGACCGCGCGCCACCCGGTCGCGTTCGCCGGGGCGGACGAGGCCGGCGAGTTCGTCGGCGTCGATCCGCTCGTACCAGACGGTGAGCTCCCCGAGGCCGGCGAGGCGGCGCATGGTGGTGCGGTACGACTCGGCGGCGACGAGCGCGGCGCGGTGGGCCTTGGGCCGGGAGCCGCCGTTCTGGAGGGCGGCGACGGTGATGCTGGCCGCGAGGCGCTTGACGTCCCACTCGAAGGGTCCGGGCAGGGTCTCGTCGAAGTCGTTGACATCGAAGAGGAGCGTCCGTTCGGGTGAGGCGTAGACCCCGAAGTTGAGCAGGTGGGCGTCGCCGCAGAGCTGGACGGTGAGTCCGGTGTTGCGGGTGGCGGCGAGGTCGGCGGCCATGACGGCGGCGGCGCCGCGCAGGAACGCGAAGGGGGAGGCGGCCATCCGCCCGTACCGCACGGGGGCGAGGTCGGGCAGCCGGTCGGCGGCCTGGCGCTCCAGGACGGTCAGCGGGTCGGGGCGCTGGGAACTCGGTATCCAGCGGCCGTGGGAGGAGCGTGGGACCCGCTTGCGGGCCGCGCGGCCCCGGCGGGCCTGCTCCGAGGGCGTCGTCATCCGGCCTCACCCCTGTTCCGTCACCGGCTGGGCCGGTGCTGTCGCCTGGTCCCCATTACAGGGTGCGACGCGGGTTTCGGCCACTCTGCACGGTCGCCCTAGCAAAATGGTTTAGACCAATGATAGGAATTGATCACCCATACGGCCCGCGCTGTCACGCTGAGCGAAGAAGGGGTTGATCATGGCCGCACCTCAAGCCGTGCCCGACTACCGGCCCGATTCCCGCCTCGTACCCGAATCCCCGCCGGAGGAGGAGGTCCCGCGCTATCTGCGGGTCGCCGCCGCCCTGCGGGACGACCTGGGCCGCCGGGCACTCGCCCCTGGCGGCCGGCTGCCCTCGGAACGATCCCTGGCGCAGCGGTACCACGTCAACCGGCAGACCGTCCGCAGCGCGCTCCAACTGCTGCGGGAGGAAAGGCTGGTGGTGACCGACCGGCGCGGCACCTTCGCCGCGACCGGGCCGGAGCCCGACGGGGAAGCGCCTCTGGAGCCCCCGGCGCCGTCCGCCGCCTGGCCGGTCTTCCCGGGCGGATCGCGCGCGGCGGAGGCCCTGGTGCGGGCTTCGCTCGGCTGGGAGCCGCCGCCGGCGGCGCTGGCCCCGAGGCTGCTCCTCGCGCCGGGCGAGCCGACGCTGGTGCACCGTCACCGGGTGCTGGCCCCGCAGGGCCGGGAGCTCCAGCGGGCGGTGTCCTGGTTCTCCCGGCCGGCGCTGGACGAGATCCCGCAGCTGGCCCGCTACCGGCGGGCCCGGCCCTGCGTCAGCCGGCCCGACCTGCGGCTCCTCTACCACTGGATGCACAAGGCGGGGCTGCGGGTCACCCACCGGGAGTCGGTCCGGGTGCCGTCCGCCACCGCGGGGACGGCGGCCGGCGGCACGGCCCGGCTGAGCGTCCACCGGGTGGTGAGCGATCAGCACGGGCACGTCCTGGAGGTCACGGACATCGACTTCTCGGCCCAGGAGGCGGCGTGGACCTACGAGTACAGCCTCTGACCGTCCGGCCCCACGGCCGTAGGACACAGCCTCCGAACGTCCGGACTCCCGGCCGTCAGACGAGCCCCTCCGATATCTCCGCCTCCTCGCGGGCGGTGCCGCCGTACGGCGTCGGCGTGCCGTACGAGCGGCGGGCGACGTACCACCAGACGGTCGCCAGGAGCAGCACGACGGCGAGGGCGATCACCGCGTAGTTCATGGTGTCGACGGTCACCGGACTCTTCTGGGGCAGGCAGAAGAGGACGGTCACCACCGCGACCCAGCCGACCGCGACCCAGCCGATCGGACGGCTCCAGCGGCCGAGGCTCCACGGGCCGGGCGTGAAGTCGCGCCCGGCCCGCAGCCGGAGCAGGATCGGGATGGCGTAGGCGGGCGTGATGCCGATGACGTTGATCGCGGTGACCGCGCCGTACGCGGTCGCCGAGTACAGCGAGGGCAGCGCGAGCACGGCGGCGGCGCCGACGGAGAGCCAGACGGCGGGGACCGGCGTCCGGGTGCGGCGGCTGACCTTCCGCCAGGTCGCGGAGGCCGGGAGAGCGTTGTCGCGGCTGAAGGCGAACACCATGCGGCTGGCGGCGGCCACCTCGGCGTTGCCGCAGAAGAGCTGGGCGACGATGACGACGAGGAGCAGGGCGGTGGCGCCGCCGGTGCCGAGGGCGTCGAGCAGGATCTGGGCCGGCGGGACGCCGGTGGCGCTGCCGACGGTGCCCGCGTAGTCCTGGATGGCGAAGGTGAGTCCGGCGAGGAGCGCGAAGCCGGCGATCCAGGAGACCCAGATGGCGCGGACGATGCCCTTGGCCGCCGTGACGGAGGCGTTGGCGGTCTCCTCGGAGAGGTGGGCGGAGGCGTCGTAGCCGGAGAAGGTGTACTGGGCGAGGAGCAGTCCGATCGCGGCGACGTAGAACGGGTTGGCCCAGCCGGTGTCGTTGACGAACTCGGTGAAGACGAACTCGGCCGACTGGTGGCGGTCGGGGACGATCGCGAGCGCGCCGACGATCACGGCGACGCCGGTCAGGTGCCACCACACGCTGATCGAGTTGAGCACGCTGACGAGGCGGACGCCGAAGAGGTTGAGGACGGCGTGGAGCAGCAGGATCGCCAGGAAGATCAGGAAGGTGGAGCCGGGGGTGGGGGTGAAGCCCCACTGGAGGTTGAGGAAGGCGCCCGTGAAGAGGGCGGCGCCGTAGTCGATGCCGGCGATCGCGCCGAGCAGGCCGAGCAGGTTGAGCCAGCCCGTGTACCAGCCCCAGCGACGGCCGCCGAGCCGGTCGGCCATGTAGTAGAGGGCTCCCGAGGTGGGGTAGGCGCTGGTGACCTCGGCGAGGGCGAGGCCGACGCAGAGGACGAAGAGGCCGACGCCCGCCCAGCCCCAGAGCATGACGGCGGGGCCGCCGGTGCCGAGCCCGAAGCCGTACAGGGTCATGCAGCCGGAGAGGACGGAGATGACCGAGAAACTGATGGCGAAGTTGCCGAACCCGCCCATCCGGCGGGCCAGCACCGGCTGGTAGCCCAGCTCGCGCAGCCGGGCCTCCTCGTCGGGTAACGCGGCGGCGGGCGCCTTGCGGCGCGCGTCCGTGGGGGCGGTGCGGGGCATCGGGGGAACCTCCGGAGGACGGGGCGGGGTGAGCGGTGGGGCGGAGCGGTCAGGAGGGGCGGGCGAGGGCGCGCGGTGTGTGCGGTACGGAAGCGGCGGGCGTGGGGGCTCGGTGTCGGGCGGTACGGGAGGGGCGGGCGTCGTCGTACGGAGTGGGCGGTACGGGAGGCGGCGGGGCGCGGGTTCAGTCGCCGAGACAGCGGGCACGGGCCCGCAGGAAGACCTCCTCGGCGAGGGCGCGGTCGTCCGGGCGCGGGGTGCGGTGGGCCCAGGGCACCGGGGTGTAGTACGGGCCGAGGGCCTCGAAGACGCGCGCCGCGTCGGGGAAGCGCAGCGCGCCGTAGAGCGCGTGCGCCAGGTGGTTGAGGTCCAGTTGGGACGCCTCCGGAACGGCGCAGTAGAGGAACCAGGTGTCCATCGCCCGCCGCGCCTCCCGCACCGCGTCCTCGGCGACCCAGTGCAGGTCGAGCGCGTGCACCTGTCCCCGGTCGCGCCGGTAGCGCTCGACCCGCACGTAGAGCGGCAGGGCGTGCAGGGCGGAGCCCTGGGGGGCCGTGGAGGCCGCCCACTGGGCGTAGTTGACGGCCTCGGAGAGCGGGCCTTCGCGGCGCGCGTACAGGAACTGGAGCATGCGGTGGTACGCCTCGCGGTTGTACGGGTCACGCTTCTCGGCCTCGGCGAGCAGCCCCCAGGGGCCGGGCGGCAGCATGGGCGCGGGCGGCGGGACGCGGTGTTCGGGGCCGGGCCTGCGGGCGTCGAGGACGGCGAGGGCGAGGAGCCCGATCCAGGGCACGGGGTCGTCGGGGGCGCGGTCGGCGGCCTCCCGGCAGGCGTCCCACGCCTCCTGCCGGAGCGTCCGGGTCCGCGTGTGGCCCGCGCGGTGGGCACGGACGGCGCGTTCGACGGCGACCCGGCCGTGCATCACGGCGGCGGCGGAGCCGGCGGGCTCCTCCGCGCGCCACGCGTGGACGACGTCGGTGCCGGCGGCGACGGTGGCGAGGATCTGGGTGCGGCGGGTCCAGGCGTCCCAGCGCCCGGAGTCGGCCGTGTCCCGGAGGAGCCGCGCCATCTCGCCCCAGCGACCGGTGCGCAGGTCCTGGAGCGCGTGGCGCAGGGCGTGGTCGTGGCCCGCGGGGTGGAAGACGGGGCGGAAGCCGGGGCCGGGCATCAGCGGGTGGGGCCGGGCGGTACGGGCCGGGCGGTGGGCGTCGTCATCGGTCCTCGGTCGGGCGCGGTCGGTTCGGCGGACGGCCCGCGGTCCGTCGGCGAGCGGCGCGCTCACTATAGGCGCGACCGAAGGTGATCGACCGGATCATCTTCGTGACCGCAACTATCAGGCCAGTGACTTTGTTTGAACTACCGTCAGGTTCGCTTCACCGACCTGACAGCCTCTCCCGGCGAGACTTGACGGGCCGTCGTCACCCCGCGAACCTGACCCCTTTCCGTGACCGGTCGATCACCCGGCGGCGGCCCCGCGGGCCTCCCCCGGGCGCCGACCGGCGGACCCCACGACGGGAGACAGTTCATGACGGGCGGTCCGGTACTCGCCGTCGACCAAGGCACCTCCGGCACCAAGGCGCTCGTCCTGTGCCCCCTGCGCGGGGTGCTCGGCACCGGCACGGCACCGGTCGTCCCCCGCCATCTGCCGGGCGGGCGGGTCGAGGTGGACCCCGGCGAGCTGTACGGATCCGTGGTCGCGGCGGGCCGCGCGGCGCTCGCCGAGGCGGGCGTCCCGGTGGTCGCCGTGGGCCTCGCCAACCAGGGTGAGACGGTGCTCGCCTGGGACCCCGCCACCGGTTCCCCGCTCACCGACGCGCTCGTCTGGCAGGACCGCAGGGCCGCCGGGATCTGCGCGGAACTCGGCCCTCACGAGTCGGAGTTGACCGCGCTGACGGGGCTGCCCGTCGACCCCTACTTCGCCGCGCCCAAGATGGCCTGGATCCGTCGTCACGCGACCGGCGCCGGGGTGGTGACGACGAGCGACGCCTGGCTGGTCCACCGGCTGACGGGCGCCTTCGTCACCGACGCGGCCACCGCGGGCCGCACCGGACTGCTCGATCCGGCCGCCGTCGCCTGGTCGGGGCCGGCCCTCGACCTCTACGGGCTCGGCGGCGAGCGCCTGCCCCGGATCGTCGACTGCGACGAACCGGTCGGCACCACCACGGCGTTCGGACCCCGACTGCCGCTCACCGGGCTCGTCGTGGACCAGCAGGCCGCCCTCCTCACGCAGAGCGCCACCGCCCCGGCCGCCGCCAAGTGCACGTACGGCACCGGGGCGTTCCTGCTCGCCCGCACCGGCCCTCTGCCCCGCCGCACCTCGACCGGGCTCGTCGGCTGTGTGGCCTGGCGCCTGCGGGGCCGTACCGAACACTGCCTCGACGGGCAGGTGTACACGGCCGCCTCCGCCGTCCGCTGGCTCACCGACCTCGGGGTCGTCTCCGGTGCCGGCGAGCTCGACACCGTCGGCGGCTCGGTGCCGGACAGCGGCGGCGTCACGTTCGTGCCCGCGCTCGCGGGCCTCGCCGCCCCCTGGTGGCGCGGCGAGGCCCGCGGCACCCTCACCGGCCTGGGACTCGACACCGGGCGCGGGCACCTGGTGCGGGCCCTGGTCGAGGGCATCGCCGCCCAGGTCGTCGAGCTCGCCGGGGCCGCCGCCACCGACCGGGGCGCCCCGCTGGACTCCCTGCGCGCCGACGGCGGCCTGACCCGCTCCGCGCTCCTCATGCAGACCCAGGCCGACCTGCTCCAGCTGCCGGTGGAGGTGGCGGCGCTGCCGGACGCCACCGCGCTCGGCGTCGGCGCGATGGCGCGCCTCGGCCACGAACCGGGCCTCACCGTGCCGGAGGCCGTACCGCCCTGGAAGCCGTCCGCCGTGTACGAACCCGCGATCTCGGCCGACGAGGCGGCGGACCGCATGGGCCGCTTCCGCGCGGAGGTGACGGCGCTGCTGTCCCGCCCTCCGGCCCCCGGCGGGAGTCCCCGCACGGCTTCGGCGGAGCCGCCCGGGGCACCGGAGGAGCCGGCGTGACCCGGCACGGGCACGTCAGCCGGCGCGGGCCGCTGCCGGACGGGACCGGGGGTGCCTACGACGTCGTCGTGGTGGGGGCCGGGGTCGTGGGGTGCGCGATCGCCCGCGCGCTGGCGCGGTACCGGCTGCGGGTCGCGCTCGTCGAGGCGGCGGACGACGTGGGCGAGGGGAGCTCCAAGGCCAACACCGCCATCCTCCACACCGGTTTCGACGCCGTCCCCGGCACGCTGGAGGCCGATCTGGTCCGCGCGGGCCACCGGCTGCTCTCCGGCTACGCGGCCGAGGCCGGGATCCCCGTCGAGCCTGTCGGCGCCCTGCTGGTCGCCTGGGACGAGGAGCAGCGGGCCGCGCTGCCCGGGCTCGTCGCGAAGGCCGCCCGCAACGGCCGTCACGCCACCCGGATCCTCGGCCCGGCCGAACTCCGCGACCGCGAACCCCACCTCGGCCCCGGCGCCCTCGCCGCCCTGGCCGTGCCCGGCGAGTCGCTGATCTGCCCGTGGACCACCACCCTCGCCTACGCCACCCAGGCGGTCTCCTCCGGTGTCCACCTGCTGCTCGGCTGCCGGGTGACGGACGTCGTCACGGCGCCCGGGTCGCCCCACCGGCTGGCCACCACGCGCGGCCCGCTTGCCGCGCGGTACCTCGTCAACGCCTGCGGGCTGTACGCGGACCGCTTCGACGCGCTGCTCGGTGTCGGGGACTTCACCGTCACGCCCCGGCGCGGCCAGCTGCTCGTGTACGACAAGGCCGCCCGGGCGCTGGTGCGGCACATCCTGCTGCCCGTGCCCGGCCCGCTCGGCAAGGGCGTCCTCATCACGCCCACCGTGTACGGGAACGTCCTCCTCGGCCCGACCGCCGAGGACCTCGACGACCGCACCGCGACCGGCACCACCACCGACGGCCTCGCCGGGCTGCGGACGCGGGGCGCCCGGATCCTGCCCGCGCTCGTGGAGGAGGAGGTGACGGCCGCCTACGCCGGACTGCGGGCGGCCACCGGCCGGGAGGACTACCGGTGCGCGGCCCGCCCCGCACTCCGGTACGTCACCGTCGGCGGGATCCGCTCCACCGGCCTGTCCGCCTCCCTCGCCCTCGCCGAACACGCCCTCGGACTGCTCTCCGAGTGCGGACTGCGGACCGGTCCGGAGCGCCCGCTCGCGCCGGTGCGGATGCCGAACCTCGGCGAGGCGTTCCCCCGCCCCTACCGGGACGCCGGGGCCATCGCCCGGGACCCCGGCTTCGGCACGGTCGTCTGCCACTGCGAGCACGTGACGCGGGGCGAGGTGCGGGCCGCACTCTCCTCGGTCGTCCCGCCCGCCGGGCTCGAAGGGCTGCGCCGCCGCACCCGCGCGGGTGCGGGGCGCTGCCAGGGCGGCCACTGCCGGCCCGCCCTGCGTGCCCTGTTCGACGCATACGGAAAGGGGGCCGTGGCCCGGTGAACCGAGAGCCGGCGGAGGAACGGACCGCACGCGCGGTGGACGTGCTGGTCGTCGGCGCGGGCCCGGCCGGGCTCACCGCGGCGGCCCGGCTCGCGGCGGCGGGCGCCGGGCGGGTCGAGGTCCTGGAGCGGGAGCCGGCGGCCGGCGGCGTGCCCCGCCACTGCGTCCGCCCGGGCTTCGGCGCGGACCCCAGGGGCCGCGCCCTGGACGGCCCCGGGTACGCCCGGCGGGCGGTCCGCGCGGCGCTCCTGGCCGGCGCCGTGCTGCGTACCGGCGTGTCGGCCACCGGCTGGGCTGGCCCGCTTCGGCTGGAGACCACCGCGCCGACCGGACTGGAGACGATCGAGGCGCGTGCCGTCCTCCTGGCCACGGGCGCCCGCGAGCGGGCCCGCCCGGCGCGGCTGCTGCCGGGCACCCGCGCGCAGGGCGTGCTGACGACCGGTGAGCTCCAGCGGACGGTGGCGCTCTTCGGGCCGCGCCCGGAGCGGATCGGGCGGCGTGCCGTGGTCGTCGGCGGCGGCCCGGTGGCCGGACACGCCGTCCGGCTGCTGCGGAGCGCGGGCGTCGCGGTCGCGGCCGTGGTGTGCGAGGAGACGCGGACGGCGGTGGGCGTCCGGGACGTCCCCGTGCTGACGCGGACGGTGGTGACGGAGCTGACGGGACGGGGGCGGTTGGCCGGGGTGGCGGTACGGGGCCGGGACGGGCGGCCGCGCACGATCCGGTGCGACACGCTCGTCCTCACCGGCGACTGGGTCCCGGAGCACGAACTGGCCCGCGCGGGCGGCCTGCCGCTCGCCCCCGGCACCAGGGGCCCGCGCGTGGACGCGGCCCTGCGGACCGGCGTGCCGGGCGTGTTCGCGGCGGGCGCCCTGCTGCACGGCGGCGATCCCGCGCTCCGCGCCGCCGCGGCGGGCCGCGCGGTCGCCGGTGCGATCCTGGCCCACCTGGACCGCCGGGCGGGCGCCGCGAGCCCGGTCTGACCGACACGACACCCCCGAGGACCGCCTCCCCCTCGGGGGCGGGCCGGTGCGGGCAGACTGGCGGCATGGCGGTCACACGCAGTGCGGGTCTGCTGGTCTTCCGACGGACGGGGAACGGCGGGATCGAGGTGCTCATCGGGCACATGGGCGGGCCGTTCTGGGCGCGCCGGGAGGAGGCCGCCTGGTCGGTGCCCAAGGGCGAGTACGGGGACGAGGAGGCGCCGGAGGACGCGGCCCGGCGGGAGTTCCTGGAGGAGCTGGGGCTGCCCGTGCCGGACGGCGACTGGCTCGACCTCGGGGAGGTCCGGCAGGCCGGCGGAAAGACCGTCACCGTGTGGGCGGTGGAGGGCGACCTCGACCCGGCCGCCGTCGTGCCCGGCACCTTCACCATGGAATGGCCGCCGCGCTCGGGGACCATGGCCGAGTTCCCGGAGGTCGACCGGGTCGGCTGGTTCACGCCGGAGGCCGCGGAGCCGCTGCTGGTCGCGGCGCAGCGGGCGTTCCTGGAGCGGCTCGTCACGCGGGTGCGCGGGCGGGCCTGAGGGGCATTGTCAGACCCGTAGGAGAAGGTGGGGTGCGTCAAGCCGTCGAGAGGGAGCCCGACATGACCACCATCACCGCCACCGAGCGCGCCGCGGCCCAGGCGTATCTGCGCCTCCTCGAATCCACCCAGGCCGTGCTGACGGATCCGCGCCTCGCCCCGTACGCGGGGGTGATGCTGACGAACCCCATGGCGGAGGCCGACGAGGCGCTGCGCGCGGCGGGCCTCGCGGGCAACGAGGACCGGCTCCTCCGCCTCGTCTCCACCCTCCGCGCCGGCCCCGCGTCCCCTCCCGGCGCGACGCCCCGCACGGCGGACCGGGGTCGCCGCGCCTGACCGGGGGGTGCGCCCCGGCGGGAGGGAATCCGGTCGGACCGGGGGCGGCGGCGAGCCGCCGCCGACGGGGGGGTGGGACGGGGCGGTCGGGCCGGGCGGTGCCGTGCCGTGTGGGGCGGGGCGGCACACGAGGGCGCCGGGCCGGACGGGGTGCCGGGCCGTACGGCGGAGCCCGCCGGGCAGCGCAGCCCTGCCCCTGGCCGGCAGCCTGGGCGCGGCGCCTGACGAGGTGGTGACCTCCGGGGAGGACACCCGCTTCGGCAGGCGTGGCCGGGGGCGGGTGGGTGCTGCGTTCGACGTGGCGGAGCGGACCACGATGCTTCCGGGGCGTGCGCGCGGGATCAGAGGACGACGCGGTAGTGGGTGGTCAGGCGCCGGTCGTCGTCCAGGATGTGGAACGCGAGGCCGGGCGGCTGGTCCCGGTCCGCGGCCTGATCGCCTTCCCAGGGCATGCGCAGGGTCCAGGTGACGGCCGGTCCGACAATCAGCGGACGTGCGGCGAAGGTCGAGGCGGCCGCCGTGTGAGCGTGGCCCGTGAGGACGGCGGCGACCTGCGGGTGCGCCTCGATCAAGTCGGCCAGGGCTCCGGGCTCTTCGAGCCTGCACGAGTCGGGCAGGGGGTGATGGAGTGCGACCGGCGGCTGGTGGAAGGCGATCAGCGCCGGGGTGCCCGGCGTCCGGGCCGTGAGGGTGGCGTCGATCCAAGCGAGTGTCTGGGCGTCGAGGCGCCCCTCGTCGCGGCCGGGGATGGTGGAGTCACACATCAGGATGGTCGTGCCCGCGATGTCGTGGGCCTGATTGACGGGGCCGTGTTCGGGTGCCTCTCCGAGCAGGGCCTTGCGGTAGGCCGGTCGCGCGTCGTGGTTCCCGGGGCAGGTGAGCACGGGGAAGGGGGCGGTCAGGATCCGAGCTGCTTCCTCGTACTCGGCCTCCTCGCCGTGATCGGCGATGTCCCCGGTGACCAGGAGCGCGTCGACCGGCTGGGGCAGGGCTCGCAAGTAGTCCATGACGCGGACGGCGCGTCGGGTCGCCCTCTCGCTGCCGTCCAGGTGCAGGTCGCTGATGTGCGCGAGCAGCGTCATTTCGCGGTCTCCTCCCACGGCGGGCACAGCCGCCGTCCTATGCCGGGGCAGGTGTCCCCACCCACTCCACCTAACGGAAGTTTTCGTTTTTCCGTTAGGGACCTTAGGGTGCGTGCAGGGATGTGATCAAGTGGTTGACGACCGGGCACCGAGAGGGAAGGGGATGCCTTGTGGAGCGCTGGCCGGCATTGGAACTGGTGAGCACGATTCGCCACGACGGAGACGGTGGCGTCGCCGATGACCTCGCCACGGTTCAGGGAACGACGCACTGGATCCAGGAGCAGGGAGATCTGCTGGCCGGCCTCGTTCCGGCGGGGGGACTCACCGCGGACGAAGACCTCAGGCGCGCGATCATCGAGCTTCGGCAGGCAGTCCGGGCCCTGTTCGCCCAGGCGGTCAGTCCCGCGCCCCCCAGCCCGCCGGACTCCCATCGCCTGATGAGTGCCGACCGGGCGGTGGCCCACATCAACACGGCTGCCGGGCGGGAACTGGTCGCCCCTCAGATGGACTGGCCCGTCGAAGGAGTCCCCACCACCCGACTGCTGTCCGCGGAGAACGATCCGCACGTCCGGCTTGTCGCGGCCCTGGCCCGTGCCGCCATCGACTTTCTCAGCGGCCCACAGCGCACGCAGTTGCGGTCCTGTACCGCGCCCCGCTGTGTGCGCTACTTCGTCAAGAGCCACGGACGGCAGGAGTGGTGCAAGCCGTCCTGCGGAAACCGTGCGCGCGCGGCACGCCACTACAGGCGTCAGCGCACGGCAACCGATGGCGGTTCCGCTCTGTCGTGACCACCCCGAGGTCGCCCTGGTGACCGCGCCGGTACAGACACCGGCCCGTCGGCACGGGGTGTCCAGCGTCTCGCCGCTCGCTCCGGTTCCGACGCCGGAGCCGGACGACACGGGCCGGCGCCGGACGGCGTGGGCCCGGAGCTGGACGACACCGGCTCGGGGCCGTGCGACAGGGTCGGCGTCCGTACGACCACCCGACCGGCGGCACGACGCGCCCGCTCGACGTCGCGTTCTTTGGGCCGGGTGGCGCACTCCGTCCGGCGTGCCTTCCGCCTCCTTCCTACGGTGGCTGAATGATCGTCACGTCAGCCTTTCGTCATACCGCCGCGGGCTCCGCCGCGATGCTGCTCGTGCTCTCCGCTCCCGTGGCCGGGGTCGCCGCGACCCCGCCGCGCGCCCCGGCCTCCGTCACCGCACTCGGGCCGGGCTCCGTCTCCGAACCGACCCCTCCCGCCCGGCGGTTCGTGGACCCGGCGCGGCTCGACCGCTCGGGGACCCAGGTGCAGCCGCAGGCCGGCGCGCCGGACGTGCCCTCCCTCTCGGCGCTGTCGTGGGTGGTCGCCGACGCCGGGACGGGCGAGGTGCTCGCCGCGCGTTCGGCGCACCGGAAGCTGCCGCCGGCCAGCACGCTGAAGACCCTGTTCGCGCTGACCGCGCTGCCGCACCACGAGGCGTCCGAGCAGCACACGGTGGCCGACGAGGAACTGATGGGCATCGGCGAGGGCAGCAGCCTCGTCGGGGTGAAGGAGGGGTACACGTACCGCGTCTCCGACCTGTGGAACGGCGTCTTCCTCAGCTCGGGGAACGACGCCGTGCGCGTCCTCGCGTCGATGAGCGGCGGCTGGCGGTCGATGGCCCGCCAGATGCAGGACAAGGCGCGGTCGCTGGGGGCGAAGGACACCCACGTGGTCTCCCCGGACGGCTACGACGCGCCGGGCCAGGTCTCGTCCGCCTACGATCTCGCGGTCTTCGGCCGGGCGGGCGTCCAGGACCCGGAGTTCATCCGCTACTCCTCGACCGCCTACGCGGACTTCCCGGCGGGCTCGTGGTCCTTCGGCATCGCCAACACCAACCGGCTCGTGACCGGCGAGGACGGCATCGGCCGCTATCCGGGCATCCTGGGCATCAAGAACGGCTACACCAGCAACGCGGGCAACACGCTCGTCGCCGCCGCCCGGCGGGGCGAGCGCACCCTCGTCGTCTCGGTGATGAACCCTCAGTCGGGCGGCGGGCTCGCGGTGTACGAGGAAGCGCGCGACCTGCTCGACTGGGGTTTCGAGGCCGCGGGCAAGGTCCAGCCGGTCGGTTCGCTGCTGCCGCCGAAGTCTCCGGAGCAGGAGCCGGAGCAGGCACTGGAGCAGGCGCAGGCGCAGGCGCACAAGCAGGAGCCGAGACCGGAGCGGGAGCCGAAGTCGGAGTCGGAGTCGGAGCGGCTGGACGCGCGGCCCGTGTCGGTACGCGGCGGGGCCGGCGCGCAGGCGGCCTCCGCGCCCCGGACCGCGGCGACCGAGGAGCCCGACGACGAGAGCCCGTCGGTGACGGTGCCGCTGGCGCTCGTCGCCTCGGCGGGCGCGGCGGCGCTCGCCCTGTGGGCCTGGCGCCGCTGGGTGCCGCGCGCCTGACGGCCGATCCGTCGGGTGCTCCGCGGCTCCGATCGCGTCCACGGCCCCCGGCCGGGTGTCAGCCCGCGCCGGGGGCCGTCGGCGTGCGGGAACGGCGGTGGGCGGCCACCCGCTCCCGGGTGGCGCAGCGGCGGGAGCAGTAGCGGCGCTCGGGTCCGCTGCCGTGGGCGACGAACACGTTCCCGCACGAGGGGGAGACGCAGGTCCGGCCGGGCGGGGCCTGCCGCTCCCAGAGGAGGAAGGTGAGTGCCAGGCAGCCGGAGGAGAGGAACCACGGGGTCCAGGGCGCGTCGTCGTCGGCGTCCGCGTGGGGGTGCCAGGGGGCGGAGCCGCGGTGCGAGGTGAGGCGGAGGGGGCCGGTGTGGGCGGCGAGCAGCGGGTTGAGGAGGGCGGCGGCCTCGTCGGCGGAGCCCGCGGCGAACACCTCCCGAAGGTGCACGGCGGCCGCGCGCATCAGGGTGACCTCCTCGGCGGTCACGACGGCGGGCGGCGGCTCTCCGTGGGCGAGGAGCACGGAGGCGAGCTCCCGGGGGCCGCCCGCCGGGTCGGCCAGGGCGTTGACGAGGGCGGCGGTGCGCAGCGCCATGGCGACCGCGGAGTGCCGGGTGGACCGGTCGGGGAGCACGGGCATCGCCCGAATGTAACGCATATTGCGAGGTTTTGAGTTACCTCCGTACGCTCGGGCGCCATGCGCACCCGCCCTCGAACCGCCCGCCGTCCGTCCGTCGCCGCCCATCTGGCGGCGGCCCTGGCGGCCAGGACCGGGGACGAGATGTCCGGCCCCGCCCTGGCGCTCACCGGGTTCGCCGCCGCCGGCTCGACGTCCCGCGCGGGGGCGCTGCTGGCCTGTGTGACGGTCTCGGCGGCGCTGGGCGGCCCCCTCCTGGGAGCGCTCCTGGACAAGGCCCGGCGGCCGGGCCGGCTCCTGGCCGGCGCGCTCGTCCTCTACGCGGCGGGGCTCGGGGCCGTCCTGTTCGGGCTCGGCCGGCTGCCGTTCGCCGTGACGGCGCTGCTCGCGGTGGTCACCGGGCTGGTGGGCCCGGTGCTCTCCGGCGGCTGGACCGCACAGCTCCCCCGTGTCGCGCCCGCCGACCGGATGCCCCGCCTGCACGGGCTGGACGCGCTGACCTTCTCCCTCGCCGCGCTGGCCGGGCCGGCGCTCGCGGGCGGTGCCGCCCTGCTGCTCGACGCGCCGACGGCGGTCGTCCTCGCGGCCGCCCTGGTCGCGACGGCGGCACCGGTGGCCTGGTCGCTGCCCGTCGCGGGGCCGGAGACACCCGAGGCGGACACAGAGCCGGGGGCACGGGAGGCGGAGGCCGACGCGAGGCCGGAGGCACGCGAGGCCGACGCGGCACGGCGCGCGGCGGGCCGGGGACCGGGCGGGGCAGTTCCGGGTGCTCCTGGGCGGTGGGGCCTTGGCGGAGTCGTGGCGGTGTTCCGGCGGGGACCCCTGCTCCGGGCCACGGTCACCTCGGTCGGGTGCGCCACCGCGACGGGCGTGGTCGCCGCCTGCCTCCCGGTGCTGGGGGCGCGGGCGCTCGGCGGTTCCGGCCGGGGCGCGCTCCTGCTCTCCGTGGCGGCGGCCACCGCCCTCGCGGCGACCGCGCTGCACGCCCGGCTGCCCCGCGCGGTGCCGCCGGGGAGGGTGCTGTGGGGCGCGGCCGTGGTGCAGGCGGGCGCGTGGGCGGTGGCCGCGACGGGCGGGCCGGTGGCCCTGGTCGTGGCATTCGCGGTCGCGGGCGCCGCCGAGGGACCGCAGCTGACCGCCCTGTTCACCGTCCGGCACGAGGAGACCCCGGGCCCGCTGCGCGGCCGGGTGTTCACCACCGGCGCCGGCCTGAAGATCACCGGGTTCGCGGTGGGCGCGGCGGTGGCGGGGCCGGTGGCGACCCGGTCCGTTCCGGCGGCGCTGCTGCTCGCGGCGGCGGTCTGCGCCGTGTCGGCGCTTCCGTACACGAGGAGCCGGGACGCGGTCAGAGCTGCGCCCGGGGCACCCGGGCGGCCCGCGGGGCGACGTACCGTTCGGCGGCGCGAAGGGCTTCCGGGGTCGAGCGGACGCCCATGAGCACGCACAGGGTGTACGCGGTGTCCTCGCAGCGGCGGCGGAGGGAGGGGTCGCCGGGGGCGGAGAGGACCGTGAGTTCCTGGGCCCGGTAGTGCCGGAGGAGCCGTTCGACGGTGTTGCGGTCGGGCAGCAGCATGCTTCCTCCGTGGCGGCCCCCGTCTCGTGCGTCGCTCCATGGTGCTCGCGGCCGGCCACCCGCGCGACCCCTGCGGTCACCCTCCGTCATCACGGAGCGGGTCGAGGTGCGAGCTCCGCCCGAATGGCCGAGGGTCGAAGACATGAACCCGAGTACGCGACTGAGGGTGGTCGTCACGGGCGCCACCGGCAACGTCGGCACGAGCGTGGTGCGGGCCCTGGCCCGCGAGGAGCAGGTCGGTTCCGTGCTGGGACTGGCCCGCCGGCTGCCGGAGCTCCGGCTGCCAGGGGTCGAGTGGGCCACCGTCGACCTGTCCGACGACGGTGACGAACCCCGGCTCGCCCAGTACGTGGCCGACGCGGACGCGGTCGTCCACCTGGCGTGGCGCTTCCAGCCGACGCACGACCCCGTGACGACCTGGAACACCAACGTGCTGGGCACCCTGCGGGTCTGCGCCGCGGTCGCGGAGGCCCATGTGCCGGCGCTGGTCTGCGCCTCCTCGGTGGGGGCGTACTCCCCCGGCCCGGAGAGCGGTGCGCCGGTCTCCGAGGCGTGGCCGACGGACGGCTGGCCCGGCGCCGCGTACAGCCGGGAGAAGGCGTATCTGGAGCGGGTCCTGGACACCTTCGAGCGCGACCATCCGCAGACCCGGGTGGTCCGGATGCGGCCGGCGTTCCTGTTCAAGGAGGAGTCGGCGAGCGAGCAGCGCCGGATCTTCGCCGGCCGGTTCCTGCCCGGGCAGCTGGTCCGGCCCGATCTGCTGCCGGTGCTGCCGGAGTTCGAGGGGCTGCGCTTCCAGGTCCTGCACACCGACGACGCCGCCGACGCCTATCTGCGGGCCGTGCTGCGGGACGTGCGGGGCCCGTTCAACCTGGCGGCGGAGCCGGTGGTGGACGCGGCGCTGCTCGGCGAGCTGTTCGACGCCCGGCCGGTGCGGGTTCCCGCGGGCGCGGTGCGGGGCGCGCTCGCCGCCGCCTGGCACCTGCGCCTCGCCCCGGCCTCACCCGGCCTGTTCGACCTGCTGCGCCACATCCCGGTCATGTCCGTCGCCCGCGCGCGCGAGGAGCTGGAGTGGACCCCCCGGGCGACGTCGGTGGAGGCCCTGGAGGCGTTCCTGCGCGGGGTGCGCTCCGGCGCGGGCGACGACACGGCTCCCCTGGCGGGCCGCCGCGCCGCCGCCTGATCCCTCCCGGGTGCGGCGGGCCGTCAGCGGCCCGCCGCACCCGCGGCGTCCCAGTCGACGATCCGGATGGCCGCGCCGGCCGCCTCCCGCCCCTGGCAGTGGGCGCGGTGGCGGCGGAGCACCGCGTCGACGTCGAGGTGGCGGGCGAACGCCGGGTGCCCGGCGAGCCGTTGGGCGTACGCCCAGAGCGCGCGGTGTCCGGCGACGCGGTGCAGGGCGGCGGCGTCCAGGTGCCAGCGGTGGACGGTGTCCAGCTGGATCAGGGCGCCCCACACGTGCACGTCGGCGAGGGTCGGGGCGGGCCCGAGGAGGTACGGCCGGCCGGCGAGCCGCGCGTCGAGGGAGGCGAGGGCCCCGAAGAGCGTGCCGAGGGCCTCCCCCGCCTCCCGCCGGGCGCCCGCCTCCGGGTCGAGGCCGAGGGCGCCGGCGCGCTGCGCGGCCCGGTGGACGCCGTCGGCGCAGAGCGCGGCGAGGTCGTCGATCTCCTGGCGGTGCTCCTCCGGCAGGAGTTCGGGCCCGTCGCCCCGGAAGCGGAGGGCGAGGTCGCGGAGGATGTCGGGGACGTGGGTGCTGACGATCCGTCCGGTCCAGGCGTCGGCGAGGACGGGCGCGGCGGCGGGGCCGGTGTAGAGGTGGGCGCTGGCCTCGTAGAGCGGGCGGAGCGCGGTGTACGAGCCGTCCGGGGCTTCGGGGAGTTCGGGTAGGAGCCGCAGCGGCAGGGTGGCGTCGAGGCCGAGGAGTCCGTGGGTGACGGCGATGCTCAGACAGTCGGGGTCGGCCGGGGCGAGATGGAGCCGGTAGCGGTGCGGCACGGCGTAGTGGCCGCTGTCGGCGGACCGGCCGATCCGGCCCCGGAAGGCGGGCGCCGCGGAGGCGGCGGGCAGCAGCGAGGAGGGGACGACGACGGGCATGGTGCTCCCAGGGTTGCTCGGTGCTGGGTCCGTGCGGGCTTCGTCGAGGCGTGCGGGAACGCCCGGGCGGCGGCAGCAGAGTGACGGGAAGGCGGGAGGGGACGGCCGTGGCCCGGTGGAGCGGGCGGCCGGGCGCGGTCAGGCCGCGCTGCACACCCGCAGCAGGTCGATGTGGCGGCGCGAGGTGAGGGGCAGGGAGCGCGGCAGGGGACGCGGCGAGGGACGGGCCGTCCGGCCGTCGAGCCCGTCGCCGTGAAGCATGTGATTCCCTACCCGTCCGCTCGGATTCCCTGTCCCGAGTGTCCGGCGGCCGGCGGACGCCGTCAAGGGCGCGGACACGACCGGCCGTGGGCGTTCCGGCCGGGTGGCCGGCCCGGCCGCGGCGGAATGGCCGGGTCGCCTGGCGGAGGGACCCCGCGCCGGTGGAGGCGCGACCCGGGCGGCCGCCGTCCGGCACCTCTCGGAGCCGTACGGAATAATGCGCCGCATGCGCATTTCAGCCAGGGCCGACTACGCCGTGAGGGCCGCCCTCCAGCTCGCGGCCGCCGGGGACGGCGGGCCGTTGAAGGCCGAGGCGATCGCCGAGGGGCAGGGGATCTCGCACAAGTTCCTGGAGGGGATCCTGGGCGACATGCGCAAGGGCGGCCTGGTGGAGAGCCAGCGCGGCGGTCGGGGCGGCTACTGGCTGGCGCGGCCCGCCGAGACGATCTCGGTCGCGGACGTCATCCGCTGCGTGGACGGTCCACTGGTGTCGGTGCGCGGCCAGCGCCCGCCGGACCTGGCGTACACGGGCCCCGCCGAGTCGCTGCTGCCGCTGTGGATCGCGCTGCGGGCCGGCGTCCGCGAGGTGCTGGGCGTCTCGCTCGCGGAGGTCGCGTCGGCCCGCCTGCCGGCCGAGATCACCGCGAAGGCGGACGACCCGGAGGCGTGGACCAACCCCTGACTGGCGACCACGTCACGCCGCCCGCCCGTGGGCCGGACCCCTTCAGCCTGGCCCGTCGACGGGCCGAGCGGGCCCGTTCGGCCCGACCGGCCTGTCGGGACCGTGCCGTTGAGACCATGCCGTCGGGACCGCGCCGCGGACCCCGTCAGCCGACCGGCCCCGCCGCCGCGCCGCCTCGGCCACCGCCCCCGCGTCGACACCGCCCGTCCGGCACACCGCCCCCGCGTCGACACCGCCCCGCCGCCATACCGCCATCCCCGAGTCGGCCCGCCGGACAACCCGCCACCACGTGCGCCGACTTGACGCCGTCCCGCCCACCGGCACACCTCCATCCACATAGCGGACAGCCCTTGGGCCCCGCGGGGTCCCTCTGCCACTATCCCTAGTGATCCAGTGGGATTACACTCGGTGGTACGACGGAGAGCAGGCGGGGTGGGATGAGCAAGCAGCAGACGGCGCCGAGGGACGACACGCTCTGGCGGCGGGTCGTCCGGGAGCTCGCCGACGACCTGGCCGTCGACGCGCACACCCGCGACCGGGCCGGCAAGGCCCCCTTCGACGAGGTCGAACGGCTCCAGGAGGCGGGGCTCCCCGCCTTCCTCACGGCCGCCGACCCGGCGCTCGGCGGTGGCGGGCACGGCGCCGACCTGCGCACCGCGTGTTCCGCCGTACGGGAGCTGTCCGCCGCCGACAGTTCGGTCGGCGAACTCCTCGCCCACCACTACGCCCTGTCGTGGACGAGCCGTTTCCTCGCCGGCCCCTCGGGCCGGACCGCCGAAGCCTTCCCGCGCCTCGACGCCCGCACGGCGGCGGAGGGCTGGCTGCTCGCCGGGGCCACCGAGCCGGCGACGCCCGGCACGGGCACCGGCCTCACCCTCACCCGCGTCGACCGGGGCGGCTGGCTCCTCGACGGGCGGCGCGCCTTCGACTCCGCCGTGGCCGTCGCCGACCGGCTCGTGGTCGCCGCCCGCCCGGCCGGCACCGGCGACCTGCTGGTGGTCCTGGTGGACCCGGCCCATCCCGGGGTGTTCGCCGAGGCGGCGGCCGACCGGGTCGGGCAGCGGCTGACCGGCGCCGGCACGGTCGTCTTCGACCAGGTGCCCGTCCCCCGGGCGAGGGTCCTCGGCACCCTCCCGTCCGACGAGCACGCCGTGGCGCCGTTCACCGCGCTCGCACCGCTCGTGCTCCGGCTGCTCCTCGTGCACGTGGCGCTCGGCATCGCGGAAGGCGCGCTCGCCGAGGCCCGGGACGTGAACCGGACGGTCGTCCCCGAGCCCGACCGCGTCCCCCGGGACGGCACCCCGCTGCACGCCCTGCCGGACCAGGGGGACGACCCGTACCTCCTGCTCTCCTACGGGGAGCTGGCGACCGCCGCGCACACCGCGGCCGCCGTCGCCGAACGCGCCACCGACGCCCTCACCAGCGGACTGCGCGCCGGCTGGACGCTCGGCTTCGAGGACCGCGCCGACCTCGCGGTGCTGGTCGCCGCCGCCGAGACCGTCACCGGCCGGGCGGCGGTCCAGCTGACCACCCGGATCCTGGAGCTCGTCGAGGGCGCGCCGCCTGCCGCCCCCGGCGCGGGAGGCGGCGGCCCCGGCTTCGACCGCTTCTGGCGCAACGCCCGCGCCCTCACCGCCCGCACCCGCCCCTCCCACCGGCTCCGCGACATCGGCGACCACTACCTCAACGGCACCCACGCCCGGCTGGCCCGCAGCGCCTGACCGCGCGTCACGGACCGTCGCCGGCGCGCGTCAGCTCGTACAGGTCACCGGAGTCCGGGTCGCCGACGTACCGGTAGAGCGTGACCCGCTCCGCCGTGCCGCCGACGTCCCACGAACCGTCCGCGCAGGAGCCCACTCCGAGCCCGACGTGCTGGCCCCACGCGCCGGACCCCGGTTCGTAGGTCCAGGTGCCGCGACCGCCGCACTCCAGCTCCTCGTCGTCCACGTCCCAGGAGTCGGCGAGGCCGGCGGCGGTGGCGGTGCCGTCCGCGGCCAGCTCCAGCGTGCCGCCGCGCCCGTCCGTCCAGGTTCCGACGAGGGCGGCACGAGCCAGGCGCGGCGGCCTGTACTCCTCGACCAGCCCACTCGCGAAGGCGGCCACGCCGAGTGCGAGGACGACGGCCACGGCCAGCGCGCCCCGGCCCAGGACGGCCCGCAGCAGACGCGGCCGGCGCGAGCCGGAGACCGCGGCGGCCACGGCGAGCGCCGCCCCGGCCGGCAGCCACAGGACGGCGCCGGCGACCGCTCCGGAGAAGCCGGCCGCCACCCCCGCGCCCAGCGGGACCGCGGCGACGAGCAGCCCGCCCGGCAGCAGCCCGGCCGCCCCGCCCCCGAGGCGGGCCCACCCTTCCCCGAGCAGGCCCGCGAACCGCTCACCGAGCCACACCGTGGGCAGCACGAGCACGAGGGCGAGACCACCGGCGAAGGCGACGGCGAAGGCGACGACGAAGGGCGACAGCACAAGCAGGACGAGGATGCCCAGGGCGGAACCCCCTCCGGCGCCGGGCGACGGCTGGGTGAAGCCGTGCAGCGTCAGCAGGACGGCGGCGAGCACCCCCTCCACGAGGAGCACCGCCGTCGCCGGCACCAGTCGCCCGGCGACGCCCGTTCGCCGCCCCTCCCACGTCGCCGCCATGGCGATCACCCCCTTCGGTGAGATCCTGCCACACCCCTGAACGCGTTCAAATGACGGGTCCCTTACCCGGCGGGACGAACGGTCCGGCATGTCGGGCCGTCCGGCCCTCTCCCTGAGTGGCCCAAGGGCCCAAGCTGGGAGGCGAGGAGGGGCCGGCGTTCGGGCCGGGCCCTCGGACGGTGTCTGGAGGACGTCAGATGAGTCGCGAGGCCGACCGGACCGGAGCAAGCACCGGAGCAGGCACCGGAGCAGGCACCGGAGCAGGTACCGGCGAGACCGCGGAGCCCCGCGCGGGGCGGGAGATCGTGGCCGGGGTGGACGGTTCGCCAGAGAGCCTCGCGGCCGCCGACTGGGCCGCGCGCGAGGCCGAGCACCGGGGCGTACCGCTCCGGCTCGCGCACGCCTGGCGGTGGGAGCCGCTCGACCTGCCGCTCGTCCAGGACCGCGAGACGCAGGAGCGGGCCGCCGAGGAGGTGGTCGGCGCGGCCGCGGCGGAGATCACGGAGCGGCACCCGGAGCTGGCGGTCACCTCGGGGGTGCTGGCCGACACCCCGGTCGCCGCGCTGCTCGACACGGCCGAGGAAGCCGAGATGCTGGTCATCGGCTCGCGCGGGCACGGGGCGGTGGCCGGGTTCCTGCTCGGCTCGTACGGACAGCAGGTCATCGCCGCCTCCACCCGTCCGGTGGTCGCGGTCCGCGCCCGCGACGACCGGGCCGCCGAACCGCCCACCGGCGAGATCCTGGTGGGCCAGCAGGGCAGCCCCGAGGACAGCGAGGCGGTGCTGCGGTTCGCCTTCGAGACCGCGGCGGCCCGGGGCGCCGCCATCCGCGCGGTGCGGGCCTGGAGCCTGCCGCCGCTCTTCGCGTACAGCCCGACGTCGATGCGGCTCGCCGACGACGCGGGCGGCCTCGTGCCCTTCGAGGAGAAGGCGCTCCGCGAGGCGCTGGCGCCGTGGCGCGAGCGGTACCCCTACGTGCCGGTGACCGAGCACGTCGAACTCGGCAGCGCCGGGCAGGTCCTGCTCACGACCTCCGGCGCGGCGCAGCTCCTGGTGGTGGGCCGCCGGGCGAAGCGCGGTGCGCTGGGGCAGCGGATCGGCTCGGTGGCACACGCCGCGCTGCACCTGGCGCCGTGCCCGGTGGCGGTGATCCCGCAGGGCGGCTGACCGGGTCCCGGTCCCACGGCCCCGTCAAGCCGACGCGGCGGGTCGACGCACGGAGTTGACCCGCCGGGTTGACACGGGGTGTCGGGACGGCGGAGCGCGGAAAGCCTTGACCCCGTCGCCCCCGGTGGCCCGAACGGCCGGCCGCCGGCCCTGACGGCGACGCCGAGAGAGCGGAGCTCCATGCGGTACGACGGTCCCGACCCATCCGACCCCCTCGAACACCCCCTCCCCGACACCCCCACGTCCCTCACACCCCGACCCACCCCCACCCCCGACTCCGATCCCACCTCCGACCCCGCCTCCGGCGGCCGTCACCGCCGCGGCGGCCCCGTGCGCCGTCGTGGGCTCCGCCGCGTGCTGCGCCGCCCGTCCTTCCCGGCGGCGATCCTCGCCGCGGGCACGACCGCCGCCGCCGTCACCGTCCTCCTCGGTCTGTACGCGGCCACCCCGCCCTCCGCCTCCGCTCCCCGCGCGGCCGGGCCCTCCGTCCCCGAGGCCCGACCCCCCGCCCCTCGCACACCGGCCCCCGGCTCGCCCCACGCCCGCGCCGAGGCCCGCCGGAGCCCGGCCACTCCCCCGAACACGACCCCAGCCACTCACCCGACCACGACCCCGATCACGACCCCGGCCACGACCCCGGGGGCCGGCGGGACGGGCGCCGGCGGGACAGACGGCGGGCTCGCACCGCAGACCGGGTCCGCCCTCGCCGCCCCGGTGACGGCGCCGGCCCGCGCGGCCCGCTACGTGCGGGACGTCGTCGCGCTCGCCAACGCCGAACGGGACCGGGCCGGCTGCGAGCCGCTGCGGACCGAGGCGCGGCTGACCGAAGCGGCCCAGGGGCACGCCGACGACATGGCCGCCCGCGACTACTACGCCCACGACAGCCCCGAGGGCCGCGACGGGGGCGACCGGATCAAGGCCTCCGGCTACGCCTGGTCGGCGTGGGGCGAGAACATCCACAAGGGGCCCAGGACCCCGGAACTGGCCATGGACGACTGGATGGAGAGCCCCGCGCACCGGGCGAACATCGTCAACTGCGCCTTCCGCGACATCGGGGTGGGCGTCGCCCTCACCGCCGACGGGCCCTGGTGGGTGCAGGACTTCGGCACCAAGGCCTGACGTCCGGTCAGTTCGCGGGCGCGGCCAGCTTCTGCACCCAGACCGTGCCGTCCGGGCCGGGCACGGCGGCCACGCCGGTGTCGCGGTAGGCGCAGTCGAGCAGGTTGCGTTCGTGGCCGGCGTCGTCGCGCCAGCTCTCCACGACGGTCGCGGGGTCCGGCTGGCCCTGGGCGAGGTTCTCCGCCCAGGCCGACCAGCGGTACCCGGCCGCGGTCATACGGCTGTCCGCGAACTGGCCCTCGGGGCTGGCGTGGCCGTAGTAGCCGCGGGCCGTCATGTCCCGGGCGTAGGCGCGGGCGGCCGCGGTCAGCCTGGCGTCGGTGCGCAGGGGGCCGCATCCCGCCTGTGCCCGCAGCCGGTTGACCAGCTCCGTCACCCGCTCCCCCGGGTCGGCCGGGGTCGGCGCGACGGTGCGGGTCGGGGCCGCCGCGGTGGTCGTGGGCGTGCGGGTGGGCGTCGGGGTGGTGGGGGGCGGGGTGGTGGTGGGCGTGGGGGCGGGGGTCCGGGGCGGGGTGGTCTCCGGGGGCGCGGCTACGGGCCCGGGCGTCGCCGGGCGGGGGTCGGTCGTCTCGGGGAGGGTGAGGACGAGGACCCCGAGGACGGCGACGGCCGCGACGCCGGCCGTCCCGGCCCTGCGCCCGAGGGTCCAGTACGGGGCGGCGTGACCGCCGGAACCGCCGGCGGCCGACGCCCCGGGCAGGGCGTGCGGGTCGGGTGCGGGCGGCTGTCCGGCCATCGGTTCGGCCGCGCCGTGGGGCTCCGCCGCGGTGACCGGCTCCGCGGCGCCGGCCGGCTCCGCCGCGAACGCCGGGGTCGTGCCGGCGTCGAGGAGGGCTCCCGCGACGGGCGGGACCAGGCCGATGCCGACGAGCAGGCCCTCCACGGGGGCGAGGCCGCGGCCTGCGCGGCCGGTCGCGCAGGTGCGGCACTCGCGCAGGTGGCGGGCGAGCCGCTTGCGCCACAGCGGGGACGGCCGGCCGTCCCACGGGGCGAGGACGGTTTCGAGGCCGGGGCAGCGGGGGCGTGCGTCGAGGGCTCCGACGACGGCCCGGCCGGTCTCCAGGCGCTCCTTCATCCGCTGCACGCGGACGGCGGCGTGGGCCGGGTCGAGGCCGAGGGCCTCGGCGAGTTCGGCGCGGGTGAGTTCGCCGGCGGCCTCCAGCCACCACAGGGAGAGGAGTTCGCGGTCGTCCTCGTCGAGCCAGCGGGTGGCCCGGGCGACGTCGCGGCGCTGTCCGGTGAGGCCGAGGCGGAGGATGGTGAGGTCGGTGAAGTCGCCGGACGGGTCGGCGAGGTCGACGGCCCGGTCGAGGCCGGGGACGGGGGCCTGCCGGCGTTCCCGCCAGCGGCGGCGGACGCCGTTCATGGCGATGGCGACCAGCCAGGACCGGAAGCGGGCCGGGTCGCGCAGCGCGGGCAGCCCGTCGAGGGCCCGGACCAGGGTCTCCTGGACGATGTCGTCGGTGTCGGCGTGCCCGTCGAGGGCGCGGCCCACGACGTTGTGGACGAGCGGCAGGCAGGCGCGCACCAGTTCGTCCCTGGCGTGCGGGTCGCCCGCGCGCGCCGCCTCCACCAGGGCGGTGGTGCGCTGCTCGTCGCTGTGCATGGATGGTGCTCCCTTGGTCCCCGGTCCGCGTCCCCGTCCTGGTGGAGACCCGTGGGGCCGGGTAGGGATAACACTTTTTCGCTCGGCGGTGCCGGGGGGGGGGCGCCCCCGCCGGGCGCCCCCCCCCCCCCGGCGGGGGGGGGCCGGGCCCCCCCCCCCCCGGGCGAAGCGCCCGGCAGAACACGCGCGGTGGGGACCCGCCCGC
>NZ_JBIAMB010000028.1:82227-118069 GCF_042873895.1 Streptomyces sp. NPDC004435 | reverse complement strand
GGCGCATCTTCCGCAAAGCCCGCTGCAGTCCCAACCGGATGACCGCCATAGCCGCAGCCATCCTCACCCTGGAACGGCAGCGCTGAAAATGCTCACTGATGGGGTCGGCGGGCAGCACACCGTACAGGCTGAGGTGGCGCCTGCAGATGCCCTGGTCTTGGCCAGTGGAGGGGCAGGCAGCCTGTACTACCTGACGCAGGGTGCTGCGCGGCCTGTGCACGGCTACCGGTTCCCTCTCTCTGACCCCAACGACGCCTTGCCGAAGCCCCCGCAGGCATGGCCGCATGGAGCGGGTGGTGTGCAGATGCCGCTGTCGGTGCTGACCGGGTTCTCGGCTGGAGATGGAAAGACCCAGGGCGGCGTAGCGGTGGCGAGGCTCCGCCGCACTGCGTGGATCTCCGGCCTCCGAGCGGACAGCACTGTCGAGGTGAGCATCACCCTCGATAGCGGACGGACCAGCGCGGCAAGCCTGGAAGTGGATCTGGAGGAGATCGGTGCTGACGGTCTCCTCCAGGCACGGCGAGTACGCCTTGGCGACCTGGCTCTTCCCTCACACACGGCGGAACGGTTGACGGTGGTACTGCCGACCCTCGGCTCGGGGCTACAGCGCCGGCTGCGGCTATACGATCACGGCGGGAGACTGCTGGACTACGTCGACGCATCGCATTTCCTGGAGCGCATCGTGGTCCAGATAGTGACACCGGAAGGCGCTGCGGCCACGACGACGATCGGCGCGGTCACGAAGCCCAGGGACGCGGTCACACGACTCTCGGCCTTGGACGTGGCAGAGGATGAGTACACCAGGTTGCTGGAAGAGGGCTTGGCCCACAGAATCGCCGACGACCCGGACACTGCACGAACCGTTCTGAAAGGCATGCTCGCGCAGGCACGTGGCGAACTCTGGGTGCTGGACCCCTACTTCGGGCATACGACAGATGACTGGGACGTTCTGCAGCAGGTTGCAGTGCCGGTCAGGGTCCTTACCGCTCACCGGCGCAATCACGGAGTTGCCACTGCGGCCTCAGCACCAGCCGCGGATCTGTACGCGCGGCTGCCCGCTCTGCATGTCCGTTCATGGGACATGAGCATCGACAGAACACCTTGGCACGACCGGTTCTACATCTGGGAGGGCGGCGGGCTGAGCGTGGGAACATCACCCAACGGTCTGGGACGCCGGCAGGCCAGGATCGGTCACATCTCCCCCACCGAGGCTGCAGCCTGGGGACTTCGCTTCACACATTGGTGGGACCACTCAGCCGCCGTCGTGGTCCTTTGACCTTCGGCGAAGACTCATCCAGCCCCTGCCCCTCCCCTGTCTCCAGACAGCCCGCAGGAAGGACGGCAGACACATAGAAGCCGCTTTGCCCGTATCGAGCACGCTCGAAGCTCCTTCCGGAAGACGCCACCCGCATGCCCCGCACCGCCTCCACACGAAGTCGACCTGACATCATCCTACTTGACATGCTCACGCCAATTCCACGCCTCGCACACCTCCACGAACAAAAGACTTACCGGCGAAGTTGCAATACCTCGCATCTGATCTAACGCATGCCTGATCAGCAGCATGATCAAGTTTGGCCTAGGTAGATATCCGCAGTTCAGAGGCACCTTGCTTTCCTCCCAGAAGACATGCAGCACAGCAGCTCAAGGAGCTTGAGATGTTGCAACTAGAGAGGTAACTGACAGCCGCGGTACGGAGGCCGGAGCCGTGGCAGACGAGCCCCATGAGGTCTTCCTCGCCGTCGTGCTCGTCGAGGTCGTCGGTGTCGAAGACCTCCTCGATCAGCAGCACCCGTCCGCCGGGGGTGAGGTTCTCGGCCGCCCGGCGCAGCGCGTGGGCGGCGTCGGCGTCGGGCAGGGTCTTGAAGGCGCGGCTGACGAGCACGGCGTCGGCCGCCAGGCCGGGTTCGAAGACGGACTGCTCGACGACGCCGACCCGTGCGCGCTGCCGCTCGTCGGGAATCGTGTCGGGCAGGTCGCGGCGCAGCCAGTCGGCCTGGGCGGGCAGCGCGCAGATCGTCACGCGCAGGCCCTCGTGGGCGGCGACGTACTCGCGGGCGTGCGCGCCCGCGCCACCGGAGTGGATCACCAGGTGCCGGACTCCGGCCAGCAGATCGGATGTGGCGATCGATCCGGCCAGTGCGGGCTGGAACTTCGCCAGGCGCTCCAGGTGACGGTCCTCGTAGTCCTGCTCGGCCCGCACCTCGGCGAAGGTCCGGCCGGTGACCGAGGCGTAGGCGGACCGGCCGGTGCGGACCGACTCCGTGAGTCCGTACAGCCCGAGCGACTCACGACCGACGACCCCCGCCGAGTGCAGCCTGTCGGCGATGAAATCGAGCGTGAGGACGTCGCCGACCGGCGTCAGGGCGTAGCGACCCGGCTCGGTCGGGGTCACCACGTCCAGGGTGTGCAGGTAGCGCAGCAGTTTGCCCAGTGCGCGCTCGTCGGCCCCCGCCTTGGCGGCCAGCTCGGCCACGCCGGTCACGCCGCGCGAGATCAGGTCGGGAACGCCCAGCTCGACGGCGGTACGGATCGCGAGCGGCGCGACGAGCTCGGTCAGGTCGTGGAGCCTCTGGAACGGGGTGACCGTCCTCTCCGGATCGGGCACCGCCCCGTCGCCCTCCAGGGCGACGACCGCGGAACGGCGCCAGTATCCGGTGAAGTCGACGTCCTCCTTGGGCACACCGCGGTCCTCGACCAGATGGCGGCGGATGTCCCGGACGGCCGTGTGCTCACCGGCCAGCCACACGAACGCCTGGCCCGGCCACCACTCCGTACCGCGGACCGCCTCGGTGAGCGGCGCTCCGGCCCCGTCCGTCGCATCGGAGCGGACCAGCCACGTCACGTCCACCCCGGGCAGCTCGCGCAGTTCCTGGCGGTGGGCGTCCTCGGCGATCTCGACGAACACCCGCGCCCGGGCGTCGGCGGGAAGCTCGTCCAGCAGGCGTCCGATCGCGGGGAGCGCGGTGTCGTCGCCCGCCACGAGCCACCAGTCGGCGCCGGACGGGAACGCCTTCGACGTACGCGGTCCGCTGAGGTGGATCCGGTCGCCCGGCGCGGCGCGGCAGGCCCAGGTCGTTCCGGCGCCCACGCCGTGCCTGACGAAGTCCACGTCCAGCTCGCCGGCCTCCGGGTCCCACCGCCGGACCGTGTAGGCCCTCGACAGGGGCCGGGGATCCTTGGGCGCGATCAGCTTCGCCTCGCCCTGGACCGGGAGCACCGGTTCGCTCTGCCCCGGGTAGGGGAAGTAGAGCGCGAGGTCGTCGTCGAAGCCCTGGGACTCGAAGGCCGGCCGCGTGAGGCCCTCCGCCGTGGTGAACGCGCGCAGCTGTGCGCCGCTCAGCGTGACCCGCCGCATCCCCGGGCTGAGGTCGACGATCCGGGCCACCTCGACCTCACGCAGGGTCGGCGGGATCACGGTGAGCCGGCGCGAGGTCTTGGGCATGCGGGAACCGGGCTTTCTCGTCGCTTCGGGAGGGGGAGTCGCGCGCCGGCTTCGGAAGGGCGCACTCCGGTAAGGTTAGGGCAACCTTACCTAAAAAAGTGTGCGCAGACTGCCGCACAGTTAGGACATAGGCTGGTGGCGTGACTTCGCCCCCCTCGTCCGCCGCCGTCTCCCGTCGCCCTCCGCCGATTCCCGGCGCGCGGTGGAGTCCGGCGGACGCGCACGTCCGGCCGCTGCTGCTGTGGGTACGCACCGGCACGGCGCACGTGCGCCCCGACGACGGGCCGGCGCTCCGCCTCGGGGCCGGCGAAGGCGTCTGGATCCCGGCGGACGGCCGGGCGGGGCGGACGATCACCACCGAACCGGGCACGGTCGCCTTCCCGCTGTGCCCTCATGTCGGCTTCGGCGCCCGGGGGTTGCCGGAAGTGACACGGTTCGACGTTCCCCGTGGCTGGCAGGACTGGCTGATCCAGCTCTTCAACCTCCAGGTCACCCCGTTCAGCGGCCGCGGGTACTCCCCCGAGGCGATCACGGAGCTCCTCCGGCGCCCCGGCTCGCGCCCGCCGGCGCCCCCCGCGCTCGGGGACCCGGGTCCGGAGGGCTTCGCCCCGCCCCCGATGCCGCGAGCCCGCGGCGCCAGAGCCGTCGCCGAGGAGCTGACGCGCGACCCCGGACTCGACCTCACCGTCGAGCGCTGGGCGGCGCGGGTGCTCTCCAGCGCGCGCACCCTTCGCCGTGACTTCCTCGCCGACACCGGGCTCACCTTCGAGCAGTGGCGCCTGCACTGCCGGCTCGGCGTCGCCGTGGAATTCCTCGCCGCCGGTTACGACGTCGACCAGGTGGCCGCCCTGGTCGGCTTCGCCAGCCGCAACGGCCTCACCCGGGCCTTCAAGGGGCGGTTCGGGCTGACCCCCCACGAGTTCGGACGGAAGCTCCACGCCCGGCCCGGCGCCGGTGGGCTGACCCGACGGGCGGCGGCGGCGCGGCAGGCCGACGACCTGATCCGGATGATGCGCGAGACGGACACGCCCGTCCCGCCCGAGATGCTGCCCCCGGCCAGCACGCCGTCGCACACCAACGACATCCACGTCCTCAGCTGGATGTACCGGGGCAGCGGATACCTGGACATCGGCGACCGGCGCTACGAGCGGGAGCGAGGGGTTGCCACCTGGATCCCGGCGGAGACCGAGCATGTCACCGGCCTGCGCGAGAACTCCGTCTCCCTGCCGCTGGGCAACGCGAGCACCGCCGACCTCCACCTGACCGCGCCGCTCCAGGTGCGGTTCTCGCCCGCGTGGGACGACTACCTGATGTTCCGCTCGATCAGCGCCCGCTCAGCTCTGCGCCCCGACGACCACGACCCCCGCCAGATCCTCGGCCTGTTCGCGGAACAGGTCGCCGCACAGCGGGCGCTGTCGGTGCCGATGCCCACCGATCCACGCGCGCGTGCCGTCGCGATGGAGTGCCTGCGCCGCATCGGCGAGCCCGGCGCGGCACGGGACGCCGAGGCCGACGCGACCCCGGACGCCGACATCCACCGCGCCTTCCGCGACGAGACGGGCATGACCCTCGGCCGCTGGCGCTACGCCGCCCGCATGCGCGTCGCCCGCGACCTGCTCGCCGGCGGCGCCCCGCCCAGCACCGTCGCGCGCCGCACCGGCTACGCCCACCTCCCCACGTTCAGCGCCGCCTTCTCCCGCTTCCACGGCCTCTCCCCCCGCGAATACCAGGAACGCGAGGCGGCCGAGAGCGGCTGAGAGAGACCACGAAGGCCGTCCAACCCGCTCTGTCGCAGGTCGGACGGCCTTTCGCCGGACGTGTCAGACGTTGAAGCGGGATGTCTGCGGACTGTCTGCGAACTGGCCCACTGAGTCTCGAAGGCGTCGACGTGCCTGCGCAACTCCGCCGTGACGCCTTCGTCGCCGCCCTCGACTGGGCAGCGGCCATGATTCCTGTTCGACGTTTCGCCGCAGCGAGGCTACTCCCGAACCAGACGAGGTGCTGGGCGGGAACGAAGGCGTCCTGGAAGCACCCGGCGATGACAGCGGCTTCGCCGGCGGTCAGGTCAGTCGCACCACGGACCCGAGCAACGGATCAGTCCAGCCTTTTCGGCCTGCCGTGCGCTGACCCGCCCATTGCAGTGCTCTGCGGCCAGCCGCAGCTGGATCCTGTAAGAGCTAGACGGTATGAACGAAGGCGCGGTACTCCTTGGCCACCAGCTCCACCTCGCGGGAATGCCTGTTGAGGTACTGCCCGATCGAGACGATCTCGCCATCAGCCGCAATGCTTGCGTACGCCTGTGCGTACCCGCGGGGGTCCGTGTCCGAGGAGTAGACGCGAGCACCCTGATCTTGATGTACCCAGATGCGGTGCTCGTCGGCCATGGTCGCCTCGGCCCAAACGGGTCCGACCTTCTCCAGGAGCACATAGTGCAGCCCCAGGAGATCCAAGAGCTCTCGATCACGTTCCCACACCGTCCCCGCGTACATGTTGCCCACAAGGAACAGCGGGTCTCGGTACACGAGCCGCACGGCATCGGGGAAAGACATGCCTCGGCCGTTCCAGCACAGGGCGCCACGTACCGAGCGCCGCAGCCCTTGGCAGGGTACGGCTTCGCCCACCACCATGGGCAGGAGGTTCTCCATGCGGTCCGGCCACCCATGGACGATTGCTTGCAGGAGGTCGCAGGGGTTGTAGACGTGCAGTCCGACGTCTCCCTCACCAACCTTCGGGCCCACTTCGTCGAGCCAGCCGTCCACGAGTGACTCCCACTCATGGTTGCCGGCCAGGCTCGGCCGAGTCTCCTGCCTGAACGCCTGCCAGCGGCTGGCTACCTGCGGGCTGGCGGTGCCCGCGTAGAGGATCTGGCTGTCTCCTCGTTCGTCCCCGGCAAGGAAGCGGAACAGGTCCTGCTGTTCAAAGGCGGCTGTGTCGTCGTAGGCCCCAGTGCCTCGGAAGCCCTGGATGGCCCAGCTGGGGTTCTCGGCGAGATTCTTCAAGAGCCCTGGCCGGGCAGATTCCATGTTCATTCCACGCAGCCTGCTGCGGGCAAGACGGTTGCAGATCCCGGAAAGTGCCAGGTACTCAGCCTGGTGCTCGGCGGCGAATGGCTCGGGCCCGTCGTAACCACCCAGGAGATCCGCCGAGGCTAGTTCCTCGTTCACCCGGCCTACCGCCAGGTACAGGCCGAAAGGCGCAGGGATGTAGTGCTTCTCCGCTACCCGGTCCAGATCCGCCGCCAGCAGGTCGAGTGCCCCCAGCTCGTCCGCGACCTTGCTGATGATCCTCCAGCCCTGCTCACGCTGTTCCTCCGTGGTGAAGAAGAACAGGTTGTGGATGGGGGTGACGCGGGGCTCGAATGCCCGAGGCAGAAGGTCCACCCGCTCGGCCCCGATGGGGGTACCGCTGCTGTCCAGGAACAGTCGGTACCCGCGAAGATCATGACTCCAGTCGCGCGCGGCGTGACTGACCGCGATCAGGAGTTCTTCCCAGTCATCCGGCATGGCAACGATCACTGCACGGATGCGGTCCGGCGCAAGATTCTTCTCCCGGCAGAGAAGCTCGGTGTACTTGTTGACCTCGTGCAGGGCTTGCCGTGCGCTCGACCGGGACCGCTTCAGCTCGATGACCACCCACATGTGATTGCGGTCACGGGCCAGGATGTCGATGCTCCCCCTGGTGCCGTGTGCGTTGGGCAGCGGGTACTCCTCGAACTGAACCGGCCGGAGCCCTGGCTCGATCAACTGCAGGTTCTGTACGAGCGCGTCGCGCAGAACGTTTTCAAGAGGCGGTCGCATGGCCGAAGGCTAAACCGGAGAACTGACAACAACACTACGGTGGAGCACAGTTGGCGAGTCCTCTGCACTTCATCCGCCATCCTGGCGAGCACAACCGCATCTCGGGCTACCCATGCTCCTCATCGAGCTCCGGGATCCCGCCAGGATCCCCTACACCCGATAGCCGGTTGCGGCGCTGGCGGCACGTACTACCTGTGTGGTGAGGCTGGGGCCGAGGAGAGACCCGTCCTGTACGCCGACTCGGAGGGCCAGGCCACATTGATCGGCGCCGACCTCGTCGAGGCAAGGCCTACGCAGCGCTCGGCGGCCATGAATGGGCAGTGGAACGCACTGCGAAGGGAACGGCAACCCTCCTCATTCAGCCCGCCCCCGCACCTCGGTCTACAGTCCGAGCACCTGACCGAGGTCACGAGCTGGGTCGCGCAGTTACGCACAGCCCGCGCCGCCTAACGGCTGATGCCCTCGCTGCGACGAGGGGCTAGGGCATCGAGGTGGCTCTGGGTGTTTTCGACAGTGCGTTTTGGCCTCACTGGAATCCGCCCGGTTTCGCCTGGCCCCACCCCTCGATCGGGTGACGTTTCGCGGGTGTCCTGGGGCGGAGGCGACCAGGTGCGGGTGGTGGTCCGCGGCGGCCGGTAGCGCGTAGTCCCCGGAGCCCGCTCGGCGGCTTCCCCGACAGGAATGCGGACGGGCGGGCGCCTTGTTGCCCGGTCCGGTGGTGGTCCGCCTGGGTCGAGTTCGATCGCGCCATTGACTGTCTCAGCTGATCATCCCGAGAGGGGCCCAGACATTAAGCTCCGCTCAAACGGAATTCGGGGGGGGATAATGATGGAACGATGGCCTGAGAGGACCGCCGCTGCCCCGGAGGCGGCCGGGGACCGAGCTCCTGGCCGCCGATGCCAACGCCCTCCCGTACGGGATCGGCGGCGATCTCCGGGCGCTGGACCGGCTCGCCGACGACGTCCTGCGCGTCGAGGGCTACACGGTCGCGCTGCCGCACCTCGGGCCGACTCTCATGTCCTCCACCGACCGGTACACCACCCGCGACGTCCTCGACGCGGAGGACGCCGCCGCCACCCAGGCCCGCGCCCGGTACGCGGACGGCAGCGCCGTCCTGACGCCCGCCCAGGCCGCCGCCGCCCGCGCCGTCTTCGAGGTGGCCGCGGGCTTCGAGCTGTCCCAGGAGCAGACCCGGGTCGTCGACCGGCTGCTCACCGCCGGGCACGGTGTCGACGCGGTCGTCGGCGTCGCCGGCGCGGGCAAGAGCACGCTGATGGACGCCTGCCGGATCGCGTGGGACGCCACCGGCACCACCTACGCCGGCGCCTGCCTGTCCGCCGTCGGCGCCCAGGGCCTCCAGGACGCCTCCGCCATCCCCTCCCGCACGGTCGCCTCCTGGCTCCAGCGGATCGAGACCGGCCCCGGCCTCACCGGCATCGACGTCCTGGTCCTCGACGAGGCCGCCATGACCGACGACCGCTCGGCCGCCCGCCTGCTCACCGAAGCAGCCCGTACCGGCACCAAGCTGATCGCGATCGGCGACCCCAAGCAGCTCCAGGCCGTGGGCGCCGGCGGATGGTTCGCGGAGGTCCACCGGCTCGTCGACGGCGAGATCCTCACCGACAACCGCCGCCAGGAGGACGCCGCGGAGCGCGCCGCGCTGGAGGTGGGGCGGACAGGCGACCACCAGACCGCCCTCGACCTCCTCGCCGCCGGCGGCCGCGTCCACGCCGCCGAGACCGCCGACGAAGCCCGCTCCCAGATGCTGATGACCTGACAGAAGCTGCGCACCGACTGGCCCGACGAGCTCGACCTCCTGGAGCGCCTGGTCGTCCTCGCCGCCCGCAACATCGACGTCGACGCCCTGAACTTGGGCGCGCAGCAGATCCGCCGCGCGCTCGGCGAGCTGGGCACCGAGCACACCTACCCGCTGCCCGGCGGCGACGAGCTCACCCTCGCCGAGGGCGACCTCGTCCGCGTCCGCACCAACGACTACCGCAGCCGGCGCGGCACAGGGCCGGACGTCCTCAACGGCTACCGCGGCGTCATCACCGCCATCCGCTCGGACCGGAGCGTCGAGGCCACCTGGCGCACCGCACAGCGCCTCCCGGACGGAAGTCGCGCCACCGCCTCCGCCTGGATGACCCCCGACGACATCGCGAGCGGGACGCTCTGCCTCGGCTACGCCATGACCGTCGCCGCCAGCCAGGGCATGACCTGCGACACCTCGCTGCTGTACGGGCATGGCGCGAACGCGTTCTCGGCCTACCCGGGGCTCACCCGAGGGCGGAAGGCCAACCACATCTGGCTGCCGCTCGACGTCGTCGAGGACGAGCGGACCAAGGAGGAGTTGGGAGCGGCCCGGTCCGAGACGGAGCGCCTGCACTGTGCGGTCGACGCGTTCGCCCGCTACCTCGGGCAGTCCCGCCCGGACGCGATGGTCTCCGACGAGCTACGGCCGGCGCCCGAGCCCGTCGCCGCCCGGGTCCCGCACCAGGTCCAGCTCGACCAGGCCCGCCAGGACGCCCAGGCCGCCGTCGAGCAAGCCCGCCGGGTCGTCTCCGCGCGGGCGGCCCGGATGCGCTCCACGACGGCCTCCAGCGCCCTGCGCAAGGACGCGGAGGACGAGGCCGCCCGAGACACCCGCCCCGCACGCGAGCGGCCGGAGGAGGAGCGCTCCTGGAACGAGCGGCCCTACGGCACGCAGACCGACGAGCAGCTCGCCGCCACCATCCGGACCTGCCTCGCCGAGGCACACCGCCAGGACACCCTCGCGGCGAAGACCCGGGAGGACTACGAGGAGCTCCGCGACCGCCTCGCCCGGCAGGACGCCGAGGGCCTGACCCGGGGAGCGCGGTGGGCCGCCGAGGCCGGCGCCGTCCTCGACACCGCCCTCGGACACCTGAAGACCGCCATCGAGGAGGCGGGCCGCGCCCGCTGGGCCGCCGAGGCCGAGCGCCAGGCCCGCGCCGTCCTGCCCGACCTCGACCGCCAGATGGAGACCTCCTGGCTCACCCTCCGCCTCGCCGGCAGCAGCAGGAAGGAGGTGAACGAACTGCGCGAGCACTACCTCGCCCAGGCCCGCGGCAGCGCCGACGAGCAGACCCGCGCCCGCCGGGCGAGCGACGACGCCCGCCTCGCCGCCTGGAGCACCCTGAAGGACAGCCCGTACGCCCAGACCCTCGGCGCCACCGGCCCCGCCCCGCTCCTCGACGAGATGCCGAAGACCCTCGCCGCGATCCGGGAAACCGTCTCCCAGCACGCCCAGCGCATCGACACCCGCGACCAGACCACCCTCAGCCGCCTGTCCGGGACGATCCGCTCGACCGCAGCGGAGGCCGCCGACTGGCGCGGGCACGCCGCCCTCGCCGTCGCCGAGCAGCAGCGGCGCCGGCTCCTCGCCGAGACCCGGCCCGACGCCCACCGCGCGGAGACACTCGCCCGCCGGGTCGCCGCCGACGCCCAGCAGCGCCAGCAGGCCGCCGCACAGGCCCGGCACGAGGCACCCGCTCCCGTCCCGCCCGTGCAGCAGCGGGGTCCGAGGGCGAGCATGTGACCGCCGGCGGCCGCAGGGGGCCTTCGCCGGCCAATGCAGTTGCTTTGAGGTCTGAGAGGTGTTGCTCCGGGTGTGACGGGGTGGGGAGCGGGGCAGCGGGTGCGGATCGGGATCCTGACGAAGGTGTTCACCGCCGAACTGGTCGACGCGGCGATAGCCAAGCACGGCCGAGCTGAGCAGCGGCGCCGCCTCCTACCGGCGCGGCTGGTCGTCTACTTCGTCCTGGCCCTGTGCCTGTTCGCCAGGGAGTCGTACGAGGAGGTACTGCGCGTGCTGACCAACGGCATACCAGGCAGCCGGACCCTCGCGAGGGTGAACCGGTCGTCCTTATGTCGAGCGCGGTCGCGGCTCGGCGAGGAGGTGTTGGAGACCCTCTTCAGGGAGGTGGCCGGTCCGCTCGCCACTCCGGACTCGCCCGGGGCATGGTGGCGAGGGCTACGGCTGCTCGCTCTGGGCGGCACCCAGTTCGACCTTCCCGACTCGGTAAGCAACGGCGACACCTTCGACGGCCCTTCCACCACGGGCGGCCTCCCCTTCGGCTTCCCCCAGGTGAGGGCGGTGGTCCTTGCCGAGATCGGGACACACGGAGTACTCGATGCCCGCCTGGGCGGCTACCGCGACGGCGAACGGAGCCTCGCCTACCAGCTCGCCGTCTCCACCGGCCACGGGGACCTGGTCATCGCCGACCGCGGCTTCTGGTCGGTCGAGTTCGCCCACACCTTCACCCTGACCGGCGCGGACCTGCTGGTCAGGCTCCAGTCCAACCACCTCGGCACCCTCCAGGAGGAAGTTCCCGACGGTTCGTACTTGTCGATGGCGCGCCCGGTCAAGGAGGTCTGGCTCAGGGCCCGGCGGGAAGGCCGAGCCCTGCCCAAACAGACGACCTACCGCGTCATCACCTTCACGAAGGACGACAAGGTCGCCTTCCTCAGCACGACACTGCTGGACCCCGAGCAGCACCCGGCGGCCGAGCTGATCGCGCTCTACCGGGAACGCTGGGAGATCGAGCTCGCCTTCGACGAGATCAAGAACCACCTCGGCCCCGGCGGCCCGATCCGCTCCCGCACGCCGGAGGGTGTCCGGCAGGAACTGTGGGCCTACCTCGCCGTGCACCACGCGATCCGCCGGTTCACCCACGCCGCAGCCCTCGCCAGCCCTGCCGTCGACGCAGACCGGGTTTCCTACCTCAAGTGCGTCCGCATCATCCGCCGAAGCGTTTCGTCCCAGCTCGGAGCTACGACGGCCAGGCTCACCCGCTCCCTCGCCGAGGCTGGTCAAGAGGCACGCAGCCGCTTGCTCCCAGCCCGCAGGAACCGGAACTGCCCACGGGATCAAGAAGCCCAACCGGTGGACCGTGCTGCGGACCCGCGCCAAACGGGGAACGGTCGAGCCGGGCCGCTGGGTCCTCAACCAGACCAAGAAGGCCAAGACCAACCGGCGGGCGGGGAGACCCGTGCTCAAGCCGTCCCCGAACCCGTCACCGCCCTAGACACTCACCAGGCCGCCTGAACTGGCCGATCCTCAAAGCGCGGCCGGTGGGCAACTTGCCCGGCAGGCCTCGGCAGGCCATGGCCCCTTGCAGGGGGCCGGGTCGATGGGGCCAGCCCCCCGCGTGACGATGCGGTCGCACCAGTCGCACACCACCGTCGCGCGGGCGCCCGCGTGCTCAAGGACCCCGGCCGTCTCGTCTGCGACTTCGAGCCAGTTGGGTTCCGTGACCGTTACCGGCGCGCTGTCGAGTAGGACTCTGCTGTTCCAGAGACTGAGACCGGTGATCGTCCGGATCGCACGGACCACCTCCACCTTCCGGTCACCTGCCTCTGTCAGCAGCACACGGAACCCTGGCTCTTCCACACGCCCTCCCCGGCTACCCCAAGCTATCCAGGTAGTAAAGCAACTGCATTGGCCTTCGTCGGCCCCCCGGCCCCGCGCCGGTCACTGCCGACCGGCGCGGGACGGCATCGTCGTGGCCGACCCCGTACGCGCCGGACGACAGCGCCGTTCTGGCTGCCGTCCGGCGCCTCGTGCGACGGCACGTAGCAGGGGCCGGCGGATCCGGGAGCTCTGCCTGCCCGCAGGGTGCGGACGATCTCGCCGGTGTCAGACGCGGGCGGGCGGCTGCGGCTTGAAGGCGGCCTCGCACCAGAACCCCACTCCCGGACGGGTCGGCGCCCCGGGGCAGGGAGGTTCCGTGCGGTGACGCGGGGCGTTCGCCGCCCACGCCGCGTCCGGAGCCGGGCTCCGCGTCGCCGTACCGGAGCCCGCGCCGTGACCGGGACGACATGCGTGCGCTCCCCCGCCCCTTACGGCTCCCCGGCCGAGGAACAGGGCCCGGTGATCACCGGCGGCCGGGCAGCCGCCGTCTCGCCGGTCGGGGTGCGGGCGTCCCGGGCGTGCAGGCGCCCGCCGGGTCGGCTCACTCGATGTCGGTGTCGCCGAAGGCCTCCAGGACCTGGCGCAGGCCGTCGCCCGTCTGCGCGACGAGCTCGCGGTCCAGGTCGGCGAGGAGCCGGCCGTAGTTGGCGAGGTGATCGGCGAAGGCCGCGCGGGTGACGTCGTGGCCGTGGTCGGTGAGGCGGATCTTGACGGTGCGCCGGTCACCGTCGTCACGGATCCGTTCGACGAGGCCCTTGGCTTCCATCCGGTCGATGCGGTTGGTGATCGCGCCGGACGTCACCATGGCCGCCTTGAGGAGGGCACCCGCGGTGAGAGCGTAGGGCGGGCCCGAGCGCTGGAGCGTGGTGAGCACGTCGAACTCCCCGTACTCCACGCCGTGTGCGCCCGCCGCGGCCTTGGCGGACTTCTCGACGACCCGCGCAAGACGCTGGATCCGGGCGAACAGCTGCACCGGCCACAGGTCGTCCTCGACGTCGGGGCGCTCCTTGACCCACTGACGGATGATCATGTCCACGGCGTCACTCATCGCCGCACTCCTCTCCCCTGGCGGCCATCCGGCCGAGATCTTCCCGGCCGGCGCCCTCTGCACCGGCATCTTCTCAACGGGCACCTTCTCCAGGTGCATCTTCTCAACGTTAAGACACTTGACGTTGAGTGAATCGCGGTGCTTTTATCTCAACGTTGAGATTATCAAGGCTGAACGACAGGAGCACGCCGTGTACGAACTCGTTCTCGACCCCGCCGCCCAGGACCTCCTCTTCCGCGAGGCCCGCACCGCCAACACGTTCACCGACGAGCCGGTGACCGACGAGCAGGTCCAGGCGATCTACGACCTGGTGAAGTACGGCCCCACCGCCTTCAACCAGACCCCGCTGCGCATCACCCTGGTCCGCTCCCCCGAGGCCCGCGAGCGCCTCGTCAAGCACATGGCCGAGGGCAACCAGGCCAAGACCGCCGCCGCCCCCCTGGTCGCGATACTCTCCGCCGACAACGAGTTCCACGAGGAACTCCCGGCCCTGCTCCCGCACTTCCCGCAGGCCAAGGACCTCTTCTTCGCCGAGCGCCCCGTCCGCGAAGGCTCCGCGCTGCTCAACGCCGCCCTCCAGGCCGCCTACTTCATCGTCGGCGTCCGCGCCGCCGGCCTCGCCGCCGGCCCGATGACCGGCCTCGACTTCACCGGCCTCCACAAGGAGTTCCTGGACGCCGACCACACCCCGCTCATGGTGATCAACATCGGCAAGCCCGGCGACGACGCCTGGTTCCCCCGCTCCCCGCGCCTGGCCTACGACGACGTCATCACCACCGTCTGAGCCCCACCCGCACCCCTGCACGCAACCGCTCCCCCGCCCCGCTCCCACCCCCGCCTCCCGCCTCCCGCCTCCCGCCACGGAGTCCGCCATGCCCCTGCCCGATCACGTACAGCCCCTCCCCGCCACCGCCTCGCCCCCGAAACCACGCCCCGTACCCGCCCTCTGGCTCGCGTTACTGGCCACCCCGCTCGCCGCGAGCGCCAACAGCCCGGTCCTGATCCTCGACGACATGGCCGATGCGTTCGGCGTCCGCACCGCCACGGCGACCTGGCTCGTCACCGTCTTCGCCTGGGCCGTCGCCGTCGCCACCCCCCTGATGGCAGGGCTGCTGCGCCGCCGGGGCCTGCGGGCCACCCTCCGCCTCAGCGCGGCCCTGATCGTCACCGGCACCGCGGTCGTCGCCGCCGCACCCTGGCTCCCCCTGGCCATGACCGGACGCGCGGCACAGGCACTGGGCGGAGCCGGCCTGGTCACCGCCGCCATGAGCCTGGCCGGCACCGTCCCCCGGATGGGCGTCATCACGGCCGGCTTCGGCGCGCTGGGCGCAGTCGGCCCCCTTCTCGGCACGGCCCTCGCGAACACCACCTCCTGGAGGGTCTCCCTGGCCGTCGGCACGCTCGCACTGCTCGCCCTCCCGGCAGTCGCCCGCCGGGCCGACCCCACCCCGCCCCCGCAGAGCACCCCCTTCGACGGCCGGGGCGCCGCCCTGCTGGTCCTGCTCGCGACCTCCCTCGTCCTCGTACCCCGATTCCCGCTCCCGGCACTGGCCGCGTCCCTGACAGCCGGCGCCCTGCTCGCCCTGCACATCCGGGCCCGCCCCACCGGCTTCGTCCCCCTCGCCCTGCTGCGCACCAGGACGTTCATCCTCTCCACCCTGCTCGCCTGCACCTTCGCCACCTCGTACTTCACCCTCCTGTTCACCGTGCCGCGAATGCTGCACGACCGCACCGACTGGACGACCGCCACCATCGGCACCGGCCAACTCGCCGCCCTCCTCACCGGATCCGCCCTCTCCATGACACTGGCCCTCGTCGCGAACCGGCTCGGCCACCCCCGCGTCCTGGCCATCCTCCTCACCACCGGAGCCCTGGCCCCGACCGCCGCACTGCTCACGCCCTGGCCCGCACTGCTCCTGCCCGTCGCGACCCTCGCCGTGTTCACGACCAGCGCAGGCCAGGCCACCCTCGCCGTACTCGCCGCCCGAAGCACCCCGACCCCCCAGCACCCCACAGCAATCGGACTGTTCAACCTCGGCTACCAACTCGGCGGCGCATTCGGCCCCGCCATCGCAGCCCTCCTCGTCCTCGGCACCTGAACACCCCACCGCACCGAACCGCCGGCTGCCGCCCCCGCCCCCACACCCGACGCACGCCCCATCAGCCCGCCGGCCCCAGACCACCCCACAACCCCACGACGCCAACCCGCCCGGCCCCACGAGGAAAAACCCCTCACGACACAGCCCACCGACCTGCGCCCATCACAACCTCGAACCGCCACCACCCCGCCCGGTGGGCGCGGTACAACCCCCTCGGGCTCGGCGAGGGCCGCCGGCGCAAGAAGGACGGCGGCGTCCGGACGAAGGGCGACCTGCCGGCCACCATCACCGAGTCACCCAGGGCGAGCGGGCCGACCGCGACACCCCGGCCGGCTTCCGCTCCGTCGACATCCTCCTGATCACCGACGAGTTCGAGGTCCCCAAGTCCATCCGCCAGCTTCCGCAAAACGTCCTGGCGGACGGCATGCGCGTCAAGGAGCAGCGCGGCGAGCCGGAGATCGCGGCCGACCTGTCCGGACTGCCCGACCGCCGACCGTTCACAGTCGAGAGCGACTGCAACAGCTCGATCAAGGCCGGGGACCCGCCGCTGCACTTCCTGCACCAGGTGACCGGGCCACCGGACGGAGGGACAACACCCCCACCCAGCCGCACCGGCTCACCACGCGGCCGCAGGGCGACAACCTCGGTATGGAGACCCTGACCGCCCCGAAGGCCAAGGCCGAACAAGAACACCACGATGATCAAGACCGCGTTCCAGGCGCAGCCGACCGACACCCACCACATCCTCAAAGAGCTGCACAGCACCAGGCAGCTGCACGGCCCGGCCGTGCAGCACAACTTCGACCTCCTCGCGGCGCGAGCCGGGCTCCCGGAGTGCCTCGTGCGCCGCTACCACCAGAAGGTCCAGCCGATCCCGATCGAGGAGCAGGCGGAGGCACCCGTGGTCGTCGGACCGCACGCCGATCACCGCGCCGTTCAGACCCGCGCCCGCGACCACGGCATGAAGGTCTTCTCCGTCGACCCCCAAAAGGCTGCTGGAGAACGGCGAGTGGAAGCCGTACCCGATCGAGAGCGCCCACCAGAACGACATCGACGAACGGGCCGGCGCGATCGAGACGCCGACCCGCCTCAAACACCTCATCGGCGACCGGGACCGGGCACAGAAGCCGGCCAGCTCCTGACCGCCACTCCCGCGGCCGCGCACCGACCCGGGGTGCGGCCCCGCCACCCGTGTTCCCATCCGGCAGGAGAACACTGGGAGAGCGTCGGGCGGGGGTTCATCGACATCGAACTGCAGAACCGGGCCATGCTCGCGCTGCACGATGCACTCGAAGCCCTGATCGGAAAGGACGGGCCGGCGCCCCGGCTCCCGGATCCCCTGTGACCGGTCCATGCCGGGAGGCCAGGGGCATGAGACTGATGCTGTTACGGGTCATGCTCGCCCCCCTCACTTCCTGGCGGGCACTCCGCCTGCGCCACAAGGCCCGGACGTCGTCGTGACTGCGGCGTTCCGGAACCCCGCCGGCGGGAACGGCAGCGACCGGCGCAGGGCCTGGATCTGCGACTTCTCGTCCACGCAGAGGAGGAGGGTCTTCTCCAGCGGGTCGAAGTAGAGGCCGACAACGTCGCGGACCTAGTCGATGGAATACGGGACGCCGATCTCCGGGTCGGGGACGGGCAGCTTGGGGCGTGCCGGCGGCTGCCAGGCCCTGGGAAAAGGCGTCGTCCGGCTGCGTCGGCAGAGGTGCGGGCCGCGTAGCCACGTATCAGTTCGGGCGCCGCAGGGTCCAGCCGCAGACGGGGCGATTCGACGGAGGCCGGCTGATCGCTCCATCCGCGACGTGCTCGGAACTACTGGTCTGCTGCCGGCTCCGGACGCGTGCCCGACGATGCGCTCCACTTCCGCCAGCGGGATCGATTCGAAACCGGTGGCGGCCGCGCGGTGGTGGGAGTCGCTGCCCGGGATCTCGGCCAGTTCGCCGGTGTACGGCTCCCTGGAACCCTTGCCGCGCATTCCCCGGCTGATGGCCGAAGGCCCGCAGCTGCCGACGAACTTGTCGACGTCTTGGATCATCCCTCCGCTTATCTCGCCGTCCTGGCCAGGGCGAGTACGGGACCGCGCTGTCTCCCTGCCTCACGGCGATCTGGTTCGACGACTTCCGGGTCGCGTGCAGGGTCGAGTGGTCCCGGCGAGGCCCTGGGCGGCCCGCGCCGGACCGCGGGCACGGTGCCCCGAGTGCCGTTGCACATGCCGTAGCGTCATGTGGTGTCGTGAACGGAGCACCGCACGAAAGGCTCCCTCATGGACTTCCCCCTCGCCATGCCCCGCCAGGTCAAAATCGGTGGTGCCGCCGTTTTCGCCGGCACGACGCCCAGGGCCATCCGGCACTACCACGCCATCGGTCTGCTGCCGGAGCCCGAGCGGGGCGAGGACGGGAAACGCCGATACGGCTACGACGACATGATCCGCCTGCTGTGGATCCGCAAGATGGCGGACGCCGGCATCAGCCTGGAGGACATGCGGACCGCCTTCGACGGCACCCGGACCATCGACAAGACCCTGGAGCGGCTGGAAGAGACCCTGGCTGCCCAGGAAGCCGCCCTCCAGCGCCGGCGTGTGGCCTTGCACCGGCTACGGGAAGCGGGCAGTCCCCTGGGCCTTCTCTCTCCTCTGGTCGCCGACCGACTCCGGGAACTGCCCGAGGGCACCTTGCGCCAAACCGACCTGGACAATCTGCTGGTAGCGGAGCGGATCTTCGGCCCGCTGGGTTCCGCTCTCCAGGCCAGTGTGTGCATCGTGCTCGCGGGCGACGCAGAGCTTCGGGCCGAAGCCGACCGGCTTGACGCGGCCGAGGCGGCTCTCGACGACAGCGTCGATCCTCACGACCCGCGCGTCGAAAGGATCGCCGTCCAGCGATGCGCCTTCCAGCAGGCTTTGGACCAGGCCATCGACGCTGCCGGGCTCGAAGAGGCTGAGGGGGAGCTCTTCGACCTGTACGACGCCGACCTGAAGGGGGAGGAGAACTCGTCGATGAGCGTCCTCGAAGTAGCCGGCAAGATGCCGTACGACTTCTCGCCCGCCCGGTTGCGCTGCATGGAGCTTGCCATCGCACTGTATGTCCAAGACCACTGAGCCATTTCCGAACCTCACGCTGTCGCGTGGTGAAGGACGAGGACCGCCTGGATGATCGCGGTGATGCGGTTGGCGCTGCAGCGGAGCTTCCGTAGGAAGCCCCAGCCCTTCAGGGTGGCCATGGCCTGCTCGCCGAGGCAGCGGATCTTGGCGTGGGTGGTGTTGTGGCGGCGCTTCCACCGCTTGAGACGCCGGCCCCGAAACAGTACGCGGACGGGTCCGCCGCCGCCCTGGTACGCGTTGTCCGCCCAGCATCCGAGTCCTGTTTCGGTGAGGCTTCGGTGATCCCGTACTGCCGCTCGACGGTCGGGTCGTGAGTCGGGCCGGACAGAGCTGGCGAGACCCGGAGCAGCCGTCCGAACGTATCGGCGAGGAGCTGCATGTTCATGCCGTGACGCTTGCACTTCCCGGAGTGGTAGGGGTGTCGGCGGCGATGCGGTCGATCGGCAGGAGGCTGCGGTCGAGGATGACGAACGCCTTCTCCCGGATCGTCCGCATCGCCTCGGCCAGGCACGGGGCGAGGCGGGCCACGGCCTCGACGGCTCCGCGTATGTAGCGGTAGACGGTCGCGAGCCCGACCCCGAACCCGGCGGCCAACTGGACGTAGGTGTCACCGCATCACAGGTGGGCCAGGGCGAGCAGGGCCTGTCGCGAGGCGAGAGGGAGCCGCCAACGCGCAGCGATCTCCTGCCCGCGCCTGGCCCCCAGCCGCCGCCCGGCCAGGACCTCTCGCAGAGATGGCTCTCCGGGATGGGTTCGGATCCTTCTGAGTGACGGCACGCCATAGCCCTGACATGGCTTCCTGCAAGGTTCAGCCACTCGGGGCTTCTCTGAGCAGAAGGCCCGACCTCGGCCTCAGACGTGTCGGCCACGGAGTCGAGCTCCGGTGCCTCCGGTCGTCTACGACAACATGTATGGACATCCCGCTCAGCGGAAGTCCGCCACGTGGTCCACCGCCCACTCCTGGAAGGATCGGGCCGGGGTGCCCGTGATGCGCTCCACTTCATCGTTGACCGGCTCCGGATTGTCCAGCATTGCCGCCTGGGCCGGCAGCACGGCCTCCACCAGCTCTGCCGGGTAACCTGCGGCCTTCATCTGCTCGATGGCCTCGTCCAACGCGACCTCCTCGAACCGCACCGGTAGTCCGATCGCCTCACCGATCAGGGCCACCTGCCGTTCCTGGGTGATCAGTTCGGGGCCGGTGATCAGAGGGCGGGCGCCGAGCAGGGCGTCGGTCGTCAACGCCTGAACGGCGACCGCAGCCATGTCCGCCTCGTGGATCAGCGGGCGGGCCAGCCTTGCCAACGGCGCCCGTACCGCACCGGTGGTGCGGACCTCCTCCGCCCAGCCCAGCGTGTTGCTCGCGAACCCGGTGGGCCGCAGAGCCGTCCACTCCAGGCCCGACGCCTCGATCAGCCGCTCCAGCTCCGTGTGAAACATGGTGATCGCCTCGCCGGGCTTCTCCTCCGCGCTCCCGACGCCGGCGGATGACAGGTACACCACCCGTCGAGCGTGCTTCCCGATCGTGTCGATCACGTCCGACGCGCCCTCGGAGCTCAGGAACGGCCACACCAGGAAGACCGAATCGACACCCTCCAGCGCCGTGCCCAGCGACGCGGGATCACCGAGATCGCCGCGCACCGCCTGCACCTCCTCCGGGAAGTCCACCTCCCCTCGCACCAGCGCCCGCACGGGCACGCCCGCCGCGTGCAGTTGGGTCACCACCGCGCCGCCGACCCTTCCAGTCGCGCCGGTCACCAGGATCTTGGGCTGTGTCATCGGAATCTCCTCGTCTCGCCGTTCGATGAAACGACTCTCGTACATCAACCAAGGTTCAGGTCAAGCACCGGCCGGAGTGGTCGTCAGGTGCTGTTTCAACCAGCGATCTGCCCCCGGTGGTGGGACGTGGATCGGCCGGCCGCCGCGAGAGCCCAGCTTCTTGCGGTTACGTGCCTGGTCGGCCTTGTCCTGGGATGGCGCAACGGATTCACCGGCGTGCTGGTGAGTCCGGCACACCGTGGAATCGACGCTCAGATCCCCCGTGATCACACCCTTCGCGTCAGCCGGGGACTGGAGGCGGGTGAGGATCCGGTGCCAGGTACTGTCCCGCTGCCATCGGCGGAACAGATCGTAGATCCGGCCCCACGGCCCGTACTCGAATCTCGCCGCCGCCCGTCTCCGACAGCCTCCTGCGCCACGAGTTCGGGACTGCGGTCCCGCAGCGGCGGCTCGGGTTCCACGCCCAAGGCGCCGGCCTCAGGTCCAGGGCAACAGCAGCGGTGCCGCACCTCCGTCGGTCCAGTGCGGACCGATCGCGGCCAGTGCGTCACCGGTCGCGGCGCCTCACAGGAAGGCGGCGCGGATGTCCTCCAGCGATCCGGCATCCGTCGTCGGCCCACGCGACGCGGACGAGACGCGTGTGGCCCGGCGTCACCTTTGCCTGACCGTGCACGGGCATGCGGGGAAGCGCGGGAAGCATACGACCGGACAGGCCTGCGAGCAGGGGACCGAGAAGGGTACGGGCTGAGACCAGCGCCCCGTACGGAGTTCCGGGTAGTTCGACTTCGGTCGGCATGACCGATCAGCTGCGCGATCTCCTCGCGGAGGCCGGCGCCCGTATGACCGTCGACACGGTCGCCTGCCGCCCCGGCCAGCCCATGCTCCTCGCCGAACTCCCCACGAGACGCTGGGTGGTGGGGCGTCTCGCCGCCGAGTTCGCGGACGAGGCTCGGCCTCGCCGCAGTCGTGGATCTCATCGGCCAGCATGCCTGAAGGATGGTCGGGCACATGCCGCAATCGGGTGGTCCGAATGCCCGGAGTGAAGATGGAGGATGCCGTGAAGGTGGTGAGCCCTGAACGCTCGCTCACCAAGTGGTGGAGTTGAGCGAGCGTTACGCTCTGCCGAGTCCCTGTGACCAACGGCGACGCAAAAGGCGGCCCAGGCCACGATGCCCCGCTCCGGGTCGGTGGTGGCGTACACCCAGCCGACACCGCTCACCTTCTTGCAGGCTTGCCGTGACCAGGCCATCTGGCGGGTCTTGTGTCAGAGGCCCACACTCCACCCACACCCATGCGACGGCCGGGCGCCCGCGGGTCACCGGCTACCACCTGACCGGAACCCTGGACGACGCCTTCCAGGCCGGAGCAGCGAACTCACCTGGCACGGCCGCTGCGCGGACATCACCCATGCCCGCAAGGAAGGGCTGGTCAGGCTCTTGGAGGGTGGTCCGGCAGCCGAGATCCTCACGGATGCCGGCATCTTCGCTTTACCTGGCCACCCGTCGGGAAGCCCGCTTCATAGAAGCGCGAGGCTAAACTCGACCCCACCCCACCCCACCAGCGAACAGACCCCTCTCCATGACTGACGGCCTCACCTGGATAGGCGCCCACGCCTACACCGCCACGACCGTCCCCGGAATGCGCGGCGGCATCTCCCTGACCCTCGCCCGAGGCATCGACCCTGACGAGTTCCTCATCAACCTCGGGGCCGACCTCGACCAGCTCGCCACCCGCACCCCGCTGGCCGAACTGCGCAGCCAGCCCACCCCGCCCGGCCACGACCCCACCCGCTACGCCTACGCGATGTACGGCAGCGAGGGTGAGTGGACGTACGTGCTGGAGAACGACCACGCCGCGACCTGGGCAACCGGCTTCCGCCGTGTCCCCTCGATGCGGCCCGGCCCGGGCGAAGAGATCCTGTGCGCCAGCCGGAACCTGCACAGCCCGCCCGCAGCGATCCTGCACGTCGAAGGCGACGAGGTGATACGACGCGCAGAGTTCGGCACCACCACCGGCCACGAGTCGGCGTTGGATACGGCGCTCACCGCCGCCGGTGCCGTCTTCCCCTCCATCCCCGACGCCACCGCCGACGAGGTGACCGCCTACTACGAACAGCACGGGGCACGCCTGCCCGCCCTGGTGTTCACCGCGCTGAGCGCGTACACGGGACTGAGCATCAACCAGGATGCCGCACAGGCCGGGAACCTCCCCGCCGTCCACCTCCTCACTCCTTGAGCCGCACGCGCCTGCACAGCGACTTCGGCCCCCACCCTGACGGTCAGGGTGAGGCATGTAGGGCGATTCCCGCGGATCCGGGCGTGGTCTCCTAGGTGGGGGTCCTCGGAGTGTGCACTATCGCTTGGTCCGGGAGGTGGGAGAGGGTGCTGGCGCACGCCAGGTACGGGCCGGGCAGCGGCCTGCATGCAGACTTCCGCCGCCTCGAGGTCTTCTTTGCGCTGGTCTTCTTCGCTGCCGTCTTCTTCTTCGGCTTCGGCAGTTCGTGTACCGTCGCCCCCCCCCGTTTTCGGGGGCTTCGCCACGGCGTTCCCGGGCCTCGGCGAAGGACGCCTCCAGAGCGGCCATGAGGTCCACGACCTGCCCGACCGGGGCTTCCTCGCCCTCGGCCTGCCGCGGGTCGCGATGTTCGGCCTTGGCCTCGCGCCGACGAGGTGCGGTTCCTCAGTTATGGGCGGGGACGTCCAGGGCGGTCCCGTACAGGCGCGCGACCCGGAGCAGGATGGTCACGCGCCGGTCGGGCAGCGGCTGCTCGCCAGGGGCCGCCTCATCGGCCGGATCGGCGATCTCCGCCTCTCCCTCCGCCACGGCGAACGACCAGATGTCCGGGCCGCTGACATGCAGTGAGGCGTGCGGGTCGCGGCGCAGCTGGCGGACCTTGAGGCGGTCGGCGGTGGAGGAGACCCTCAGGACGCGCTCCTGGGCGTTCCAGTCGTAGAGGACGGTCGACAGGTGCGGGTGGCCGGTGCTCCTGACGCTCGCGAGTACACCGAACTGCTGCCGGCTCAACAGCTGGGTGAGCTCCTGGTCGGTGAGCGCTCGGGGGGCCGGGCCGTCGTTCTGGGTGGTGCCGGTGGTGGTTTCACTGGCGGTGTGCTCGCTCACGTCGGTCAGCCTTTCGGTGGTCGGGGTGGGGCGGGAGGGCAGGTCGGACGGCTGCGGCGTGGATGGCGAGCCGGCTCATCGGCGGCGGGCGAGGCGCGCGATGGCGCCGAGTCGGATGCGGCGAACGCGTGGTCTCGCCTGCCAGTTGTCGCACAAGGGAGACCGTAGCAGATAGTTCTGTTGTAGACTATACGTCTCGGCCCCATTCGATGGCAGGGGTGGGTCGCCGTCGCCGACCAGTCGGTTCAGGGCTCACCGGCCGACCACGGCCGCGCGGGAAATGCCACGTCCGTGAGACTGAGCGGCTGCGCCATCGATCTGAGACGGCGGAAGAACCGCGAGTCAGCGAGTGTGGCCTCTGCCATGCACGGCGAGGCCCTCCACCCTCAGGCCATGCGGCCCCGCCTCGCGATCGCACGCGGCGTGCGGCTGGACGCGGTCAGCGGCCGCCTCCCCTTCAACCGCATCAGGGGGCAGTCAGCTGTTCTGAGGCAGGTGCCAGTGGTGGGGCTGGATCAGTTCGGCTACCGAGCTCGGGCCCCAGGAGCCCTTCACGTACGGCCGGACCGGGGGTGGGGACTCGAGCAGGGGGGTCGCGGCCGCCCAGAGGGTTTCGATGCCGAAGGCGTCGGTGAAGAGGGACTGGTCGCCCAGCATCGCGTCCAGGATGAGGCGCTCGTAGCCTTCGAGGGCGTGGTCCTGGGCGAAGGATCCGGCGTAGTCGAACACCATCTGCGCCTGGGTGAGACGCATCTCGGGGCCGGGGCGCTTGGCGAGGAAGCGTGCGGTGACGGTGCCGGGGTCGTCGAAGTCGATGACGAGTTCGTTGTGACGTCCGTCGGCGGACTCCTGGGCCGCGAGCGGGAACATCCGCAGGGGTGGTTCGCGGAAGCCGAGGGTGATGACGTGGCGGCTCTCGGCCAGGGCCTTTCCGGAGCGCAGGTAGAAGGGGACGCCGGCCCAGCGCCAGTTGTCGATCTCCAGGCGCAGGGCGGCGAAGGTCTCGGTGTCGGAGGCCGGGTCGACGCCCGGCTCGTCGCGGTAGCCGTCGTACTGTCCGCGGACCACGTGCGCGGGGTCGAGGGGGCGCAGGCTCTGGAAGACCTTGTCCTTCTCGGCGCGCAGGGAGGGGGCGTCCAGTGTGGCGGGGGGTTCCATGGCGATGAAGCCGAGGAGCTGGAACAGGTGGGTGACGATCATGTCGCGGAAGGTGCCGGTGCCTTCGAAGAAGTGGGCGCGGCCCTGGATGTCGATGTGCTCGGGGACGTCGATCTGTACGTGGCTGATGTGATCGCGGTTCCAGACCGGTTCGAGGAGTCCGTTGGCGAAGCGCAGGGCCAGGATGTTGTCGACGGATTCCTTGCCCAGGAAGTGGTCGATGCGGAAGACGCGGGATTCGTCGAAGACGGTGTGGATGGCCTGGTTGAGGGCGCGGGCGGAGGCCAGGTCGGTGCCGAACGGCTTCTCGACGATGACCCGCGCGTGGTGGGCGAGGCCGCAGTCCCCGAGCATGCGGACGACCGAGGCGCATGCCTGTGGGGGTACGGCGAGGTGGTGGAGGCGCTGGGGGCTGCCTCCGATCTCCCGCTCGGCCTGCTGGACGGCTTCCACGAGGGGGCGGGGGTTCTCGGGGTCGGCGGCGCCGAAGGTGAGGCGGTCGGCGAACTCCTGCCACGGTCCGCCCTCGGGTGCGGCCCGTCCGAACTCGGCCACCGCCCGGCGCGCGTGCTCGCGGAAGGCGGCGTCGGTGAGCGCGTCCGCCGCGGGGGCCGAGCCGATGACGCGGAAGCGGTCGGGCAGGAGGCCCGCCCGGAAGAGGTGGTAGAGGCCGGGCAGGAGTTTCCTGCGGGCCAGGTCACCGGTGGCACCGGAGATGACGATGACGTGGTCGCCCGGGACGGATCCCTGGGGGGTGGCGGAGGGCGTGGCCACTCAGTTCCTTCTTTCGACGTGGCCGCCGCGCTCGCTGCGCGTGGCGGAGAGGGCTTGCCGGTGGAGTCGCCGGGGCTGCGTGGGAGGGAGCGGGGCTTGCCGGTGCGCGCTCGGGTGGATGCCGGGTATGCCGGGGAGGAGCTGTCTCTGGAACGGCCGCTGGGTCGGGCCCTGCGCGAGTCGGCCGCGAGGAGGCGGCTCAGGGGTGGGAGACCACGGCCACGGGGCAGGCGGCATGGTGGAGGGCGGTCTGGGTCGTGGCACCGACACGGGAGCCTGTCGGCGCGTGCCGGACGCGGCGGCCGACGACGAGGAGCCCGGCGTCCGAGGCGGCGGCGAGGAGGGCGTGGGCAGGCCGCTCGTGAACGACGTCCTCGCTGATGTCGAGGTGTGCGTGCCGCGTCCGGTGGCGGCTGACGGCGACCGAGACGGCGGCTCGAATCCGGTCCCGCGCTTCGGACACGTCACTGTCGGTGTGGTGGTGGGGGAAGACGGAGTGCCAGGCGGAGACGATGCGCAGGGGGAGCTCGCGGCGTGCCGCGAAGTCGAAGGCGAAGTCCAGGACCTCGTCGGCGGGGCGCTCGACGTCCAGGCCGACGACGACGGGCCCGGTGGCGTCGGCGCCGTCGTCCTCGCGGACCAGGACCACGGGACGTTCAGCCGCGGCCAGGACCTCCTGGGCCACGTGTCCGGAGAGGAAACCGGATCCGTCGGCCGTGCGGTGGGACCCGAGGACCAGCAGCTCGGCGTCGGCGGCACGGGCCAGCAGGAGCCGGGACGGCGCGTCCACGGTCTCCTCCACGGAGGTGTCGACCTCCGGGTGCGCCGTGCGGGCGCGGTCTCGGGCCTGCTCCAGGATGTCCCTCGCCAGCTCGGCCATGACGTCACGCGGCCGGCGTACGGCGGCGACCTGGTGCTCCTGCCACAAGGACGCGTTCACCAGCTGCAGGGCAGCTCCCCGTGACGCGGCCTCCTTCACCGCCCAGTCGACCGCCGCCAGACTTCCACCGGTACCGTTCACCCCTACCGCGATCTGCTTCATGAGGTTCACTGTGATCCCGCGTCCGCGCCCAGGCACGCCTGACGAGCCGTCCGGGCGACCAGCGCCGCCCCACCCGTCCGTAGGGACACCTCCCGGCCCGGCCGGGTACGCGCTGCCGGTCCGGTCGCGTTTCGGTCGACCTTCTGGTACGGACCGGGCCTCCCGCCCCTGGTTGAGGGTGGCGCACCGGATGCGACGGTCCGGAGACCTTCCCCGCGACCGGGGGGGCCGGTCCCCCACCCTGTGCCGGTGTCACCTTCGGCGTGGCGTGCCGTGGCTCGCTCAGTACCGCCCAGCGGATTTCGTTCGCGCACGACGCTTGTCGTAGAGCCAGGGCCAGCGGGCCACCGCGGCCAGTGCCCACACCAGCGCGGCCGGATGGACGTGGTGGGAGACGGCGGCCAGGACGACCGGCGCGGCGGCGACGGGTACGCCGACCGCCAGGATCCAGCGAACGCCACGCCCGGACAGCGCGCCCCCCAGCAGCCCGACGGTCAGGAACACGGCGACGCTGCCGCACAGCAGCCATTCGACATCCGCCGGCAGCGGTTCCCCGGCGTCCTCGATGGCTCCGCCCAGGGAAGCGGCGAGCGCGGCGAGGGCGGCGGTCGCCACGCAGTGGAGCGGCAGCGCGAAGCGCGGGGCGAGGGCGCCGAAGGCGAGCAGGGGTACGCCGCACGCACGGCGTACCGCGAGTGACCACAGGGCGAGGAGGAGGACGAAGGCTCCCACGGCCAGGGCGCCCAGCGGGGCGTCCCACTCTGACTGCGCCGCGGCCTCGATCGCCACCGCCACGCTTTCACCGATGACGATCAGGGTGAACAGACCGAGCCGCTCGTCGAGGTGCGGCGCGTCGAGGCGGGCGGCCACGGGTGGCGTAGGCGAAGGGCGCTCGCGGCCCGCGTACCGCTCGCGCCACTCCTCCTGAGCCCGGGTCAGGAGCCGGTTGCGCGACAGGACGAACGTGAGCCCCAGGTCGATGGCGAGCCCGAGCGCCCACAGCCAGTACCGTGTCGGGGCCTCGGCCCAGATCGAGACGAGCCACGGGACGACACCCGCCGACAGCTGCGCGGTCGGCCAGTCGACGACGACCTCTCCGCGCCCCTGCCAGATGCGCGAGGCGAGGAAGCGCACCGCGACGAAGGCAATGGCGAAAGCGCGGCCGTGGTCGGACTCGATGCCGGGGACGGCCGCGGCCATGACGGCCAGCCCGAGCATGCCGAGCAGGATCGTACGGGTGCGCGCCGTGCCCGCGGCGACGTTTCCGTAGGTGGTGAAGCACATCCAGGCCGTCCAGAAGGCCAGATACAGCAGGCAGTAGAGGGCGAGATCGCCCCGGGTCGGATCCTCGCGCAGGAGGTGCGCCAGCTGGGCGATGCCGGCGACGGCGACCAGATCGAAGAACAGCTCCAGCCAGGACGCGTGTCGCTCTGACTCGACCGTCGATCCGACGGGCCTCGCGGAAGGGGCGGGGGGTTCGGGAGACATACCCGTGACATCGGCCGGTACGGACGCCTCCTCCAGACCCTGGCCACCGCCACCGCCACCGCCACCGGCGCTTCTTTCCCACGACCGGGTCTCCGACGCCGATCCGGTGGAGTGGGACCACGCCCCACCGTGCTGACCCGCTCCCCCGGCGGCGCCCGGCCTGCCGGCCTGACGGCCGCGTGTCGCCGGGGCACGCCGTTCAGGTTCGAGGAGCGGCGTTCCGCACGGTGTCGGTTCGGTGGTGCGGGTCTACGCGCCGTCGCCGGGCCGTTCGGTGAGGTCTTTCAGGCGGGCCACGAGCGCGTCACGGACGGCGGAGGGGAGCCGGTTGTTCGAGGTGGCGCGGAGCATCCAGAGCCCGTCGGCCGCCATGCGGGCGAGCAGGAGGTCGATGTCATGGGGGTCGGGGGTGGTGGGGGTGGGGACCCACCGGTCCAAGAGGTCGTTCCAGACCGCTTCCACCTCGGGGTCGTGCTCGACCATGAAGGCGAGCTCGGCCCGGCTGGCGTCGAGGCGCGAGCCCACGTGCACGTAGGCGGCGAGCTTCTCCTGGTCGGTGGCCGTCTCGGGGGGCTTGCCCAGCCGCTCGGCCAGCAGGCTCTCCCACCGGGCGGTGAGGTGCTGCTGGATGGCGACGAGGAGCGCCTGACGGGTGGGGAAGTGGTACATCAGGCCCGGCTTGGTCACCCCCGCCTCTTCGGCGGCGGACTGAAGGGTCAGGGCGGTGATGCCGTCACGTTCGGTGACACGGACGGCGGCTTCCAGGATCCGGGTCCTGGCGCTCGGGCGCATGTCCCTCCTCGGGGAGTTGCCTGGGCCTCGTCTCGCCGGGGTGGCCCATCCCCACTCACTTTACCATCCGGTAAGTAAAGTAACCGCGCCCGTGACGATCACCCCAGATCGGCGCACGCGTTTGTAACTTTACCTTCCGGATGGCTAAGTTAGAGAGGTCGGGGCAGACGTACTCCCTGACGGTTCTCGGAAAGGCACAGGCAGATGGTGCGCAAGACGGGTAGGCGTTGGCTCGTGCTCATGGTGGTGAGCGCGGGACTGCTGCTGATCACCCTGGACAACTCGATCCTGTACTCGGCACTGCCCACCCTCGTGGAGGACCTCGGCGCGAGCGCGTCGGAGAGTCTGTGGATCATCAACGCCTACCCGGTGGTGATGGCCGGACTGCTGCTCGGAAGCGGCACGCTCGGTGACCGGGTGGGCCATCGCAGGATGTTCGTGATCGGCCTGCTGGTCTTCGGGCTCGCCTCGCTGGCCGCCGCGTTCTCCTCCTCGCCCGAGGCCCTGATCGCCTCCCGCGCGCTCCTCGCGGTCGGGGCGGCGGCGATGATGCCGGCGACGCTGGCGCTGATCCGCGTCACGTTCGAGGACCAGCGCGAGCGCAACGTCGCCATCGCGATCTGGGGAAGCCTCGCCGTCGTCGGCAGCGCCCTCGGGCCCATCGTCGGCGGCGTCCTGCTGAGCAGCTTCTGGTGGGGGTCGGTCTTCCTCGTCAACGTCCCCGTCGTCGCCGTGGCGCTCGTCGCCACGCTGGTGCTCGCACCGCCCAACCAGGCAGACCGCTCCAAGCGGTGGGACCTGCCCTCCTCGCTCCTCGCGCTCGTCGCCCTGGTCGGCCTCGTGATGGCGATCAAGGAGATCGCGAAGACCGAACCGGAACCCTGGTTCGTCGCGGCCTCGGGTGTCACCGCGCTCGCCGGGGGGTGGGCGTTCGCCCACCGCCAGCGCCGACTGACCGAACCACTCCTGGAGTTCTCGATCTTCCGCAACCGCGCGTTCCTCGCCGGGGTCCTGGCCGCCGGTTTCTCGCTGTTCGCCATCGCCGGCCTCCAACTCGTCACCACCCAGCGCTTCCAGCTGGTGGAGGGCTTCACTCCGCTGGGTGCCGGACTCCTCGTGGCCGCCGTCGCGGCCGGCGCCCTGCCGACGGCCCTGGCGGGCGGTGCGGTGCTGCACCGCGTCGGCCTGCTCCCCCTCATCGCGGGCGGCCTGGCCCTCGGCACCGCCGGAACCCTGCTCGTCCTGGCGAACTTCGACACCAGCACGGGCCTGCTCGTGACCGGCCTGCTCGTCACCGGAGCGGGTCTCGGCGCGGCCATGTCCGTGGCCTCCAGCGCGATCATGGGCAACGCGCCCGCGAGCCGGGCGGGCATGGCCTCCTCCGTGGAGGAGGTCTCCTACGAGTTCGGCAGCCTCATCGCCGTCGCGATGCTCGGCAGCCTCATGACCGCCCTCTACACCGCGACCGTCGAACTGCCCGCCGGAGCACCGCAGGCGGCTCGGGACAGCATCGACGCGGCCCTGGCGCTCGCGGGCGACCACGACCCGGCGCTCGCCACCGCAGCCTCGCACGCGTTCGACAGCGCCTACGCCACCGTCGTGACCGTGGTCGCCGTCGTGATGGCCGCGGGCGCACTCGTCACCGGCCTCCTCCTGCGCCGCCACGGACCCGGCTCGGCCCTGTCCGCGGACACGCGTCACTGAACGACGCGGCGGGACCGTGTCGGGCCCGGTCAGTCGAACGGCGCGGCGGACCGCCGGGCGCGGTCAGTCGAACAGCACGTCCAGGTTCCTCGTCAGGGCCTGGAGCTCGCCCCGCCGGGCGTCCTGGGTCGCGAAGCCGGCCCGAGCGCGGGACACGTACCGCGACGGCGTCAGCTCGTACTTGTGGCGCCGTACGGCCTCCAGGCCGACGGAGGCGCAGAAGCCTGGCTCGTCGCGGTACGGCGCCCGCTCCGCCCGGGCCGAGAGTATGCCGCGCCAGGCGTGATAGGTCCCGGCGATTCTCGTGATGTCGGTCTCGGTGAGGACGCGTTCCGTCCGGCCACCGACGAGCGTGCCCGCCTCGCGGGCGTCGACGAACAGGATCTCGCCCCTCCGGTCCACCGGCCTCCGCCGGCCCTTGTTCTTGGTCAGGATCCAGAGGCACGACGGGATCCGGGTCGTACGGAAGAGATGGGGTGGCAGCGCGACCACACAGGCCACGACGTCGTCCTCCAGCATCGCCCGGCGGATCCTGTCCCCGCTCCTCGCACGCAGGGAGCCCTCGGCGAGGACGATGCCCGCCGTCCCGTACGGTCCCGGCTTGGCGCCAGGGCGTGTTGCAGCCAGGCGTAGCCGGGATCCTCACCCGGCGGGACGCCGTACCGCCATCTCGGGTCGCTCTCGTTCCGCGCCCGGTCCGAGACGCCGAGGGGCGGGCGCCCATCACGAAGTCGGCCTGGAGGCCGGGGTTCCGGTCCTCGGCGAGCGTGTCGCCCCAGCGGACGCCCAGGTCTCCCCCGACCCCGTGCACGGCGAGGTTCAGCTTGGCGAGGCGCCAGGTCCGCTCGTCGGTCTCCTCGCCGTGGAGCGCGAGGTCGTCCAGGTGGGCCTTTCCCCCCGGTTCTCGACGAAGCGGGCCGCCTCGACGCGCATGCCCGCCGCGCCTCCGGCGAACTCGCCACCGACCAGCTCCTCAACGCCGTGTTCCTCCGCAAGGGCGGCATCGGCCTCGGCTCCGGCGCCCTCCTCGAAGCGGTCCTGCACCGGCTCGGCGGAGCCGTGTGACGCCGTGATCACACGCGTGACTCAGGTCCTCGCCGCGAGCGGCGCCGAGCTGTCCCGGGAGGAACTCCTCGACGCCCTCTGGCCGGCCGGGAGAATGCCCCGGGGCTCCGGTCCGCTGGCCCGGCTCGCCGCCGCACCGGAGTCCCCGTACAGGCCGGCCGAGGCCCCGACGGCAGCCGCCCCGTCACCGGCCGGGCCCGGCGCCGAAGGCACCGGGGAACCCCGCGAGCCGGCGACGGCCGGCCCGCCCGACCCGGGTCCCGCCCGCCCGGTCCTGGCGACGGCCGAGCCGGCGCGGAACACCGCCGCGCCGCAGGTCGCGGCACTCCCCGTCCGCGCCCCCGACGGCTGTGCCGCCGCCGGCGAACTCCGGCTCGGGAAGTCCCTGCGCCCGCTGCGACAGCGGTTCCCCGACCATCGGCGCCACGAGCTCGACATCGCGCGCACGGTGACGGCCCTGGCCGACACCGGCATGCCGGAGACCGTCACCCGCCCGGTCAGGAGCCGCTGGCTCTCCCTCGCCCTCGTCGTCGACGACGGTGTCTCCATGGTCCTCCGGCAGCGCCTCGCCGCCGAGCTCCGGGCGCTGATGGAACGCGCCGGCGCCTTCCGCGACGTACGCGTCCACGGACTCGACACCCTCGGCGCGACGCCACTGCTCCGTACCCGCCCGTACACCGGCAGCGGGAGGCTCCGGGCGCCCGAGACCCTGAGCGACCCGACGGGGAACACCCTCGTGCTCGTCGTCAGCGACGGGGTGGGCGAGGCATGGCGCGACGGCCGCATGCGGCGGGTCATGGAGCTCTGGGCGCGGTGCGGCCCCACCGCCGTCGTCCAGGCACTGCCCACCCGGCTCTGGGACGGCTCCGGCATCGCCGCGCGGCCCTGGCGGGTCACCACCCGGCGCCGCGGCGGGCCCACCCGCGCCTGGCACGTCACCGAGCCGGTCCTCCCACCGGGCCTCGTCCACTTCGGCTCCGTACCCGTCCCGGTCCTCGAACCGACCCCGCCGCCGTCGGCGGCTGGGCGCGGCTCATCGCCTCATCCGGCGGCACCGCCGTCCTGCCCCTGTGGGTCCCCGGCCGCAGCCGGGACCGGCCCTGATGACGGCGCCGACGCCGTCCTGCGGTTCAGGGACGCCGCCTCGCCCGAGGCCTACCGGCTCGCGGCCCACCTCGCCGCCGTCTCACCCGTCACCCCGCCCGTCATGCGCCTGGTGCAGACCGTGCTCGGACCGCCCACCGACCCCGGCCACCTCACGGAGGTGTTCCTGGGCGGCCTGATGCACCAGCTCACGACCGACTCCTCGGACCGCCTGCCCCATCACCGGCGGTACGACTTCCCCGGCGACGCCCGCCGCCTCCTCCTCACCGCCGTCTCCCCGAAAGAACTGCTCCGCACCACCCGGGCGGTCACCGCGCACATCGAGGCCGCCGTCGGCCGCTCCCCCGTCTTCCCCGCCTGGGTCGGGCACCCGGACGGCTCCGCCGTGATCGGGGACGCCGGACGCTCCTTCGGCTGGCTGAAGGAGGAGCTGCTGCGCCGGCTGGGGATCGCGCCGGGGGGAGCCGGCGGCCCGGTGCCCGGTCCCGGGCCGAGCACGGCGGTGGCGGGGCCGGAGCCCGCCGTGCCCGGTCCCGGGCCGCGCACAGGGGTGGCGGGGCCGGAGCCCGCCGCTCCCGCCGGTGCGGAGTCCGGCGGCCACGGCACCGTGACCGAGCCGCCCCTCCCCCGTCCTGACCAGCTGCCGCCGGGCTGGGAACCGCTCCTGACGGACGATCCGGTCAGGTCGGCCGGTTCCGGCTGTAAGCCCGCAGCGCCCAGGGCTGGATCCACGTGGTGATGTACCTGGCCCTGGACGAGGACGGGACCGCCGTCACGGTCCGCGCGCCCGCGCCGGAGTACGACCGGGGACCGGAGGCGGCCGGGGAGCTCGTACGGACCGAGTCCGAGTGCCTGCTCCGCATGGCCGGCACGTACGCGCCCGAGCTGCTCGACGTACAGACCTCCCCCGCCCACGTGCGGCCGTGGATCGCGGCGGCCCTGGTGCACCGGCGCGCGGACGACCCGTCCTCCGGTCCCGCGCCGAACCTGCGCGCGTTCCTGGAGGAGTACGGGGGTTCGGTACCGGAAGCGGTCTTCCTGAGGATCGGCCTGGACGTGGCCCGCGCGGTCGGTCGTGCCCATGAGCTCGGAATCGTCCACGGCGGGCTCGCGCCGAGGGCCGTCCTGGTGACCGACCGCGATGTCCGGCTCGTCAGCTGGATGGCGGCGAGCGTCGACGGCGCCGACAACGACCACGGTGCCGGTTTCCCGCGCAGCGACGCGTATCTCGGGCCGGACGACGACAGCTCCTCGCTCACCTCGCAGAGCGATGTGGCGGCCGTCGGCGCCCTGCTCCTGTCCCTGCTCACGGGAAGGTGGTCCGACGCCAGGACCCCCGACGGCCGGCGCGCGGTGGCGACGTCGGGAATCGCCCCGGAGCTCGCGGACACGCTCTGGAGGTGCCTGGACGAGGACCCCGCCCGCAGGCCCTCCGCCGCCACGCTCGCGGCGGCCTTCGCTCGGGCGTCCGCTCGACCGGCCGTCCCCGGGGCGGGCCGGGGCACGGCGGGGATGGAGGGGCCGGAGGAGCTGGAGCCGGAGGGAGCCGCGCGGAAGGGGGCGGGCGTTTCCGTCGCCGCCGACAACGTCCGGCACCACCGCGCGCTCGCGTGGCAGGATCCGGACGGGCATTCCTTCCACCTCGCGCGCAGTCTTCGGATCCTGTCGAACCGGCTGGCCGACGACGGCCGCCTGGACGAGGCGCTCGTGACCGTCGACGAAGCGGTGGAGCTCTTCCGTCAGCAGTACGCGAGCAGCCCCGAGACCGCCGCCCCCGACCTCGCCCGGACGCTCGGCAACCACTCCGTGCGGCTGGCCGAGACCGGCCGGACCGCGGAAGCACTCGCCGCCGGCTCCGAGGCGGTGTCGCTGTACCGGCCGCCGGCGCGGCGGGAACCGGAGACGTACGGCCCCGGCCTCGCCGCCCTCCTGAGCAACCTGTCGAACTGCCTGGCCGACGCGGACCGCCCGGGCGAGGCCCTCGACTCGATCGAGGAGGCCGTCCGGATCAACCGCGAACTGGCCCGCCTGGACGCCCGGTCCGGCACCCGGACCGGCCCCGGGTCCCACGACGATGCCCTGGCGAGGAGCCTGACCAACCTGAGCAACCGACTCGGCGGCCTCGGCCGGCGCGAGGAAGGACTGCGAGCCGCCGAGGAGGCCGTCCGGCTCTACGGCCAACTGGCCGCACACCGATCCCCCGAAGTCCGTGTGGACCTCGCCATGAGCCTGAACAACCTCGCCGTCCGGCTGGCCGACACGGGGCGCCACCAAAAAGCCCTCAACGCCCTCGCGGAGGCCGCGGGGGTCGGGCGGGCCTTCCCCGGCGCCAGGTCGGCAGCCTTCCTCGAGGCCGACCGGCAGGGGAAAAGATCAGGTCCTGGATCCTTGAGACCCTGGAGCGGGGGCAGCGGTGATCCCCGCCCGTGGTTCGTCCCCCGGGATGCCCTCGGGTCGGCGGGGACCAACCCGCGAGCGGGGCGGCAACCGGGCTTGTGCCTTCCGGGAGGCCGCCCGCGGTCTCCCGGAAGGCAAGACGTCCCCGCTGCGCGACCACGCCCGGCTCGCGCCCACCCGCGTCGCCGCGGTGAAGGCCTTCTGGTAGGACCTCGCCGACCGGCACCGTACGCCCGTGTGAGCCTGACACTCCCCTCCACTCCGGCGGGTGGGGGCTCGACTGCGCCCGCACCGAGGACGGCCCGACCAGGGCCACGGTCACCGACTCACTCGCAGCCGATCCGGCCGTCCGTTCCTACGCCGGCGCGATCTCCGACGAAGCACGACATGCACGGCGTCCGGGGGGGGGGCGCCCGCCCCCCGCCCCCCCGGGGGGGGGCCGGGGGGGGGCCGCGCCCCCGCCGCCCCGCGCCCCCCCCCCCCCGGGCGCCCGGCGGCCGCGCGG
>NZ_JBIAMB010000028.1:0-82217 GCF_042873895.1 Streptomyces sp. NPDC004435 | reverse complement strand
GCCGTGGGGGGTGTCGTTTACTGCTGGTGCCGTTTCTCCGACAAACACCGCCTCTCCCGGCGGCCCCCCCCCCCCCCCCCCCCTCGCGGCCGCCGACGCCTGAACGCCCCGCGATCCTCGGCCTCAGCCCGGCTTCCGACCTCTTGACTCCCGCATTGGTCTAGTCCAAGTTGTGGATACGCAGGCCCTGATCCGCTCTCCCCCGCATCGGAGCGCCCTCTCATGACACACCACGGACGCCGCCTCCCCCGCGTTCTCGGCGCCGCCGGAGCCCTCTGCCTCGGCTCCGCCCTGCTCACCCTGCTCCCCGCCCAGGCGAGCGCGGCCGGCGAACTGCTGGGCAATCCGGGGTTCGAGGCCGCCGGCCTCGCCCCCTGGACCTGTACCGGCACTGCCGCCCCCACGGCCACCGCCCCCCGCTCCGGCGGCTCCGCGCTGAGTGCCACCCCTGGTGCGGGCGACCTCGGGGCCTGCACGCAGACCGTGGCCGTGCAGCCGAACACCGCCTACACCCTGACCGCCTGGGTCAAGGGCTCGTACGTGACCCTCGGCGCCTCCGGCACCGGCGTCGCCACCTCCACCTGGGCCAACGCCCCAGACTGGACCCAGCTCACCCGCACCTTCACCACCGCCCCGGGCACCACCCAGGTCACCGTCACACTCAGCGGCTGGTACGGCAGCCCCTATCAGGCCGACGACGTCTCCCTGAGCTCAGGGGGCACCACCCCGTCTCCGTCCCAGCCGACTTCGCACTCGCCGTCCCCGACACCGACGCCGACTCCGACACCTACGGCCAGCGCCACTCCGACGCCGACGCCGACCGCCACGCCCGGCGACACGGTCACGGTCACCAACGCCAAGGAGCTGCAGAGCGCGCTGACCGCCGCCGTCCCGGGCCGGACCATCCAGCTGGCCGACGGCACGTACAAGGGCAACTTCAAGATCACCACGGGTGGCAGTGCCACGGCCCGGATCACCCTCATCGGCACGTCCCGCGCCGTCCTCACCACCACGACCGGCGGCGGCTACGGCCTGTCCCTGGCCAACGCCCCCTACTGGACCGTGCAGGGCATCACGGTGACCGGGGCACAGAAGGGCATCATGGTCGACGCCTCCGACCATGTCGTGCTCGACTCGGTGACGGTGAACCACATGAAGATGGAGGGGGTCCACTTCCGCCAGTCCTCCAGTTACGGGGTGCTGCGCAACTCCACCGTGCACGACACCGGTACCGCGCGGGACGGCAAGGGCGAAGGCGTCTACGTCGGCACCGCCAACACGCTCTCCGACAAGAGCGACCACATACAGATCCTGAACAACGTGATCGGCCCGAACATCGGCGGCGAGAACATCGACCTGAAGGAAGGCACCACCGGAGGTCTGGTCTCCGGAAACCGCTTCGACGGCAACGGTCTGACGAACGTCAACTACGACGACTCCTGGATCGACGTGAAGGGCAACAACTACGTCATCGAGAACAACATCGGCGTGCGCACGATGAACCACGGGTTCGAGACCCACACACAGGACCCGGGCTGGGGCTGCGGCACCGTCTTCCGCAACAACCGCTCCGACCTCACGGGCGCGAGCGGCAGCGCCGCCGCGAAGTACGCCATCAACGTCACCAACCGGACGGGCTCCTGCCCGGTCACCATCACCTCCGACAACACCGTCATCGGAGGCACCGCGCTCACCAACCCCGGCATCCCCGTCGGCTGACGACCGAACGCCGGCCCGCGTCTCGCCGAAGGCGAGCCGGCCCGCGGCCGGCGCGGGCGTCGGTGTCTCCTGAGCCTCACGTCCTAGGTCCGCCCAGCCCGGGCCCTCGGGCCCGTCCCGGGGGCCACGTGGAAACGGGAGGCGTCCGGGAGGGGGCGGCGGTCGTGGGGTTGCAGCATGTCTCTGCGCTCGAACCATTCGGTCAGGCGGGTGCGGGCCTGTTCGTCACGCTTGCGGAAGCGGTCGTCCATCGGGTCGGTCTCCGCGGGGGAGATCTCGCGGAGCAGGACGCGGATCGGCGCCGTGTCGTCCTCCGGCAGGTGAAGGGCCAGGACGGAGAAGGCCGTGCCCGGGGGGAACACGACCTCCGCCTCGTCGTCCGTGCCGAGGAAGACGGACGTGCGCCGGCCGGTGGTGGACCAGATCCCGAACTCCACCGCGCCCTCCAGTTCCGCGTCGCACGCCGGGACGGCCGCCACCGCCGCGGGCTCGACGAGGACCGAGCCCCGCGCGTACCGGTCCAACGGCACCTCCTCCACCGGAGCCGCGAGCATGACGGCCCCGTAGTGCCCCGGCAGGCGGCGCAGACCCGAGTCCAGGCAGCGCAGCAGCGGAGTGAAGGGGCCGGGCCCGGCCGCCCTCGCCGCCTCGGCCAGTCCCGCTCGGGACACCAGGTCGGGGACATCAGCCTGATGCAGGGCGATAGCCACCAGATCCGCTTTGAGGCCGTCCTGCGCGAGGGAGCGCAGTGACGGCAGCCGGGAGGCCAGGAGCTCCGCCTTGCTGGCGAGAATGTGGTACTTCTCGCCCAGAAGGTCCCGGAGGGCCGCCCGGTCGCCCGGGCCGCTGCGACCGCCCGGTGCGGCCGGGACGGTGGAGGGCTCCGGAGCCGGGACGGTGGAGGGTCGCAGTGGCGGGGTGACCGCTGCCGACTGTGCCTCCTGCGACTGCGCCTGTGCCTCCTGCGCCTGTGCTGGTGCTTGCGCTGGTACTTGCTCCGGCGCTGGTGCCTGCTCCTGCTCCTGCTCCTGCCGAGGTGCGCTCACGGCGGTCGATCCCAGCCAGTGCAGGTGCAGTTCCTCCGCCCATGAGCGTGCGGGGGCCTCGTCCGACGCGGTGCCGTGGAACAGCAGGCCGTACGGTTCCGTGCCCCCCAGGTCGGGAAGCGTGGCCAGGACGGCGGGCAGGGCACGCAGGAGTTCGGGCGGCAACGGGTGTGCGCCGTCGCCCACGATCAGGGCCGGACGGGCCGGGTCGGGGCGTCTCGTGCGTGGCGCCGGGTCGGGCCGCCGGTCGGCCGGGCGCAGCCAGAGGCCCGCCGGGACGAGTTCGAGGAGCCAGCCTTCAGGTTCCGCGCAGGGGTACAGGGCCGGTGCCTTCGCCTCCGGTCCTGACGGCCGCAGCCATGCGGACGGCACCACGCGGTGGTGCTCGGGGGAAGCGGCGAGTTCGAGCAGGAGGGGCTGCCAGGTGGGTGCGCCCCGTTCGTCGAGGAAGGTGGTGGCGTGGTCGTCGGCCGTCCGTACGGGAAGGCCGATCGCGGCCCGTACCGTACGGTCGAGGCCGTCCGCGAGAGCCGCCGCCATTGCGACGAGGTCGGACGGCTCGGCCCACGGCGCGGACAGCAGGAGGTGCCGTGCGTCCGCCGTCGCCGCCGGCGCCCGGGCGAGGAGTTCGGCGGAGGGCAGGGCGGGGCGGGCGGGTGAGCCGACGCCCAGGAGGTAGGTGTCCGGGGGGACGCCGATCAGTGGCGCGGCCGCCTCGGGCAGTGCTCCGAGCCAGGTTCCGCCCGGGACCGTGCGGACGTCCTCCGCCGGTTTCTCCGGTGCCGTGTGGCGGAGTCCGTGCGTGCCACCCTGAGACTCCGCCACCACGGGGACGGGAGGGGCAGGGGGCGGCAGCTGCTCGGCCCCGTCGTGTGCGGTCTCCGGTTCCGGGGTCTCCGACGCCTCCGGGGGCCAGCCCGGGCCCAGTTCGCGGGGCTCCTTCCCCGGTTCGGCCAGCCACCAGGTGCCCGGTTCCGCGAGGCGCAGCGAGCCGTCCGGTTCGACGCTGGCCACACCGTCCGGGGCGATCACGGTGAAGTCCGCCGTCGTGGCGACGGCGCGTACGGGGCGGGCGCCGTCGGGGCCGGGGGCCGCGAGGCCCGAGGCGGCGAGGAGGAGACGGGTCGCACGGCGCTCTCGGGCGAGCAATACCAGATCGGGCAGGGTGCGGCGGAGGTACGGGGCCGCGTCCGGGGCGGCGGCCAGCACCAGGAGCGTGCCGGGCAGCGGGGGCAGGCCGTCCAGGACGGGGGCCAGGGCGGCGGCGGTCTCCGTGGAGGAGATCACCAGGTGCGGGCCGACGGGGTGGGTGCCCGTCCCGGACACGGGGGCGGGGGCGGGGCCGGGGCCGGTCATCCGGGGTGTCCGTTCTGCGGGGTCCGGGCGTCGGGGTCGAGCAGCGGAGTCTGCAGCTGCACCGTGCGGCGGCGGGTGATGTGCTGCGCGCGTCCGGCGGGCAGCACCTTCGGCTTCGTGCCGCCGAAGAGGTGGCCCTCGGTGGTCGGGCAGGAGAGCAGGACGGCCGGGGTGTTGACGTCCTGGAGCCTGCGCAGGAGGGGGTCGGACAGGCCGCGGCCGGCGCCGTTGGCGGAGCGGGCGACGATGATGTGGAGGCCGATCTCCGCCCCCTGGGCGAGGTTGTCGAGGACGGCGGCGAAGGGGTGGGAGGTCATCGAGCCGTTGACGAGGTCGTAGTCGTCGACCAGGACGAAGAGCTCGGGCCCGCTCCACCAGTCGCGCCGCCGCAGCCGGTCCGGGGTGATGTCGGCGGCCGGGATCCGGTTGGCGATGGCCTTGCCCGCGCCGGTGATCATCTGGCGGAGCGGGTCGACGGAGACGGCGTAGCCGAGGCGGTACTCCTCGGGCACGGTCTCGTACATCTCGCGGCGGAAGTCGACCAGCATCAGGCGGCCCTGGTCGGGGGTGTAGGCGCGCATGATCTGGGTGGCGACGTGCTTGAGCAGGTTGGTCTTGCCGGTCTCGCTGTCGCCGACGACGATCAGGTGCGGGTCGCGGGAGAAGTCGTGCCACAAGGGCTGGACCTCGGTGTCCTCCAGGCCCAGCGGAATCCGCAGGGAGCCGTGGGGCGCGGGAAGGTCGGCGGGGTCGAGGACGAGGGGGAGCATCCGGACCTCGGGGGCGCGAGGTCCGGTCCAGTGGTCGGCGACGACGTCGATCAGGTCGGCGACGCCCTCGCCGAGGTCGTGGGCGGTGCCGATGCCGTCCATGCGGGGCAGCGCGCACAGGAAGTGCATCTGGTCGGCGGTGAGGCCGCGGCCGGGGATCTTGGGGACCTTGCCCGCCGCCCGCATGTTGACGACGGAGTCGACGGGGTCGCCCAGGCGCAGTTCGAAGCGGGTCTGGAGCTGGTCGCGGAGGGCGCCGGTGACCTCGCCCCAGCGGGTGGTGCCGACGAGGAGGTGGACACCGTAGTTGAGGCCCCGCTGGGAGATGAGGGTGAGGGGCTGGACCAGATCCATGAACTCCTGGCGCAGGGTGTTCCAGCCGTCGATGACCAGGAACACGTCGCCGTGCGGGTCGTCGGGCAGTTCACCGGCGGCCTTCTTGCGGCGGAAGGCGGCGACGGAGTCGATGCCCTGCTCGGCGAAGTACTTCTCGCGGCGGGTGACGACGGCGTTGACCTCGGCGATGGTGCGCAGGACCCGGTCGGGGTCGTGCCGGCCGGTGACGCCGCCGACGTGCGGCAGACCGCGCAGGCTCGACAGGGCGCCGCCGCCGAAGTCCAGGCAGTAGAACTGCACTTCGGCGGGAGTGTGGGTGAGGGCGAGCGAGGTCATCAGGGTGCGGATGAGGGTGGACTTGCCGGACTGGGGAGCGCCGGCGATGCCGATGTGGCCGTCGGCGCCGCCCAGGTCGGCCACGAGCAGGTCGCGGACCTGCTGGAAGGGCTTGTCGACGACGCCGACGGGCACCTTGAGGCTGCCGCGGACCTCGCCCTCGGCGGTGAAGCCGTGTTCGGGGTCGGGACCGATCGGGGGCAGGAGTTCGTCCAGGGTGGGCGGCACGTCGAGCGGTGGCAGCCACACCTGGTAGGCGGGGGGACCGGCGTCGACCAGGCGTTCGGCGGCGATGTCGAGGAGGGTGCCGGTCTCCTCGGCGGGCGTCTCCTCCTGAGGGTCGGGGGTGGCGGGCAGCACGTGCGGGGCCACGTACTCGGTGCCGAGGGCGACGACCTGGCTCTCGATGACCGAGCGGCGGGCGGCCGGGCGCCGCTTGGGCCGGTAGGTGCCGGACACGTAGGCGGCCTTGAAGCGGCTGAGGGTGGAGATGTCGCTGCGCAGGTAGCCGTTTCCGGGCTGGGAGGGCAGCTGGTAGGCGTCGGGGACGCCCAGGACGCCCCGGGACTCCATGGCGGAGAAGGTGCGCAGGCCGATCCGGTACGACAGGTGGGACTCCAGCTGGTGCACGCGGCCCTCGTCGAGGCGCTGGGAGGCGAGCAGCAGGTGGACGCCGAGGGAGCGCCCGAGGCGGCCGATCATGACGAAGAGGTCCATGAAGTCGCGGTGGGCGGCGAGCAGCTCGGAGAACTCGTCGACGACGACGAAGAGGGTGGGCAGCGGGTCGAGCGGGGTGCCGGCGGCGCGGGCGGTCTCGTACTCCAGGAGGGAGGCGTAGTTCCCGGCGGCGCGCAGGAGCTCCTGGCGGCGGATCATCTCGCCGTGCAGGGCGTCGCGCATGCGGTCGACGAGGTCGGCCTCGTCGGCGAGGTTGGTGATGACGGCCGAGGTGTGGGGCAGGCCGTCCAGGCCGAGGAAGGTGGCGCCGCCCTTGAAGTCGACGAGGACGAAGTTGAGGATCTCCGAGGAGTGGGTGAGGGCCAGGGCGAGGACCAGGGTGCGGAGCAGTTCGGACTTGCCCGAGCCGGTGGCGCCGATGAGCATGCCGTGCGGGCCCATCCCGCCCTGGGCGGACTCCTTGATGTCGAGGTCGATGGGGGTGCCGTCGGGGCCGAGGCCGAGCGGGACGCGGAGCTTGTTGGACTGGTTGCGCCGCGCCCACTGTTCCTTGACGTCGAAGCGGTGCAGGTCGGGGATGCCGAGCAGGCCCGCGAGGTCGAAGTCGGTCTCCAGGGGTTCGCCCGCGTCGAAGCTGTCGCCGAGGCGGTACGGGGCCATGGCGGTGGCCAGCCGCACGGCGGCGGCGAGGGGCAGGGCGTCGGGGACGCCGAGGGGGGTGGTCTGGTCCTTTCGGTTGCGGTCCGCGCCGATCATCTCCAGGGTTCCGGGGGTGTCGGGGGCTCCGGTGATCCGCAGCCGGAGGGTGAGGCGGCCGTGGTTCCAGTCCAGGGTGGAGCCGATGTCGACGACGGTGGCGTTGCGGTAGCCGCCGAGCGCGGCCCGGTGGGGGCCTGCGAGGACGGCACCGTCGAGGACGACGACGGTGTAGGGCTCGTCGCGGCTGGGGGTGGCGTCGGGCTCGTACGGGGGCCGGGCGCCGAACTCCTCGCCGAGCAGCTGCTCCAGTTCGCCGATGCTGCCGGCGACGAGCCGCAGCGGTCCGGCGCCGTCCGTCTCGTGGGGGTGCAGAGCGTGCGGGAGCCACTTGGTCCACTCCCAGTGGCTGCGCCGGTCCGGGGCGGTGACGACGGCGACGCGCAGCTCGTCGGGGGCGTGGAAGGTGGCCAGCTGGGTGAGGACGGCGCGGACCAGGGAGCGGGCCCGGTCGTCCTCCGGCGGGGCGTCCGTCCCGGGCTCGGTCCCGGGGTCGGTGCCGGGGTCGGCGGTGCGGATCAGGACGTGGGCGAAGCCGCGCAGGTGGATGGCGACGGGCTGGTCGGCGATGGAGCCGTACGCGTGGATGAAGCGGCGCAGCGCGTGGGCGCTGAGCGGTTCGAGGTCCTCGACCGGCTTGGTGGCGAGGGGGGCGAGACGGACGGCGAGCCGCTGGGAGCCCAGCGCGATCCGCACGTCGCTGAAGTCGGGGTGGGAGGAGCGGCGTTCCCACAGGCGTGAGGTCCGCACCAGGAAGGGCAGTTCGGCCGGGTCGGGGTGGCGCCAGGCGAGGGCCTCCTGCTGGCGGTGGATCTCCTTGCGGACCTGCCGCCGCATCTGTGCGAGATAGCGCAGGTAGTCGCGGCGTTCGCCGGTGAGTTCCTGTTTGCGGTCGGCGTTGCCGCGCATGATCTGGGTGACGACCATGCCGATGGCGGACACGGCCATGGTGCCCATGGCGATGTACGTCATGATGCCGCCGTTGGGGCGCAGGAAGATGAAGACCATGGAGAGCGAGGACAGCGCCATCGGCACCATCGTGATGATGGTGCCCACGCCGCTCTGCTTCTCGGGCAGACCGGGCGGCTCCTGGAGCTGGATCTCGCCGTCGGGCATCTCGGGACCCGGCCGCCGCGGCGGGCGGTTGACTTGCACCACGCTCAACGAACAACGCTCCTCACGCCTGGCGCAACGCCGGGCGGCCGACTTCGTGCGGTTTCCTCGTCAGTCGGGAACGGACGGCGGGTGCGGGGCGGTTCAACCCGGTCGGGGGGCGCCGACGGATGAACCCGGCGGCGAGGAGGATCGTTGACCACTGCGACGGGGAGGGGGCGAAGGATCAGAGGAGAGCGGGCGCGCGTACGGACGCACGCCGGCCCGCCCGGAGCGCCGGTCCGGCCGGTCGCGCGGGTGGTCGAGGCAGGGGGCGTGCGCCCGCCAGGGCGGCGTCGGGAGGAGAGCGGTGGACGGTCACGATGAAGGCGCCGGGGCCCGGGACGGGGCCGAGGACGGCGAGGGCACCGGGACGCGGGACGGGCTCGGGTTCAGCGGGGTGGACGAGGCGGGGGACGGGGCGGGGGCTCTCCCCCGCGCGTGGCTGCCGGACGTCGGGCCGGAGGACGAGGACCCGCTCGACGGGACCGTGACCGGTCTCGACGTGCCGGAGGCCACCGCCGCCGAGGTGACGGCCGCGCTCGTCCGGCTGCTAGGGACCGCGGCCCCGGCCGGGCCGCCGGATCCGGAGGCGCTGATGATCGCGCGCGTGTTCGTCGTCGACGAGCATCCGTCGGCGGCACGCTGGAGCGAGGGCGAGCGGCGGTCGGTGGCCGGGGCGGCGGCGGTCCTGGTGGCCCGCCGCGGTGAGGAGGGCGTCGAGGCGCTCGTACGGGAGCTGCGGGGCGCGGAGCGCGGGGACGACTGAGGCTCCCCCTCCTCGTACCGGGGGGGACGACCGAGGCTCCCCCCTCCTCGTACGGGGGGACGACTGAGGCTCCCCGCCTGTTCGTACGGGGGACGGCTCAGCCCCCGTCTCCTCGCGCGGGTGAGCGGCTCAGGCCCCCGTCTCCTCGCGCGGGCGAGCGGCTCAGGCCCCCGTCTCCTCGCGCGGGCGAGCGGCGGGCCCTGCCGCCGCCCCGGGCGGGAGGGACTGAACCCGGCGGCGCGGTGTTTCCGTTCCTCTGTCCGCCGAGGGATTTCCGGCCTCGGCTGGACAGCGGGAAGGACACGCGGGCAGTGAGCGGTAGCGCGGTGGCGGGGCTGTGCCGGTTGAGGTTCCACGGGCCGCAGAAGGTGGTCGAGCTCTCCGTACCGGCCGACGTCCCCCTGGCGGACCTGTTGCCGACCATCATCGGCTACTCCGGGGACGACCTCGACGAGCAGGCGGTCGAGGCGGGCGGCTGGGTGCTCCAGCGGCTCGGTGAGGAACCGCTGGACGAGGAGCGGACCGCGGAGGCCCTGGGGCTGCGCGACGGTGAGCGGCTCCACCTGCGGCTGCGCCGCGAGGCGCTGCCGGAGGCGCACTTCGACGATGTCGTGGACGGTGTCGCGGCCGGTCTCGAACGGCGCGGCGACGGCTGGACCCCCGCCCTCACCCACCATGTGGCGCTCGGCGTCGCGCTGCTCGCGCTGGCGGGCGGTTTCGTGCTCCTGGCGCTCTCCGGCGACCTCGGCCCGCTGCGGGTGGTCGCGTCGGCGTGCACCGGGGTCCTGCTGCTGATCGGCGCGGGCAGCGCCTCGCGTGCGGTGGGGGACGCGGGGGCCGGCACGGCGCTCGGCGCGACGGCGGTGCCCTACCTGGCTCTGGCCGGGGCGCTGCTGCCGGCGGGGGAGAGCGACCTGGCGGGCGCCCGGCTGCTCGCGGGCGGTTCGGCGGCGGCGGGCGCCTCGGTCCTGGCACTGGCGTCGGTGGCCTGCTCCGCGCCCCTGTTCCTGGGGCTGCTCGTCGTCTCGGTCGCCGCGTCCGCGGCGGGAGCACTCGTGCTGGCGGGGTTGTCGTCGTCGGAGACGGCCGGGGCCCTGGCGGTGCTGGTGGTGGCGTTCGGGACGTTCCTGCCCGGTTTCGCCTTCCGGCTGTCGGGGATGAGGCTGCCCGCGCTGCCGCGCCGGGCGGAGGAGCTCCAGGAGGACATCGAGCCGTATCCGGCGCGGGAGGTCGTGGACCGCAGCGCCGTGGCCGACGGCTATCTGACCGCCTTCCACGTGGTGACCGGCGCCCTGTGCGCGGTGTGCCTCACGCTGATGTCGGGCGCGCCCGGGTGGGCGCCGGTGACGCTGGCGGCGGTCCTGTCCCTGCTGCTGGTCCTGCACGTGCGCGAGGTCGGTTCCCGGTGGCAGCGGCTGGCCCTGATCCTGCCGGGCGTGTACGGGCTGGCGCTGCTCGCGACCGGGTGGGCGCTGTCGCTCGGGCCGGCGGGCCGGCTGGGCCTGCTGACGGGTTTGACGGCCACCGCCGCGGCGTTCGCGATCTTCTCGTGGACGGTACCGGGGCGGCGCTTGCTGCCGTACTGGGGGCGGGCCGCCGACCTGCTGCACAGCACACTGGCGCTGAGCCTGATCCCGCTGGCGCTGACCGAGGCCGGGGTCTTCGGGTGGGTGCGCGGGCTCACCGGCTGAGCCACCCGCGGCGAGACCTTCCGATCCCCGACACCTACTTCCCACCCAGGAGTTCACATGCAGTCCAGGCGCGACCAGGTGCAGGCCCACCTGTTCGTGATGAGCAGGCTCGGGGCCGGGATGCTGCGGGGCGAGCCCGACGCGCTGGACCTCCCGACCCGGCGGACCACCCGCGGGGTGCGGACCGGACTGTTCATCGCCGTGGTCATCGCCCTGGTGATGGCCCTGTACGGGGCGATCAAGCCGGGCGGTGCGACGGGCTGGGCGAAGCCGGGCACCCTGGTGGTGGTCAAGGAGACCGGCGCCCGGTACCTGTTCGTCGGGGGTGAGCTGCGGCCGGTCCTCAACCAGGCCAGTGCCCGGCTGGTGGCCGGGGAGCGGATGACCGTGACGCAGGTCGGTCTGAGCTCGCTGGGCGCGGTGCCGCGCGGCGGCCCGCTGGGGATCGTGGGTGCGCCGGACGGGCTGCCGGCCGCGTCCGCGCTGGCACGGGGCGACTGGCTGGTGTGCGGGCTGGTGGCGGCCGGCGCGTCGGGGCGGCCCGGCCCGGTGGTGTCGGTGGCCGTCGGCGCGGCGGGCACGGGCCGGGCTCTGGGTCCCGGGCAGGCGGTGCTGGTGGCCGCCTCGGACGGGACCGGGCACGTGTTGTGGCAGGGACGGCGGCTGCGGCTCGGCGCGGGGGCGGGGGCGGCGCTCGGCTATGGCGCGGCGGCCCCGTTCCCGGTGACGGCGGCCTACCTCAACTCCCTGCCGGCGGGGCCGGACCTGACCCTGCCGGAGATCGCGGGGCGGGGCACGCCCGGCCCCGCCCTGGCCGGGCGGAAGACCCGGATCGGCCAGCTCTTCACGGGCCCTGGCGGTGAACCGTACGTGCTGACGGCGAAGGGGCTGGCGCCGCTCGACCGGACCTCCTTCGAACTGCTGCGCGGTGATCCGCGTACGCAGCGGCAGGCGTACGCGGGGGCTCCGGCGGTCGCCGTCGCGGTGGGCGCCGCCGATCTGGCGGCCCATCCGGCGCCGGCCGGGACGCTGCCGGACGGGGACCTTCCCCAGACGCCGCCGGAGCTGGTGGAACCGGCGCCCGAGCAGGGCGTGTGCACGACCGTACGGCCCTCGGTCGAGGGCGGGGCGTCCACCCTGGTGGTGGTGGCCGACGCGGCGGTGGTGGCGGGCCGTCCGGTGACGCCCCAGCCGGGCGTGACGCCGGCGTGCGGCGCGGCGGACCTGATCTCCGTACGGCCCGGAGGCGGTGCGCTGGTCCGGGCGCTGTCCGGGGCGGGTGCGGCCGGGGCGACGTATCTGGTCGCGGACAACGGCGTGAAGTACCCGCTGCCGACGGCGGATTCCGCGAAGGCCCTCGGCTACGCGGGCGCGGCGGGCGTGGGCGTGCCGGCGACGCTGCTGACCCTGCTGCCGTCGGGCCCGGCCCTGGACCCGTCGGCGCTGACGGCGGCGGGTGTCGTCGACACGACGGCGGGCGTGCCGGCACCGGTCTGTTCCGGGGAGCAGGTGAAGGACGGGAAGCCCCTGGAGGCCGTACGGGCGGCGAAGGGGTCGGCTGTCGACGGCGAGCGGGCGGTGAACCCGGTTCCCTGAGGCGCCCGTTCTTCCTGCCGGGAACCTCCCGGCCCGTACGACAAAGGAGTTCAGGTGACCGACGCGCCCAACGCCAATCTCAAGGTCTCGTCAGCGGTACTCACCCAGACCCTCAACGAGCTGGAGGAGCACCTCCAGACGATGGAGCGGTCCTATGCCCAGTCCGAGGACATCGCCCGGCAGGTCGCGGACAGCATGAAGTCCGCCGCGGGGACCAAGTTCATCGCGAAGATCGAGAACTGGCAGCGCGGCTACCGCACGGTGATGGCCGAGTACAAGGACCTCGTGGACGCCGTCGGCATGACCAGCAAGGTCATGGCGGACACCGCCGGTGAGGCCGAGTCGAACATGGACCTGTGGGGCGGCGACGTCTACGACATCCTCAGCAAGTGATGCGGGGCGGAGCGCCCCCGCCGCCTCCGCTCCCCCACCCCTCTCCTCTTCCCCTCCCTTCTGTCGTAAGGAACGCGCATGGACCCCATGGACATGGACATCAAGCACGGCGCCCTCCAGGACGCCAATGACCAGATGAAGCAGGTCGCGGCCGCCATGAGCTCCGCCGTGATGACCATCGTGCAGCGCCTCGGCGCCATCGAGTCGGAGTTCACCGGTGAGGCGGCCAAGGAGTTCGACGAGTTCCGGCAGGTCGTGAACAACCTGGACTCCACGCTGTCACGCCAGTTCGACCAGGGCGCGAACCTGCTGACGGACGCCCACGGCATCATCCGCAACGGCGACCGCAAGAGCGCCTATCTGTTCCAGCGCTGAGCCCGCCCCGCCAGGAACCCGGCCCACCCTCCGCGGGCGCGCCGGGTTCCGCCGTTCCCGGGCCCGGCTGAACCCCGCGGCGGGGGCCCTCCGTTCTCCGTGCCGGACCGCGTACGGCGGGGACGGCACAGGACAGGAGAGGGACCATGGCGACCAGCGAACCCGACGACAACGAGGACGGCGGCGGCTCCACCACGGTGTCCATGGACGTCCTGCTCGCCAAGCAGAAGGCGTTCGAGAGCCTGATGAACGAGTTCATCTCGGACCAGTACCTGAAGAGGCTCGCCGAGTGGAAGAACCAGACCCTCGTCGGCGACTACGGCAAGCTCGTGCCGGGCAACACGACGGCCCTGGCCAGCGCCGATCAGGTGCAGAAGCTGTTCGCCAAGGTGGCCGGAGAGCTGGACACGGCGCTCGGCAAGCTCAACGCCATCGCCAACAGCGGCTACATCAACCTGGGCAGCGTCAAGCAGATCCTCGGCGAGGCGGTCGGGGAATCCCTCGACACGGCCGAGATGTGGGAGCTCCTCGGCTACATCCAGCGGGACGGCCAGAACACCGGCAAGTCCTGAACCACCTCCTCCCCGTGACCCCGTACCCCACCGGAGAAAGGAACCGGATGTGACCGAACAGCCGATCGTCCCGAAGCCGCCGACGCGCAAGCGGACCTGGGAAGAGGCCGTCAAGATCTTCCTGGACAGCACCGGGACACTGACGACCCGGAACGCCGTGGCCGGTCCCGGCTCCAAGGACTGGTCCGACTTCGGCACCTTCCGGATCGAGAAGGACGTGCCCTTCAGCAGGGACTACTCGAAGGTCTTCGACTTCTGGTGGGAGTTCGTCTCCACCTACGGCGACCGGAAGGCCCGGTACGTGGTGGGCTTCAGCGCCAACTGGGCGGGCTACTTCGACGACACCAAATCGCCGTACAACCTGTTCCTGAACGAGCCGGACAAGGGACTCCTCCCCCTGGTGAGCGGGACGTCGACGGCGAGGACGGACGTCGTCAACCCCTACACGTTCGAGAACGCGAAGAACCAGGTGGACGGGGTCGTCAAGTGGATGGAGAAGTGGAACCCCATCATCAAGGGCTGGGGCGACGACCTGGAGTCCGAGGGGAGTGAGTGGCGGGGCAGCGCCGCCGGTTCGTTCAAGAAGTTCGTCCACGTCATCTACGGCGAGATGTACAAGGTCTGGCTGGACATCACCACGCCCAAGAACCTGGTGACCCTGCTGGGCGACGCCAAGACCGCACTCGTCGACTCCTCCTGGGGCATGCACAAGGGCTTCGAGGACTGGAAGAAGCACCAGAGCCACCTGGTCAGGACGGACGGTTCTACCCTCCACTACCGGATCCACAACGGTGTGGAGCTGCTGCGCGCCAACTTCTACGCCCTCATGCAGGGCGCGACGCTCCACACCACCTGGTCGACCACCTCGACCGTCACCACGGCGGGCGGCGGCGGCACCGCCAACACCACCAGTTCCACCTTCGTCGCCCTGTACGACAAGGACGGGAAGGACGTCAGCTCCCCCGACTGGGTCAGGATGGTCGAGCGGCACGCGAAGACCGAGTGGATGGAGGCGCTCAGCTTCCTCGACGGCACCGCGACGACCCACATCAACCCCCTGGACGACGCCTATCTCCAGCTGGCGGCCGCGCTCGCCCCGGTGCTCCATCAGCCGAACTTCGCCCTTCCCGGCGGCACGGGCGGGGCGGGCGGGCCCGGCGGAGCCGGTGGCGGCGGGGCCGGCGGCGGATCCGGGCTGCCGGACGGGATGGGCGGGAACGGCGACGGTGCGGGCGGCTCCGGCGCCGGTGGCTCCGGGGGAGGCATCGGCGGAGGCGGTATCGGCGGCGGGGGCGGGGGCGGCATCAAGGTGCCCGACACGACCACCGGCAAGGAGGGCGGCGGGAACGGAAAGGGCGGGAGCGGGGACGGCAAGAACCCCGGCGGGCTCCCGGACATCCCCAAGGTCCCCCCGATCACCATCCCCGACGTCACGACGGGCGGGCCGGGCGCGGGAGGCTCCGGGGGCTCGGGGGCGAACGGGGGCAGGACCGTCCCGCTGCTCGACAAGAACGGCAAGCCGGTCGTCGGCGCCGACGGCAAGCCCGTCATGCTGCCGCCCGGGTCCCGCGTCGGCAAGGACGGCAAGGTCTTCGACGCCAAGGGCAACCCGGTCCTCGGGTCGAACGGCAAGCAGATCGTCGCGCCCCCCGGCGGCAGGACGGGCACGCCGCAGCCGCAGCAGCCGCCCCGCGAGGAGAACCAGACGGGCGGCACGCCGGGCGCAGGCTACGACCGGATCCGGCTCCCGGAGGGTGCGAAGGTCCAGCCGGACGGCAGTGTGGTGGACGCCAAGGGCAAGCCGCTGCTCGACTCCAACGGCAACCCCTACGTGCTGCCGAAGGGTGCCACCCTCAAGGACGGCGTCGTCGTCGACTCCGGCGGCAACCCGATCAGCCGCAGCCACCAGCTGCTCACCAACGCCGAGTACGCCCTCTCCTCCCGCCCGGAGCAGAAGAACCCCACCACCGGCGGGAGGGACGTCTTCGAGCGGATCGACACCGGTGGCGGCGGCAGCGGCCGCAGGTTCGATCCGAACGACCTCGGTTCGGGCGGTTCCGGCGGTACGGGCGGCACCGGCATCGGCGGCAGCGGGACGAAGGCCGTCTCGTCGGTCGTCGGCGGCGGCGTCGGCGGCACCGGCGAGCGGGTCGCCCGGATGCTCGGTGAACCGAGCGGGACGCACGCCACCGCCTCCGCCGGCGGCACGGGCGGCGGCACGGGCGGCGGAACCGGTTCCGGCCACGGAACCGGCAGCGGTACGGGGACGGGCACCGGGGGCGGTACCGGCGCGGGCGGTCCCCAGACCGCGCAGTCCCCGATGATGCCGCCGATGAACCCCGGCGCGGCCGGCGCCGGCGGCCAGCCCAACCAGGGCAAGGACCGGCAGCGCACCACCTGGCTCACCGAGGACGAGGACACCTGGGGCACCGACACCGGCTCCGTCAGCGGGGTCATCGGCCGCTGACGGAGCCCGCCCGCGACGAACGACCCCTCCCCTCCCTGTCTTCCCCCATGAAAGGCGGCCCCATGGCCATGGACTTCGACAGCATCCTCAAGGACGCGATGTCCGCCCTGCACGAGCAGCGGGACAAGATGCTGGAGGCCAAGCGCGAACTGGACGCGGCGACCGCGTCCGTCACCTCCAAGGACCGCATGGTGTCCGTGACGGTCGGCCCCCAGGGGCAGGTGGTCTCGATGACCTTCCACACCAGGGCGTACCAGTCGATGGCGCCCGCCGAACTGGCCGCCGCACTCGTCACCGTCCTCAACGAGGCACGGGCCCGGATGGGCAGCGAGGTCATCGAGCGCATCAAGGGCTTCCAGGACTTCGGCGGCCACCTGCGCAGCGTGACGGGGCTCGCCGGGACACCGGTCGAGATCGACGCACTCCTCAAGCCGCTCCGGGCGATGGCCCCGGCCTTCGGCCAGGAGGAGGCCCTGGAGGAGCTGAGGGCCGCGCGGCAGGAGGAGTTCGCCGCGGAGGAGGAGGAGGCCGCCCGCCTGGCATCCGAACAGAAGGCGAAGCAGGAGGAGTTCGAGGCCGAGGCCGAGAGCCGCATCCCCACCGGGAAGCAGGAGGAGTTCAGTGGCTGAGGAGCTGAAGGTCCTCAGTGACCTCAAGGGCAAGTTCGCCCACTACGAGGAGTACCAGCGCTGTCTCTCCGACCTGAGCAGGACGATCCTGGAGATCAACCGGATCAACAAGGAGTCGGCGGGCCAGGACGAGATCGGGAAGGTGTACCACAAGCAGGTGGACAAACCCACCGAGAACCTGACCGAGACCCTCGCGTACGTCACCAAGCGACTGGGCGCGGTGACGGACGCGGGCAAGGAGACCACCGACACGATGGCGAAGTCGGACGAGGAGGCCGGCGACCGGGCGGCCGGCTTCTGAACCGCGGGGACGGCCGTTCCTGAGCCTCGGGGACGGCCGTTCCTGTGCCTCGGGGGCGGCCGATCCTGAACCGCGGGGACGAGCGTTCCTGAACCGCCGGGACGGCCGTCGCCGTTCTCCCGGGTGCAGCCGTCCGCCGATCAGAGGACCTCCGCCCATGGCCATCAACCCGCCCGAGGGGATCGCCGACTTCCTCGCCTTCGTGTCGGGCATGGACTGGCCCGAGGCCGACGAGGACCTCATGCGGCGGGTGGCTGAGCACTACCACTCCATCGCGGACGACCTGGAGACGCTCTCCGGATACGTCATCGAGCTCATCCCGATCGTCAAGAACGACTTCGAGGGCGAGGCCGCCGAGTCGTTCCTGCTCTCGATGCGGGACCTGACGGGCCAGACCGCGGGCGCGAACCAGCTGGAGCAGACGGCGGAGCTGTCCCGTCAGCTGTCCGAGGTGGCGCTGAAGGTCGCCAACCAGGTCGAGTACACGAAGATCATGGCGATCCTCCAGCTCGTGCAGCTGCTGGCCGAGATCCTGTTCGCCACCCTCTTCTCCGCCTTCACCTTCGGCGCGGTGTGGGGCCCGGTGTCGGCGCTGTTCGCGGCGACCCGAGAAGGCCTCCACCAGCTCTTCCGCTGGCTGCTCCAGACGATCCTCAGCCAGACCTTCATCGGCATCATGGGCGGCGTCTTCCAGGACACGGTGATCCAGCTCTACCAGCTGACCTCGGGCCACACGTCGAGCTGGAACACGGAGTCGCTGCTCGACTCCGTCAAGCAGGGCGCGCTGAGCGGCGTGATCGCCGGCCCGCTGGAGATCCTGTCCCACTACGGCGGCAAGCTGCTCGGCCGGATCCTCGGCGGCAAGCCGCCGGCCTCGATCATCAGCAAGCGCATCGACGACGTCCTCAACAAGATCGACGACAAGCTGGACGACGTCACACCGAACCCCAAGCCCGACGTACCGCCGGGCGGGGCGGGCAAGCCGGGTGGTCCGGAGGGCGTGAAGACGAAGGAGGACCTGCCGCCGTCCCCGCCCAACACGCCGCCGACGGACGTGACCCCGCCGCCGGTCCCGCCGAAGAGGACCGAGGGGACCCCGCCGCCGGTCCCGCCCAAGGACGACGTGGCCCCGCCGGTGCCGCCCAAGAACGACGTGGCCCCGCCGCCGGTCCCTCCGAAGTCCGACGTGACTCCCCCGGTGCCGGCCAGGACCGAGGGCGGCGGCCTCGTGTCCCCTCCCCCCGCCGGCCGGCCGAAGGCGGAGGCGCCGGTCGGCGCCGGGGCCAGGGACAAGCCGACCGCTCCCGCGACGGGGAGCGCGGGCGCTCCGGCCGCCGGCAAGGGCACCGCCCCGACGACCGGCAGGGGCGACGTCCCGGCCGCCCCGCCCAAGGCGGACGTGCCGACGACCGGCAAGGGCGAGGTACCCGGCGCCGGCAGGCCGGACACCCCTACCGCAGGCAAGGGCGACGTCCCGACCACAGGGAAGGGCGAGGTGCCGACGACAGGCAAGGGCGAGGTGCCGGGCGCGGACAAGCCCGAGGTCCCGAACGCGCACAGGACGGAGGGCGGCGGCGACACGGCGGGCGCGGGTGCCGGCGCCGGTACCGGCAGGACGGGCTCCGGGGACGTGCCGACGGCGGGCACGGGTTCCGACGTGCCCGGCGCGTCGGGGTCCCCGGGCCGCGTCGCGGGCGACGCGGAGAACCCGCTGGACGGTCTCCTGTCCACCCCTGAAGCCCGCTCGGCCTTCGCCAAGGACATCGGCGAGCTCTTCGGCGGGGTCACCCGCAACCTGGAGACCGGATTCCTGCGGCACGGCGAGGGCAGCATCGCCCACTCGTTCGCCGAGAAGATGGGGGAGGTGTTCAAGAAGCACCTCGCGCACGACGGCGCCCAGGAGGCGGGCGAGGAGTTCGGCAGGATGCTGACCCAGAAGTGGGGACGGGCCGGGGCCGATCACGCCGACCTGCCCGACGTCCTCACCAGGGCCATGGGCGACCTGGGCAACCTGGCGCCGCTCAAGAACCTCGCCGACTCGATGCCGACGCTGTTCGCCCGCTCCGAGCACAGCAACGCCCTGGCCCGCGTCTTCAAGCAGGAGAACCCGCTCCAGGGCAGTCCGATGTACCAGCTCGGCGGCGCGGTCTCGTCCCTCCTCAACGAGGGCACCAACGAGATGCTGAGCGAGGGCTTCTACAACATGATCTTCGGCGACGGCACGTTCGAGGTCAGCGGCGGCCCGTTCGCCTCGGGCGTGGCCATGGGCGCGCTGAGCGCAGGTCTGCACCGGGCGTTCGAGCCGGTCATGGTGAAGTACCAGAACTGGGTCCTCACCCACCAGCACGCCGACAACCCCACCGACAGCAAGTACTTCGGGCTGCTGCACCCCCTCAACATCGCCTCGTTCGTGTCGAACATGACGGGCAACCCGGCTCCGTGGCCGGTCCCCCGCCCCACCTCCGAGCAGCAGGAGACCAGCTTCAGGCAGGACATGAAGGACATGGTGAGGTGGGTCTTCTCCCACCCCGTCACCGGCACTCCCTTCTTCACGGACCTGCCCCAACGGCCGGACGCCCCGTCCGACGGCGACGCCTTCACGCCGCTCGACCTGGCCCTCGGTCCGTCGTTCGGCGACGAGATCGCCAAGGACCCGCTGTTCCGCACAGAGTCGGACGGCGACCTGACACCGGACGGCCCGACCGACGGAAGGTCCGACGACGGCCCGATCGGCGGGAGGACCGACGACGGCCCGACCACGGAGGGGGACACCGGCGACAGACCGGTCACCGCGCCGCCCCGGGCCACCGTCTCCTCGGGCCTCTCCTCCCTGCTGGGCGACGCCACGGAGGTCCCGGGCCCCGGACCGGCGGAACGGCCGGTCACCCTGAGCGGCGACGACCGGTTCGGCGTCCCCCCGCACCCGGAGACCGACGCCCCGGCCCCGGCTCCGGCGCGGGCTCCGGTGACGCCCGAGGCGCCCTCCCCGTACGACTGGGAGCACCTCGAGACGCCGAGCGACGACCGGCTCATGTACCTCCCCGTCGACGACGCCCCGCGCACGGACGGCGACGACACCCGCGCCGAGGACGACAGCGTCCGTACCCCGTCCGACGACCGGTCCGACCACGGGAACGGGAACGCCGTCGAGGGCGGGAGCACCGTCGTGAACGGCGGCGGCGACGGGGACGGCGGGCGCGACGGTGACACCCCGTCCGGCCCGCCCGTCCGGGACATCCCCTCCGGCATCCCCTCCGGCATCGCCCTGGGCGTCCTCAGCCCCGCCCAGAGCACCGCCCTCCAGGCGGTGCCGAAGCTCCCGGGCGTCTTCGTCGTCGGCATGCACACCGACCCGGACGCCCCGAACGACCCGGCCACCGTCCTCAAGGCGCTCACCGACGCCCACGACGAGGGCCGGCTCGACGGCGTCACCGAGATCCGCTTCACCGCCTGCCACCTCGCCGCGCCCGTGCACGAGGGAACGGTCAGGACCGTCATGAGCGGCCTGTGGAAGCACCGCGCCGCGACCGGCACCGACTCCCCCGACCCGCTCACCGCCCGCGCCGCCGACGCCCCCGTCTGGTACGTGCCCACGACCGGCGGCGACGCGGCGGGCGGCCACCTCCTCACCGCCCGGCACATCGGCCTCACCCCCGACGGGAAGATCGCCGTCGTCGACCGGGGCGCCTGGCACGTGTACGGCGACAGCGGCGATCCGGAGCACACCCCCGTCCGGACGACCCCCGACCCGGACGACCTCCCCGACGACGCGGTCGCCTTCCTCTTCCGCACCCCCAAGGTCGACACGGTGCACCCGGACGCGGTCAAGTTCGGTGACGGCGACGACCGCTCGCCGGTCGACAAGGGCAAGGGCCGGGCCGAGGACGACGGCGATCCCCCGCCGACCGGCAACGGCGAGGGGCCCAGCACCCGCCGGCCCCGGCGGACCCGCGACGACCAGGAGGACCCGCTCTCCTGGGCCCCGGACGCCTCGCTCGACGACATGGACCGCATCTACTACACGGAAGCCTCGGTCCAGTACGAGAAGAACCTCGCCGCCTATCTGGCCCGGCGGCGGGACGTCCAGGAACTCGCCGGGCAGTTGTCCGGCGTCCTCTGGGACAAGCTCCAGCACATGGAGGGCATCCACAAGCGGCTGGGGACGCCGAGCAACGAGGCGCCCGGCGCCGTGGGCACCAAGTCGGCGGTCCTGGAGGAGGTCGCGAGGAAGGGAAACCTGCGGGAACGCATGGCCATGTTCTTCAACGCCATCTCCACGAAGGCCCTCGGCGAGAGGATCGAGTTCTTCCCGCCGCCGCCGTCCTCCCTCGTGGAGGAGCGCAAGTTCCGTGTCGACAACCACGAGTTCGTCGAGTACCGCAACCTCACCCGTCTGGTGCCCGCCCTGCGGACGAAGCTCTCCGCCATGCCGGAGAGGACCGACGAGGAGAGGCGGAGCAAGAAGGAGGCACGGGAGGACTTCGAGAAGCGCGACCACCGGTGGAAGCAGCTGTCCGCCGAGCTGAGGAGCTTCGAGGAAGCGGACATCGTGCCCCGCCTGAGCGAGCGGGAGAGGCCGCTCGCCCTGAACTCGGAGCAGAAGGTGCGGTGGATCCCCGGCGGGGCCCGCTACCTCCTGAGGACGGAGCTGCTGTACCTGAAGCAGACCCATGAGCGTCTGGCCACGGCCGGCACGTCGGGTTCGGGCTTCATGTTCCACCGGTACGCCGAGCTGATGGCCGAACGCGGGTGGTTCCGCAGGATCAACCACAAGACGCTGCGGCTCGCGATCATCGCCGCCTTCCTCAACCAGGGGCACCATTCCCTGCCCGAGGTCATGGCGGGTTCCGCCGCCTTCGCCGCGCACTACCGCGAGGAGCACCCGGACCGGCCGCTGCCGGACGACATCGCGGCCTTGCGGGCCCCCCTCTCGGAGCCGGGCCGGGACTACTACCGCACCCTGGACCTCGTGCCCGAGGCCGATCTGCGCAGACACGTCGCGCACCAGGGGAAGTTCCCCGACGAGATCGCCGCCGAGCGGATGGAGCAACTGCGGCGGACGTACGCGGCGCGGGAGGAGGAGAGCTCTCCCGTCGAAGGCACCTCGACGGGCATGGACGTCGACGAGCCCGGTCCCCCTCCGTCCGCTTCCTCCCGGAGGAAGCGGGGGAACCCCGACGACAGGGACGCGGACGGCGACATCCTGATGCAGGACCCCAAGCGTCCCCGTCAGGGCGACGACGACGGCGACACGGCCGCGCACGTCCCCGAGAGCTCCCCTCACACCCTGCCGGGGCGGATGCGCCCCGAGGAGGTCTCCCCGGTCGCGCGGCCGGTCACGGCCGACCGGTGGGCGTCGTGGCGGTGGGCGCCGGGCCGGCAGGACGTGCCGCCGCCCGCGCGGGTCCGCACCGAGCGCTTCGACCCGGCGGCCGACCCGGACGCCACCGGCCCCTTCCCGGGCACGGCGGACCGGCGGAACGAGGACGGGACGCTCGCGGGCCGGCGGACTCTGATCCGCGCAGACGTCGAGCGGTTCGTCGTGCCCGAGGACGGGGACGGCGCGCCGGGCGGGCCCGTGCGGCTGGTGCGGGTGACGCTGCCGGTGGCCGTCGGCGACTCCTTCTCGGCGGCGGACGCGGCCGCGCTGCGCGCGCGGATGCAGGGACTGCTGGACGGCCACGTCAACCTGGGCTTCCGACTGCCGCGCACCGGCGACCAGCTCCACGCGGAGGTGGACGTGGTCCCGGCCCCCGAGGGAGGCGCGGGCCTGGTGCGGGTGACCCGGGACGGCGGACCCGGCACCCGGTCCGACCAGTTGAACCTGCGTCTGCACGCCGACGACTCGGATCCGGACGTGCGCGGCCGTGACGACGCCATGCTCCTGCACGAGCTGCTGCACTACGCGGGACTGCCGGACCGGTACCACGACGCGGAGGCGCTGTTCCGGCGCACGCCCGACCGGGCCGACGCGTCCGGGGTCATGGCGACGTCCGTCCTTCCCGGCGGGACCCTGCCCCACCGCTATCTGGAGGCCGTCGAGGACGCCACGGAGTCCGGCTCCGTGCTGCACGACAACGAGGGTCCGGGTTCCTGGACCGTACCGTCGCCCACTCCCGTACCGTCGCCCACTCCCGTACGGGACATCCCGGCCGGGATCGCCGTCGGCGCCCTCTCCCCCGCCCAGGCCGCCGCCCTGCGGGCGCTCCCCGCGCGCGCCGGCGTGTTCGTCGTCGGCACCCACACCGACCCGAACGCCCCGCTCGACCCGGCCGTCCTCCTCAAGGCGCTCACCGACGCCCACGACGAGGGCCGGCTCGACGGCGTCACCGAGCTCCGCTTCACCGGCTGCGACCTGGCTTCCCGCGTCCACGGCGCGACCGTGAGAACGGTGATGAGCGGTCTGTGGAAGCACCGCGCCGAGACCGGCGCGGACGGCCCGCTCACGGCGCTCGCCGCCGACGCGCCGGTCTGGTACGTGCCCGGCGGCGATCGGGTGTTCACCGCCCGCCACGTCGGCGTGACCGCCGACGGCCGGATGACCGTCCTCGGTCGCGCCGACTGGCACCGCTTCACCGACACCGGCGCCCCCGACCACACCCCCGAGACGACCCCCGCCGGCGACGACGGGGCTCCCGTCGACGCGGTGCGTCTCGCGGACGGCGACGAGACCGGCCCGGAACACGCGGAAGCGGTGCGCTTCGGCGACGACACCGACGACGAGGACGTGATCGGGGCCGGCGAGGGGAACGGGGACACGAGCGGCGACGGCGCGGACGGGGCCGTCGCGGTCAGCATGCTGGTGGACGGCCTGCCCGTCCTCAAGAAGCGGACCGTCGCCTTCGGCAAGGGGGAGAAGACCCTCGGCCCCCAGGACGAGACGGAGCTCCGGAACCTCGCGACGGAGCTGCTGCCCGAACTGATCCGCCGCGCCGCCGACCCCGCCCTGGGCGTTCTGCGCGTCGAGGTCGTCGCGGCGGGCAACAGCCTGTGGCCCGGCGCCGCGCAGAGGACCGGCTGGAAGCGCGCCCAGGCCGTCTCCTCGCTGTTGAAGGAGGAGATCCGCCTGCTGGCGCACGGCCTGGGGCGGGAGGACGGGATCGACAAGGCCCGGGCGGAGGCGCTGCCCGGCCTGGCGAGCTTCGAGCTCCGGTCCCGGGGCCTCACCGGTGTCCAGGGGCTCGACCTGTCGGGCGACGGGCCCCGGACGGACCAGCGCCGCCGGGCCACCGCCTCCGCGGAGGTCACCTACGAGAGCGCGTACCGTCCCCGGCTGTCGCTGTCCGTGGAGACGACCGCCCAGGCGGTGGACCTGTTCCGGCGGATGGCGGACCGTCCCGTGGCCGAGCGCACGGCGGTCTCCCTCGACGAGCTGACCGGTCCGCGGATCTTCTGGAAGTCGTCGTCCGACCTGCCGGACACCCACAATCTGGTCATCCAGGTGCAGACCGCGCAGGGCGGCGGCCAGCGCCACCTGACGGGGAACATGTCGATCTTCACCCCCGGCACGCGCGTCCACGTGGCCTCCTTCGAGCGGACGGACTCGGGCCGCTCGCTGGTGACCCTGCTGGAGGCCGGCCCGGACACCGTGTGGCCGCCCGGGGGTCCGGAGCGGGGCGAGCCGGTCATCGGCCTGCCCGGTGTCGGCTACCCGGGTCCGAACCGGCCCTTCGACTCGACCCTGAGATACGTCAAGGAAGAGACGAGGCCGAAGGACGGCGAGGGCAAGGGGAGGAAGAAGACCGAGGAGAGGAACCCGCGGACGACGGCCGGGGACCCTCCGCCCGGCACGGAACCCGAGTCGAGCGCGAGGGCGGCAGCGCGGCCGGATCCGGCCGCGCTCCCGAACGCCGCACAGCAGACCTCGGGCCACTACGAGTTCCAGCCGGCGTACTACATCCACCGCGGTGAGGTGGACGTGGAGATGGAGGACGGGGAGCCGTACGTCCGCTTCTACACCGCGGTGGTCAGCCGGGACACGGTGACGGCCCACGAGACGCCCCACGAGTTCACCGCCGAGCACAAGGACGTCCAGCAGCACAAGGACACCGGCGAGGTCGTCGTGGCCACGGGGGACAAGCCGGGCGGAACCCTGTGGGTCGGTATGGGCACCCCCGCGAGGGCGATCGGCTGGGCCATGAAGTACCAGGCGCAGTTCCCGGACAAGAAGCCGCTCATCCGTTCCTTCCTCGTCCCCCTGCACGTCTACCAGCGGATCACGGCGGCCTCGGTACCGGAGCACGACGCCGGTTCGCTCGGGCACCCCTACCGGGGCAGCGCGTCCCTCACGCCCGGCGGGCTGCGCGACCCCGAGGAGAATCCCGAGAGCGAGATCGAGAGCATCTACCGGGACCGGTGGAAGAGCCAGGCGCCCGGCTCGGCTCGGGCGCCGATCCCCGACCACAAGGAGACCGACAGGTCCCGGAACCCCGACGAGGACGCCGAGACCACCCCCGACCGCCCCCTCGCGGGACGGCCCGTCAACACCGACCAGTCGGGCGAGCGCAACCAGTTCGGCGTGCGGGGCGAGAGCCTCGTGCTCCTGCGCAGGAGCATCCGGCCGAACTCCCTGATCACCTATTACGGCGACAAGGACAGGGGCGGCCTCGCCCCCGACGAGGACACGGGCGACTACCGGGACGGCGCGACGGTCCACGTCGACGTGCTGCGCGACCGCCTCGGCATCCCGCCCGTCGACGCTCCGCAGCTGAACGACCGGTACAACCCCTGGGTCCAGAACGCGGGGCACGTCAACTCCCCCGACGTCCTCCGGGGGATCTCCAGCCAGCTGCGGCAGTTCCACGAGACGTGGAAGCAGTCCCGGCAGCGGCCTGCCGACCGCAGGGTGGGGCACCTCCTGGAGCCCGACATGCCTCCGGAGCCCTACGGAAACCGGCCCAACCTGTCCTTCGGCAGGCGGATCGGCGACCTCAGGAAGTTCCTGGAGGACCACGCGGAGCAGCTGCGGGTGCCGCCGGGCAGGCCGGTCCCGCTGGACTTCCTCGGCAAGCCCGACGCGGACCTGGAGTCCGCCGACCTCGACGCCCGTGCCGCCGTGGAGACGTTCATGAGGGACACGGTCCTGCCCTGGGCCTCTCACGCCGAGATCGGACTCGTCCTCTCCCTGCAGAGCCAGGAGGTCAAGGCCGACCTGAACGTCACCGACTCGCCCTTCGTCCACGACTTCGACGACATGCGACGACGGCAGCCGGAGGAGGCCCACCTCCAGCGCCAGGTCGGCAGGGAGCTCACCCAGCTGTGGCGGGAGGGCACGGCCCTGCACCGGGTGATCGACCGCCTGACCCGCGACTACCCCGAACTCGGCCTCCTCTACAAGGAGATCTGCGCGCCGAGCGAGGGATACACCTTCTTCCAGCACGCGCAGATGGTGCTGGGCCAGTACCTCAAACTCGCCCACCGCGACCGGGACAGCGCGGACCGGCTGGTGCCGGTGGACGCGGTCGTGAAGGCGATCCTCTTCCACGACATCGAGAAGGCCAACTCGAAGCTGATGTACGGGGGCGACGGGAAGTCCAAGGTCAGGAGGGCGGAGCTGCACGACCACGAGGCCGAGCACCGGGGAGCCGTCGAGGTCATGAACCGCTACCGCCACCTGTGGGGCGACGTCGACAAGGACCCGGTCGCCGGGTTCGCGTACCGGGCGGCCGTCCTGATGGTCGACTCCGACCCCTTCGGCTTCTACTACCGGGACAAGCACCGCTTCCTCCGCCCGAAGGGCTCCGACGCCGAGGCGACGACCGCGAGCGCCGGGCTCAACCGCGACGTGACCTTCCACTGGATCGTGGAGTCGTACATGAAGCTGCGGGGGCGCGATCCGGTGACGTCTGACGGCGACGTGCGCCGCCTGGCCGAGCTGAGCACCGAGGACACCGAGGACATCCGCCGGCTGTTCCACGAGTTCCACCAGTACTACCAGGCGGACTTCTCCTCCTACACGACGTACAGCACGTACGTGGACTACAAGGAGCCCCGGGCCACCCCGGAGGAACGGGCGATGGCCGCGGAGAACGCCCGGAGCACCCGGCAGCGGGCCGAGGAGAACGCGGAGCGGGAGAAAGAGGGGCTCGGCCCCCTGCCGAAGCAGCCCGCCGCGCCCTCCTTCGGCGTCTCGTCCCGCGAGCTCGACGCGGTGAAGCACGGCGAGAAGACCTTCACCGGATTCTTCGCCTCCGTGCCGGAGAGGAAGGACCTCGTGCTGAACCCGGACAACCCCTACGGGACAGGCCCGAAGACGGCCGAGACGTTCCCGGTGCGGGGGAAGTCCTCGCTGCGGTTCGTTTTCGCGGACATGGAGCGGCACGACGGCGCCTCCACGCACCGGGACTACGAGGGCATGTACGGCGAGCTCGCGAAGATGTTCGAGAGCGAGGAGAGTTTCAGGGAGCACTACGCGCGCGTCGGCGGGGAGCGGATGCGCCAGGACGCGAAGTACCTCGGCGACGAGAAGAACGCGAAGGACCACTCCGCACCGCCCGCCCCGAAGAAGGGGAAGCAGGTCACTGACCTGCTGGACCAGGAGGACACGGGAGACCTCTTCATCGAGTTCGGGAACGAGCGGTCCTCCCCCCTCGCCCCCGCCCCCGCCCCCGCCCCCACCTCTGTCGACGCCCCCGCCACCGTCCGGACCTCCGACGAGCGGATCGGCGAACTCGTCAGGGCCCTCTCCCTCTCCCACCAGGGCAACGGCACCCGCCACCTCGTCGACCCCGACGCCGGCGAGGCCGAGGCGGACCGGATCCGCGGTGTCGTCGGACGTTTCCCCCGGGACGACCGGTTCCTCACGCTCGCCAGTCACATCACGGGGGGCGACGGGGCGCCCGTCTGGCGCGGGCAGCGGGTCACGCCCGGCGAGCTGGCCGTCGTGCTCTCCCGGCTGGCCGACGACGGGGCGTGGGACACCGCCAGGCCCCTGCGGTTCGCCGCCTGCGGCCTGGGCGGGGACCTGGAGGGCTCGTACGCCGCGGACACGCTGCGGGAACTGCGGAGCCTGCGGCCCGACCTGCCGCTCACCGCGTACGCCCCCCGGTCCACGTTGTGGTTCGTCCCCTCGGCGTCCGACCCGGACCCGGCGGGCACCGGGCACACGGTGGTGGCCCGGCAGGTCAGTTGGGGGCCGGACGGAAAACCCCGGCTCACGCCCGACCACTGGGTCAAGCTGTCCCTGCCGGCGGACGGGGACGGCACGGTCGAGACCACCCTTCTCGGTGCCCACATGCCACCGGACGGCCTGCTGTCCCCCGGCGGCGTGCCGGTGACGACTCCGGCGCCCGAGGGCTATCGCGTCGACGGCGCCTTCCTCGACGAGAGGTCGCTCGGGGACGACGACCAGCGGCGGAGCACCGGCCCGAAGCCGCCTCCGGAGGCGGAGGGGACGGGCGAGACGGATGGGCCGGACGAGGCGGACGGGGTGGACAAGGCGGAGGGGGTGGACGAGGCGAAGGGGACGGACGAAACGGGGGCGCCGGAGGGGGCGGACGAGACGGAAGGGGTGACCGAGTCCCCGGAGACGGCCCCGGCCCCGGCCCCCGGTTCCTTCGTCCTGTCCTCGTGGACGTGACCGCGCCGACAGAACGGAGATCTGAACCGGTCCCGGTGTTCCGTACGTTCCCCCGGGAGCGCACGAAGCCGCCGGGGCCGCCCCGGCCCGCCCAGTACCGGAGGACAGGAACCCGCCATGACCGACCCCGTACCCCGGCCGGAGTTCCGGCTCGCCTCCGTCTTCGACCACGCCGACCCGGTGACGGGTCCGGGCTTCGCCACGGACCACCCGGTGGTCGAGGACCCCGAGTTGCACGCGCTGCTCCTGGAGCGGCTGGCGGCCGGTACGCCCGTGCTGGCGACGCCCGTCCTGATGGACGACGTGCTCGACGCCTCCCGGGTCGCGGAGGTGCCGCTCACCTTCCGTACGGACGGGCGGTGGGTGTGGACGGACACCGTCACGTACTACCTGGAGCACTACGCGCTCGCCCCCGACCCGGAGCTGCTGGCGCACCTGGGCGACCCCGGCTACACGGCGCCCGGGCCCCTCGGGCGGGACGTCGTCGAGCGGGCCGCCGCCTTCGTCCTGACCCCGGCGCCGGAGGGGACCGAGGTCCATCCGCTGGGCTGACCGGGAGTGGTGAACCACGGGGCGGCGCCCGCCCGTTCGTACGTGCGCGGAGGGTTCGCGACGACCGAGGGGAATGACGGTGGACGACAACGAGGTGCGGGCCGCGAGAGCCGCCGGGCAGGACGCGGCATCCATCAGCCTGCCCGCGGTCGCCTGGCAGCAGGCGGGCGAGGAGCCGGGGGGTGAGCCCGGGCGGAAGCCGGAAGCGGGAACCGGCGGCGAGCGGGACGGCGAGGGCGGCGGCGGGCCGGTCGCGGGGGCCGTGACCCCGGCAGGCGAGCCCGGGCGGAGGCCTGAGGCGGAATCCGGTGGCAAGCCGGACGGCGAGTGCGGCGCCGGGGCGGTCGCGGGAGCCGTGACCCCGGAACCGGTCGCGGAGGCCGGCGCCGAGCCGGAGTCCCCGGCCACGCCCCCGGCCGCCTCCTCCGGCGCCGCCCCGGACGTCCCCGCCACCGGCGTGGCCGGCGACGACGCCGAGACCGGCACCGGGACAACCGGCACCGGGACGACCGGAGCAGAGGACGCTCCGGAAGGCGCCTCCGCGCCCGCCGCGCAGGCCGCCTCCGACACGGACGGCCTCGCCGCGCAGGCCGCGGGAACGGCCGGGGAGGGGGCGCGGGACCGGTCCCGGACGACCCGGCGCCTGTCGAAGCCGATGATCGCGGCGGCGGCCACCTCGGGCGTGGTCCTGCTGGGCGTGCCGCTGCTGCTCTCGCAGGTCGGCGGCGGCAGCGGTCCGGGACCGGGTTCCCTGCCGCCGCGCCCCACCGGGTACAGCCAGGCCGACGGCGGCCCCGGCGGCTTCGTGCCGCGGGCCGACGCTCCGGAGAAGGGCTCCGTCCTGCCCGGCAAGGGCCTCGCGCCGGGGACGACGAGCGCCCCCGGGAAGACGTCCCCGGTCGCCGGGAAAGCCCCCCTGGCCACGAGTGTCGCCGGGGTCGGTGCCGGGGTCGGTGCGGGCCCCGCGCCGACCTCCTCCGAGGCTCCCACCGACTCCCGGGCGCCCGCCTCCGCCGGGGCTCCCGGATCCTCCCGGGCGCCCGTCTCCTCGCGGGCGCCCGGAGCCGGGCAGAGCCCGCGCCCGACCTCCGCCGCCGGCGGCGGACCCGCGCCCACCACGGCACCCGCCGCGCCCCGGGAGACCACCGCCCCGCCGCGGAAGCCGGCCACCCAGGCGCCCCCGCCCCCTCCGGCGAAGGAGCGGTACTCGGCCCTGGCGGGGCCGAACTGCGCCGGCGGCGGGGCGAGTTTCACGTACAGCGGCTGGTACACGGACGGCAAGGAGGGCTGGAAGAAGTACGGCTCCGGCGGCCACACGGGCGACGGCTGCGACGGCAGCTTCCTCTCGCTGCCGATGTCCGGGAAGGCGGGCTCGGACGCCGGGAACGCGCTGCGCTGGACATTCCGCACCGGCAGCGTCACCTCCGGCACCTGCCAGGTCTCGGTGCACATCCCGAACAACGGCGACATCAAGGCGGTCGGCGGCAAGCCGGCGTACTACACGGTGCACGCGGGAGCCACGGGCAGCGATCCGATCCTGCGGTCCTTCAACGTCGACCAGCCGTCCCGGCGGGGCCAGTGGGTGAGCGCGGGCGACGTCCGCGTCACCGGCGGCGTGCTGACGGTGAAGCTGCACGACCGGGGCCTGGACTGGTCCGGTTCGCAGAAGACCTACGCCCATCACGCGGGCGACGTCGCCCGTGTCCAGTGCACCTCCGCCTGAAAGGGATCATCCACGCATGTCGCGCCATGTGCTGACCGTGAGCGCCGAGGCGCAGCACGACCGCCCGTCCGCGGACGGCCCGTACCGCACGATCGGAGCCGCCTTGGAGGCCGCGCGCAGCGGCGCGGTGATCTCGGTGCGTCCGGGCCGGTACGAGGAGAACCTGGTCGTCACGAAGATGGTGACGATCACCGCCGAGGACCCGAACGGGACCGTGCGGATCGTGCCGCCCCGGGGGACGGTGGTGCAGGTGGTGGCCGAGGCGGTGCAGCTTACGGGGCTGCTGCTCCAGGGCCTGGACGACGAGCTGCCCGTCGTGGACGTGCCGCGCGGGCAGGCGGCGCTCCAGGACTGCGAGGTGGTGGGGAACGCCTGGACGGCCCTGCTGACCCGGCAGCAGGGTTCGCTGGCGATGCGGGGGTGCCGGGTGACCAACCCGGGCGGGGCGGGGATCGTGGAGACGTCCACCGGCACCAGCGTGATCGACGGCTGTGTGGTGGAGCACCTGGGGACCTCGGCGGTGGTCATCGGGGAGCGGGCCGATCCGACCTTCCGCAACTGCGTGCTGCGCGACGCCCGGGGCAACGGGGTGTGCGTGAACGGCGAGGGCCGGGGGCTGATCGAGGACTGCGAGATCTCGGCCACCGACAAGCCGGCGATCGCGCTGGAGCAGAACAGCGCCACCCGGGTGGTGCGGACCTCGGTGCGGGACTGCCTGCTCGGCGTGTACATCAGCTCCAAGGAGCGGGTGGTGCTGGAGGACTGCTCGGTGTCCGCGACGAAGGTGCACGGCATCGCGCTCGCCGAGGGCACCGATCCGGTGCTGAGCCGCTGCCGGGTCTCCCGGACCAAGGGCAACGGCGTCCATGTGACGGGGCGTTCGCGGGGCACGTTCGAGGAGTGCGAGGTCACCGCGGCCGAGGGCACCGGCATCTGGGTGGAGGAGTCCTCGGGCCCTTCGTTCAAGCGGTGCGCGGTGCGGGACGCGAAGGAGGCCGGAGTCCAGCTGACCGGCGACAGCGCCCCGGATTTCGACCGGCTCACGGTGCGCGGCGGCGCGGCGGCGGGGGTGCGCGTGCTGGAGGGCGCGAACCCGATGCTGCGGCGGCTCGACGTGTCGGACGTGGCCGGGGCGGGAGTGGAGGTGACCCGGGGCGGCCGGGGCCGGCTGGAGGGTTCGGAGATCTCGGCCACCGGGCAGGCGGGTGTGCGGATCGCCGACGGCGGCGACGCGTACGTCGGTACCACCTCGGTCCGGGACACCGGTGCGGCCGGCGTGTCGGTCGGCGGGGGCGGGGTGGCGACGCTGCGGGACTGCGAGATCGCGGACGCTCCGCAGGAAGGGGTGCTGGTCGAGGACGGCGGCGAGCTGACCGCGGCCCGGACCCGGGCGCGGTCCTGCCGTCGGTACGGATTCCGGGTCGCGGCGGGCGGCCGGGCCGCGCTGAACCGCTGCGAGGCGGTGGACAACACCGGGGACGGCATCCGGGTGGACTCCACGGAGGCGGTACGCGTGCACGACTGCACGGTCTCCGGGAACGGCGGCTCGGGGCTGCGTCAGCTGGAGCCGTCGACGCGGCTCGCGGTGGAGAACCTGACCAGCACGGAGAACGAGCTGCCGGACTCGTACGGGGAGTCGGCGGCCGGGGCCGGCGGGTCGGCGCCGGCGGCCGACGGGCCTCGCGGGGCGGGGGCGCGCGAGGGCGCTCCGGACGGTTCCGTCCGCGGGGGCGGCCGGGCGACGGCACCCGCCGCGTCGCGCAGGCCGGACGGGCCGCTGGAGGCGCTGGACGCGCTGGTGGGCCTGGACGGGGTGAAGGAGCAGGTCGCCACCCTGGTCAACCTGAACAAGCTGGCCCGGCGACGGGAGCTGGCGGGGATGCCCGCGCTGCCGATGAGCCGCCACCTGATCTTCGCGGGGCCGCCCGGCACCGGCAAGACGACGGTGGCCCGGCTGTACGGTTCGATCCTCGCCGAGCTGGACGTCCTGCCGTCGGGCCATCTGGTGGAGGTGGCGCGCGCGGACCTGGTGGCGTCGATCATCGGCGGGACGGCGATCAAGACGACGGAGGTCTTCCAGCAGGCTCTGGGGGGCGTGCTGTTCATCGACGAGGCGTACACGCTGTCGCAGGGGACGGGCGGCAGCGGGCCGGACTTCGGCCGGGAGGCCATCGACACGCTGGTGAAGCTGATGGAGGACCACCGCGACGAGGTCGTGGTCATCGTCGCCGGGTACTCGGAGGAGATGCGGGGCTTCCTGGACTCCAACCCGGGCCTGGCGTCCCGGTTCAGCCGCACGGTGGAGTTCGAGAACTACGCGGACGACGAGCTGACCACGATCGTGGCGATGTCCGCCACCTCGCACGGCTACCGGCTCGCCGACGGCACCCGCGAGGCGCTGACGCTGCACTTCGAGGCCATGGCGAAGGGCGCCGACTTCGGCAACGGCCGGGCGGCGCGCAAGGTGTTCGAGGCTATGGTGGACCGGCAGGCGTCCCGGCTGGCCGCGCAGGCCGAGATCGGCAACGACGATCTGGCGCTGCTCACGCCCGAGGACGTGGGGGCGGAGGCGGCCCGGGCGGTCGCCGCGTCCGGCGCGCCGGCGGAGCGCAGGACGGAGCTCCTCGACGAGCTGCGCGCGATGATCGGTCTGCCCGCCGCCAAGGAGCAGGTCGAGGATCTGGTCCATCTGATCAAGCAGGTCGACCGGCGCAAGGAGGCCGGGCTCCCGACGGCCACGATCAGCCATCACGTGGTCTTCTCGGGCCCGCCGGGCACCGGAAAGACGACGGTGGCCCGGCTGTACGGGCAGTTGCTCGCCGAGCTGGGCGTGCTGCCGGGCGGTCAGCTGGTGGAGACGGCGCGGGCGGATCTGGTGGGCCGGTTCGTGGGCCACACCGCGCAGCTGACGAAGGACGCCTTCGACCGGGCGCGCGGCGGCGTGCTGTTCATCGACGAGGCGTACACCCTGACGCCGCGCGGCGGCACGGGCAACGACTTCGGGCAGGAGGCGGTGGACACCCTCATGAAGCTGATGGAGGACCACCGCGACGAGGTCGTGGTCATCGTCGCCGGGTACGCCGACGAGATGCGGGGCTTCCTGGACTCCAACCCGGGCCTGGCGTCCCGCTTCTCCCGGTCGGTCGTCTTCGAGCACTACACCGACGAGGAACTGGTACGGATCGTGGAGGCGTTGTCCGACAAGGCGGGGTACGTGTGCCCGCCGGAGACGCTGGCGACGCTGGGCGAGCTGTTCGCGGCGGTGCCACGCGACCGGAACTTCGGCAACGGCCGCTTCGCCCGCCAGGTCCTGGAGACGATGATCACCCGTCAGGCGGGACGGCTCAGCCGGCTCGACGTCGACGACGTGGCCGAACTGAGCCTGCTGCTGCCCCAGGACGTGCCCGGGGACCGGGTGCCGGACGGTGTCGCGTGAGGCGGGGCACGTCGAGCGGGGCGGCGGTCCTGTCGACGGTCCTGCTGTGCGGGACCGTGGCCCTGCTGCCGGGGAGCGCGGTGGCCGTACCGGGCCCGGAGGGCGGGATCGGCGCCGGGGCGGTGTCCGGCGCGGCGCGCCCCGAGGCGGGGCCCGGGTCGGTTGGCGCAGAGGCGGAGCCCGGGGCGGTCGGCCCCGAAGTGGTGTCCGGTGCGGTCGGCGCAGAGGCGGTGCCCGGCACGGCGCGCCCCGAGGCGGTGCGCGGCGCGGTCGGTGCGCAGGCGGTGTCCGGCACGGTTGGCCGCGAGGCGGTGTCCGGCGCGGTCGGCGCCGATCCCGCGTCACTGCCCGCCGTCACGCAGCGGCTCTCGGACGACTCCTGCCGCAAGGCGTCGGAGCGGAAGGTCGTCGGACTCCCCTGGCCCCAGGCGCTGCTGCGTCCGGACATGGTCTGGCCGCTGTCCGACGGCGCCGGGGTGACGGTGGCCGTGGTGGGATCGGGAGTGGACGACACCGCCGGGCTGCTGGGCGACCGGCTGCGGCGGACGCCGCGCCTCTTCGCCGGCGGCGGCCCGGCCGCGGACTGCGTCGGGCACGGCACCTTCACGGCCGGTCTGATCGCGGCGCCCCGCACCCCGGGCGCCGGGTTCGCGGGGATCGCGCCCGGGGCGCGGATCCTCGACGTGCCGGTCACCGACCGACGGGGGAACACCACCCCCGCGCTTCTCGCCCGGGGCATCCGGGCGGCCGTCGGCGGCGGTGCCCGGGTGATCGCCGTGGTGGCGGTGGCGGGCACGGACAGTCCGGCGCTGCGAAGCGCCGTGCGGTACGCGGTCGCCGAGGGCGCGGTCGTGATCGCCCCGGCCGCCCCGGACGGGGCGAAGGGCCCCGCGTACCCCGCGGCCCATCCACAGGTGGTGGCGGTGGCGGCGACCGGCCCCGGCGGGAAGGCGTCGGGACAGGCCCCCGAGGGCCGGGTGGACCTGACGGCACCGGGCGAGGCCGTGATGGGCCCCGGGCCGGGCGGCCGGGGCAGTTTCACGGCCTCCGGGCCGAGCTACGCGGCCGCGCTGGTGGCCGGGACGGCCGCCCTCGTCCTGGACCGCCGACCGGAGTTGAGCGCCGAGGCCCTGGTCCACCGGCTCCGCGCCACCACCGCGGAGCCGGGCCGCTCGATGCGGGACCGGACCCGGGGGTACGGCTCGGTCGACCCGATCGCCGCCGTCACCGCCGTGCTCCCCGAGGAGCGGGGCGGCGTGGCGGTACGGGCGACCGCCCCCGGAGCGGTGATGCCCGTCGCCCCTGGTCCCTCCGCCGCCGGTTCCGCCGGATGGGTGGCGGCCGGTTGTCTGGCGGTGCTGGCGGGGGTGGCGGGGGCGGCCGCCGTACTGCCGCGGGGCCGTCGGCGGGGGTGGCGGCCGGGCGGCTATCGAGCCCCGGCGGCCGCGAGGGGCAGTGGTCCGGAGCCGCTCCCGCCTTCCTGAGGGCGTCGGGACATTAGGGGGGCGTTACCGGACGGCCCTCGATCACTCCTGAGCATTAGTCAAGCATTAGTCAAGATTGCCAAGGTCGTTCCCACCAGTCCGGCGTGCTCGGAGCCGTCGGCAGACCGGCGCCGCCGTCCGCCACGACCGAGTCGCCGACGTGCGGCAGGGAGGAACGACCGTGGTGATGACCCACGAAGACGGGGCCGACGGCGCCGTCCGCGCGGAGGCGCGGCCCCGCCCCACCATGGACCGCGACACGCTGGCGGAACTCCACCGCCTGCACGCCTCCGCCCTGTTGCGCGCGCTGCTCCGCCTCACCAGCGGGGACCGGGGCAGGGCCGAGGACATGCTCCAGGAGACCTTCCTGCGCGCCTGGCAGAACCCCCAGGCGCTCGTCCGGGGTCCCGAGCACGGTCGGCCCTGGCTGTTCACCGTCGCCCGCCGGATCGCCATCGACCACTTCCGGGCGCAGTCCGCCCGGGTGAAGGAGCTGGGCGACGAGACACCGGAGGACCGTGCCGGCCCCGACGACCCCTACGAGGAGATCGTGATCGCGCACGCCGTCGGCGACGCGCTCGCCGAACTTCCCGACCACCAACGGGAGGTGCTGGTGGAACTGCACCTCAACGACCGTTCCACGGCGGACGCGGCGGCCGTGCTCGGCGTCCCGCCGGGCACCGTCAAGTCCCGCAACTTCTACGCGGTGCGGGCGCTGCGTTCCGTCCTCGAGCGGCACGGCCTCGCCCAGGCGGGCCGTCCGCTCCGCCCCGTCTGAACCGGCCGGGCCCCGCGGGCCGTTCTTCCGGGCGACCGACGAGAGGGGGCCGAGGTGGTCACCGTCGTAGCCAGGAACGACATGGACGCGCCCGACCACTGGGCGGACGCGCCGGACTACAGCCCCGGGCACTGGCGCGCGAGGCGGACCGAGGCCCCACCGGCGGAACCGACCCTGGGGGCGGAGCCGTCACCGGAGCCGTCACCGGAGCCGGAGTCCACACCGACGGCCGCGCCCGCCACGGCGGAGCCTGTACCGGCGGAGCCCGTACCGGGGGAGCTCCTGCCGGCGGAGCCCGTACCGGCGGCAGAGGCCCCGGAGCCCCTGCGGGAGCAGTCGCCGGAGGCGGAGCAGATCGTGCCCCCCGCCGTCCCCGTCCCCGTCCCCATCCCGGCGGTGCCGGAGGTTCCGGCCGAGCCCGTGGCGGGGACACGGCCGGAGCGGCGCGCGTCCCGGCCCCTCCTCCGGATCCGGAGGCGCGGGGGTTCGGGTCATGCCGCTGACGCCCTCCGGGCCCCGTTGCTGCGCAGCCATCGGATCGCGGTGATCGGTCTGAACGGCGGGGCCGGGAAGACGACCACCGCCCTGGCCCTCGGCGCGGTCCTGGCGCGGGAGCGGGCCGACCGGGTGGTCGCCGTGGACGCGAGCCCGGACTCGGGAGCCCTGGGCCGCCGTGTCCGGCGGCAGTCGGGCGCCACCGTGCTCGACCTCGTGGCGGCGCTGCCCCGGCTGCGCACCTACATGGACATCCGGGCCTTCACCTCGCAGACGCCCAGCGGTCTGGAGGTCGTGGCGCACGACCCGGACCCAGCGGATCCGCGCGCTTTGGGCGAGCAGGAGTACCGGCAGGTGGTCGAGGCGCTCGCCGGCCAGTACCCGCTGGTCATCACCGATGCCGGGACCGGCATGCCGCACGACGTCCTGGGCGCGGTCCTGGACGTGTCGGACCAGCTGGTCGTCGCCGCCACACCGGGCGAGGACGGGATGAGCGGCGCCAATCTGCTCTTCGACCGGCTGGCCGCCCTCGCCCACGAGGAGAAGGCGCGGGAGGCGGTGACCGTCATCTCCGGCGTGCGGTCGCCCTCGGGACGGTCGGCCGTGGCGGACGAGGCCGTGGCGCAACTCAGGCAGCGGTGTCGGGCCGTCGTGACCGTCCCGTACGACTCCCGGCTGGCCCGGGGCGGCGAGGTGGACCCGGAGGCGATGCGGGGCCGGACCCGGGACACGTACCACGAACTCGCGACGCTCGTCGCAGGGAACTTCCCCCGCCTCTGACACCGCCGCTCCCCCGTCCTCCCTCCTCACACCCGTCCCCGAGAACACTGGAGAGCACCCATGGCCTGGTACGAGGGCCCCTGCCGGATCACCGTCATCGGCCTGGACGCCGACTGGCCGCAGCGCGCGGTGGTCACCGTGTCCGGCGCGCGCGGAGCGCGGATCGAGATCCCCGGCGAGGTGGGGACGGTCCGGCACGTGGACGCGCCGAGCTGGCATCTGGAGGTGGAGCACCTGTACGAAGGCCGGTGGCGTCCCAACGTCCGGGCGGTCAGGACCCGTTGGGAGATGGTGGACGGCGTCCGTACGCAGACGATCACCAGCAAGGACGTGGACTGGCCGGGGCGCGTCCGGCAGGAGCGCAATCTGGTGCTGCGCCTGGAGCGGCTCGGCGAGGTGGACGAGCAGCCGCGCGAGGCGGGCAGAGAGGCACCGACCCGGTCGGCGACCCAGTCGACGGCGAGCACCCCGGTCCGCAGGACAGCTGCCGCCCCCGACTCCGTACGCACCGGGTCCGTCTCGGGTGGTCCCGCCCTCGGCACCCCGCCCACGACTTCGGGGGGCGCTTCCGGAGGCACATCCGGCGGAACTTCCGGCGGCGTGGCGTCGACGAGCAGCAGCAGCCCGTGGTGACCCCCGGATCTCCCGACCGGCGGTGTCCGACCCGGTCAAGACACCGCCCGCGTCATCACGATCGCGGACACCGGCCCGATCCTCTACGCCGACAAAGACGCCCGAGGCGACGCACTACGGCCGGCGCGAGCCGGGTGCGGCGGCCGCGGCCCTGATCCCCCGTCAGTAGCACGCCGAGCGGCTCACGGACGAACGGCAAGCGCCGCTCTACGCCACACTGACCACCCAACAGCGCGCCGATTTCGCCCGGCTGGTCGACGCCTTGACCGGCACCCGGCCCTCGTAGCCGCATACCGCAGACACTGGCAGGCGTACGACAGAACGGCTGATGGCGGCCATGCTGTTCCCTCACGAAGGCCGTTCCGCCCTCCGTCCACCCCGGCCCATGTCGCTCCGAGCACCGCGCTGTACGAGGACGTGCGCCGGCGCTGGGGGGACTCTGACTTGCGGGTCGGACGGGCAGGGTTTGGGTGTGTTGTGCAGGGGGAGACAGCGGCCGGTCAGTCCGAATCGATCGGGCCGGTCCCGTAGTCGGCTCCTGAGTCCGAGCCGTTGCCGTGTGTCTGGCCGCTTTCCAGCTTGCGCCAGATGAGCACACTGGCGACGGCCGTCACTGCCAGACCCACCGCCCAGATGAAACCCCAGGGAAGGTCCTTGCCGGTGATGAGCAGACTCGCGAACGCGGTGAGACAGCCCGCCACGAAACCAGCCCACGCGGACAGGAACGCGGTCGTTCCCAGCTGCTCCCCGAAACCGTCCGACTCCTCGCCCTCGCCCATGTCCCCGCCCTTCTCGCCCGCCGCTGCCTGGAAGGCCCAGTCTTGTGCGCGGAAGGCCCCACGCCAACCCTCGGGAACCCGAACAGCGTCATGCGATCCCGCATGATCCCTCCCCCTCGTTCCTGAGCTACGAACTTCAGCTCCTCCAGGAGCGGCTCCAGGCCACGGTGGAGGCGCACCAGCCCGGACGCCCGCCGAGCAAGCCCCCTGCGACCGCCCTCGACGAGGGCGGCGACCTCGACGAGGAAGCAGCCGCCTCCACCGGGCTGCCTCCACCGGGCGGCCCCTGGCCAGACCACCGAACCGACTGTGCCGTCCGAGGGCCAACCCGCGGACGCGCCGCCGGTGACGGAGGCGGAGGCGGAGGGTACGGCGCGGCGAACGCGTTCGCGGAGGTGCCAGTGCCCGTCGCCGTTCCTCAGCGTTGACCAGGTGCGCGGTACGGCCGAGCCTGCTGTTCATCGGCCGGTGAAGGAGGTTCTTGCGGCCCCACGGGACCAGCTCCGGTGCTGGACCGGCGCCTGCCCGTCGCTGTGCCGCGATGGGGGCGCCGGATACTGGGGTGGTGATCGACAAAGAGTTGCGTGTGGTGCTGGCCGAGGACTCGGTCATTCTGCGTGAGGGCATGGTCGAGTTGCTCGGGGCTCGCGGGTGCGAGGTGGTGGCCACGGCCGGGACCGGTCCCGAGCTGTTGGACGCCGTGGCCGTACACCGGCCGGACGTGGCCGTAGTGGATGTCCGCATGCCGCCCACCCATACCGATGAGGGCATCCGTGCCGCCCTTGAGATCCGTGCGCGGACTCCTGGGACCGGCATCCTGGTCTTTTCCCAGCACGTTGAGCACGCCTGGGCGTCCAGACTGCTCGCGGAGGGTGCGGCGGGCATCGGTTACCTGCTGAAGGAGCGTGTCGCCCGCACCTCGGAGTTCGTGGACGCATTGCACCGGGTCGCCCGTGGGGGTACCGCCCTCGATCCGGAGGTGGTCACCCAGTTGACGCGTGGTGGGCAGCGCGGTCGGGTGGATGCGTTGACGCCGCGTGAGCGCGAGGTGCTGGAGCTGATGGCGCAGGGCCACTCGAACCGTTCCGTGGCCGCCCTGCTCGTCGTGTCCGAGCGGGCGGTGGAGAAGCACGTGGCCGCGGTCTTCACCAAGTTCGACCTGCCCTCGACGGGGAGCGAGAACCGGCGGGTCAAGGCGGTCCTGGCCTACCTGTCCGAGATGGCGGGGTGACCCGGGACGTCACGGGTGCGTGGGCAGTTCGGCGGTGATCGTGGTGGGCCCGCCGGGCGGGCTCTCGATCCGCAGGGAGCCGTCGACCGCGGCAAGCCGCTCGGCCAGCCCCGCCAGGCCGGTGCCGCCGCCGGCCCTGCCCCCGGTACCGGGTGCCGCGCCGCCGCAGCCGTCGTCGTGCACGGTCAGGCGCACACGTCCGTCGGTGGTGGCCGCCGTGAGCTCGGCCGAGCGGGCACCGCTGTGCTTGGCGATGTTGGCCAGCAGCTCGGCGGCGCAGAAGTAGAGGGCCTGTTCGACCACGGGGTGGGGACGTGGTGACGGGTCAAGCCGCATGGTGACCGGGACGGGGCAGACGGCGGCGAGGCCCGGCAGGGCATGGGCGAGGCCGTGGTCCAGGGCCACCGGGTGCAGGCCCTGGGTCAGTCGGCGCAGTTCGGTGATCGTCTCATCGGTCTGGCCGCGGGCCCGGCCCACCAGGGTGCGCAGCCGTTCGTGGTCCGGGGCGGCGGGCTCGAGGGCGTCGTCGGCCAGGGACAGGGTGATGGCCAGGGCGACGAGCCGTGCCTGGGTACCGTCGTGGAGATCACGCTCCAGGCGGCGGAGGCGGTCGGTGTTCTCCATGAGCAGGACGGCGCGGGCGGCCTCCAGTTCCCGGACGCGCCTCTGGGCCCGGGCGGGGCTGAGCAGTTGCCGCGCGAGGCGGCATTCTGCCCGGCTCAGCGCCCGGACAGCACCAGGCACCGCGGACAGGAGCACCGCGCCCAGCACCACACTGCTGGGATCCAGCCAGCTGACCGGCTGCGGGCCCGTCTCCAGCAGACGTTTCCAGAGCGGGAAGCCGGCCAGCCAGCAACAGCCGAGGGGAAGGAGTACGGCGCCGGCGAAGCCGAGTAGGCCGAGCGGCAACCGCAGCACCAGGTAGAGGAGTGTCCGCCACGCGACCGGGTCGGCCAGCATGGCACCACCGCGGGCAAGGACACCGCCCGTGCGGGCAACCCCGGCCGGGGCCTGGACGTACTCGTCCAGCAACCGGTCCAGGAACCAGCGGTGGAGTGTGCCCCAGCCGCGTGCGCCCCGCAGCGCGAGGGCCACGAAAGGCAGGCCGAGCACGGTCAGCGAGAGCAGCGCGCCCGCGTACACGACGGCGACCGCGTACACCCCGCCGAGCAGCGCGAGCGGCAGGCCGACCACGGCGAAGGCCCATTCCCCGGCCCGGACGGAGAGATACCCGCGCGGCACGGCATCAGCACCAGCCGGTCCGCAAGACTCCGGGGCTGAGCCGGTCTCCGTCTCCGTACCTGCCCCCGCGTGCCGCGACGACGCCGAGCTGCCGGCGCGGTCAGTCACGGCTTCCGCCCACCAGCTCCGCCGCCGGACCACGGACCGCCCACACCCCCGTGGCCAGGATGCTCGGAACGGTCAACAGCAGCGCGCCCGCGACGATCCACGAGCAGTCGGCCCCCGGTATCCGTGGCAGCGCCGAACCGGTCACCGCCACACTGAAGGCTGCCGACGCCGCACCCGCCACCACCGCGCCGAGCAGCACCCCGACCGCCGCAGTCAGTCCCGCCTCGGCGCTCAGCATGCGCAGCAGCTGCGCCCGCGTCGCGCCGAGGAGCCGCAGCAGTGCGAACTCGCGGCGCCGGTCGGCGGTCACAGCGACCAGGGTGTTGAGGGTGGACACCGCGGCAAAGCAGGTCAGCAGCGCCAGCTCCGCCTGGCGCAGCCAGACGTCCGTGGCGGAAGCGACGCCGGTCCCTGTGTGACCCGCGGCGTGCGCGGCGGTGCTCGTCATGACGATCATGGTCCCAGAGAGCCCCACGAGCAGCGCCACAGGGACCACGGCGGAGGCCAACCGCCGAGCATGGCCTCGCAGGTTGGCGTCGGCGAGCCAGCCCGCACCGGGCACCACGGCCCGAAGCGGTCCGCCCAGCGCGGCCGTCAGAGCGCGCGCGGCCAGCGGCCCGGCAAGGCCCACCGCGATGAGCAGGACCAGCGAGGCGAGCAGTGCGGCCTGCCCGGCCTTGTCCACCTGCTCCGGCGGCCGCGTCGCGGCCAGCCGCAGCAGCAGGACACCTCCGGTCAGCGCTACGGCACCGACCAGCAGACGTGCGACACCCGTACGGGCGTGCTCGGTCGAACTCGCGGTCAACGCCGCCGCAGGCGCGATCCGCGACACACGCCGAGCCGCGACGGCCGAGGCCGCCAGGCCGACGGCGAGTACGACCGCCACCGCGACCAGAGCCGGCAGGGGCGTCCCCGGCACGCGCAGACCTGGCGCCGCCATCCCTTGGCGCTGCAAGGCGGCGAGGGCGAGCCGGCCCCCCACCGCACCGGCAGCCCACCCCGGCAGGGCCATCAGCAGCGTGGTCACCACCACCTGGCCGCGTACCAGCCTCCGCGCCTGGCGCGGGGTCGCGGCGACGGTCCTCAGCAGGGCCAGCTCACGGGACTGCTGGCGAATGGCGAAGCCCAACGCGTTCACCACCACGAAGAACGCGACCAGAACCGAAATCTCACCGAAGGCCCCGGCGATCACCATCACTCCCGGCCCCGCCACCTGTTCGCGCACAGCCGTGGAGGCCGTCACCTCCGCCGCGAACAGCCCGCCGAAGAGCGTCACCGTGGCGATGGCCAGGAACAGCGCGACCGCCAGGCCGACGAAGGAGGCCGGGCGTCGGCGCATCTGCCCGAAGGCGATCGCAGTCATCTGTCTCACCCGCCCAGCCGGCTCAGGCACTCGCTGATCCTGGCCGCGCTCGGCCGCCGCAGCTCCTCCACGAGCAGACCGTCGGCGAGCAGCAGCACCCGATCCGCGTACGCGGCGGCGACCGGATCGTGCGTCACCATCACGCAGGTACCGCCATCACGGTCCACCCCCTCGCGGAGCAGGGCGAGGATCTCGTGTCCGGTGGCGCGGTCCAACGCGCCCGTCGGCTCGTCGGCGAACAGCACCCGGGGCCGGGAGACCAGAGCCCGGGCGATCGCCACCCGCTGCTGTTGCCCGCCCGACAACTGACCGGGCCGGTGCCCCGCACGCCCCGCCAGCCCCACCCGCTCCAGTGCCTCCAGCACCCGGCCCCGCTCGGGTCGCTCACCGGCCAGCCGTCCGGGCAGCTCGACGTTCTGTGCCACCGTCATCGCGGGCATCAGGTTGAAGGCCTGGAACACGAACCCGACCCGGCTGCGCCTCAGCACGGCCAGCCGCCGCTCCGGGAGCCGCGACACCTCCGTACCGTCCCACCAGACCGAGCCCCGCGTGGGCCGGTCCATCCCCGCGAGACAGTGCAGCAGCGTGGTCTTGCCGGACCCCGAAGGCCCCATCACCGCCGTGAACGTCCCGGACACCATGTCCACCGACACTCCGCGCAATGCCCGTACCACGGCGCCCCCGCGCCCGTACTCACGGTGCACGTCCTGCGCCCGGGCGGCGGTCACCGCCCCGATCTCCGTCATCGTTTCAGCCATGCCCCCATCCTGGGAGGCCGCCGCCCGGAGATCGATCGGGCCCGCCCCCGTCCTGAGGGTTCGGAAAACCGAACCCGACCGTGGACAGGGCGGATGCCTGTCCGCCGTCGTCGCCGTCTCCGTTGCCGTCGCCGTCGCCGTCGCCGTCGCCGTCGCCGTCGCCGTCGCAGAAGTACACCTCGCCCGGGGCGTCGACGGTGGCCTGCTGAAGCTCGCGGTCAGTGACGCAGCGCGCCTGGGCATCGAGGAGGAGGACCGACGCGGCTCGACCGGTTGTTCTGGTCCGACGTCGACCCGTACGGAACCTTCCGCCTCGACATGGAGTCCCGGATCGGCCCGGGACTGCCGGTCAGCGTGCCGCGTCCAGGCTCCACCGAACCTACCGCCTCGGCGGCTCACCGACCCGATCGGTGCGGGATGCGGCGGCCCAGGAATGCAGCAACCTGGTCAAGGGCCGGGGCGTGGTCGGGTGCGGGCTGCGCCGAGGCGATGGATCCGCCGACGGTGCGGGGCAGGTCACCGTAGATCTCCCGGACGACCGGCAGGGCGGCACGCGCGATGTCGGGCTCCAGGTCGCGGTCGCGGTCGAGCGCGGCCGCGAGGTCCCAGCCATGCACGAGCAGCTCGATGAGGAGTTGCTCGACCAGGCGACGGCCTGGGGCAGGGCCGAAGGAGCGGTCCAGCATGCCCGGTTGCCGGAAGGCGGCGCGAGCGTCGGCGGCGGCGGTCTCGAAGGCGGCGATGTGGTCATGGCCGAGGTGGTCCTCGGCGTGGCCGTCGGTGGGGGGCGTGCCCTGAGCCAGGCCGCCCCAGATGATGTTCTCCCACACCAGATGGTCGAGCAGATCCCGCACGGTCCAGTCCGTGCAGGAGGTCGGTCGGTCGAACTGGTGCGGCGCCGTTGCGCGCACGAGTGCGCCGACGGTGTCCTGGACGCGTGTCAGAGCTTCCAGCACCCCGCCCGGCCAAGGGTCGGTGTCAGCCGTGTAGAGGGCTTCGAGCCGGGCATCGCGCGCGCCGGGCGCGGGATTGGCACACAGCGCGGTGGTCAGCCACCGTCCTTCCTCGGCGATCCCGACGGGTGCGGGGCGGCCGCCGAGGACGCACAGCAGTTGCCAGAAGCGCTCGACTGCGGGCTCGGCCGCGGCAGTGAGCTGCTCACACAGGAGTGTGCGGGCTTCGGCGCCGTCGGCGGTCGCGGCGGAGGCGTTCGCGCGGCTGGGCAGCCAGGCGGCGACGACGGCCGCGACGACCTGGTCGGCAGCCGGGGAGTCCGCCGCGATGCCGGCCCGCATCGCCTCGCGTACGCGTGCGGTCCAGGTCTCGGTGAGGGCGCGCATCTCCTCCCCCGCGCCGGAGTCCTGCGCTCCCCTCCCCTGACGGGCGGCGTACTCCGCGACCCGCCGCATGGCGGAACGCAGTTCCCCCTCGGCGATCAGCTCCCCCAGCTCCAGCCACGCTTCGACCTGCTCATCGGTGGGATCTTCCGGCAGGTCGGCGCCGGCCGCGAGGAGGCCTTCGCGGAAGTGGGGAACGTCCAGATCGCCGAGCGTGTCGGTGAGGAAGTCGTGGACCAGCTCGCGGCGTTCGTCGGGGGACAGATGGGCGGTACGGGTCATCAGGGCAAGTCCTTCGTGGGTGGTGCGACGGGTGACGGTGCGCAGGACGGCCTGGTGGGTCCGCAGGCGGCGGATCTGCGCCTCCAGAGCCTCGACGTGCGCGGCCGCCACCTCCGTCAGCCCGTCCTCGCGATCCAGGGCAGCCCGAATGTCACCGAGCCCCATCCCCAGGTCACGCAGAGTGCGAGCCAGCTGCAGCCGGGCCACGCCGGCGGTGTCGTAGCGCCGGTAACCTCCAGCGGTCCGGCCGACCGGTGCCACCACACCCACATCCGACCAGTGCCTGACGACCTTCACCGGCAGCCCGGTCAGCCGCGCCACGGCCCCGATGCTCCACGTGGAAGGCGAGGAGTCATCCATGTGCATGTGCTCCATCCTTGACTCTCCCTTCGTGGGAGAGTCAAGCAGCCTCATGGTTCCGTCGCAGTGCATGCCGGGCATGCCGAAGTAGGGGTGGACGCTCGTCGGCGAACCCGCGCCGACCGGCCCGGCCCGCCGGGAAGCGAAGCCGCCCGTCTTCCTTCTCACCGCGATCGACAACCCGACACTGCCCGAGGCGGCGGCCGAGCCGGCGGCGGCGCGAGCGGACCAGACAGACGCCGACACCGTCAACCAGGAACTGCCCATCGCGCGCGAGGTGCTCGGCCTGTGGCAACGGCAGGGCTGGATCGCCGCGACCCGACAATCGGAATCGATTGACGACCGACGCCACCGGACCGCACCCAGGCCCCGGCCGAGGTCGCCCGGCCCCAGGCGCAGACCGCGCATCTGGTCCGGGCGCTGCCGGCCGAGGCTGCCGTCGTAGCGGGACCAGTCGGTGACGGCCGCCCCGCCGCTGCCGATGTCGATGTCGATGTCGATGTCGATGTCGATCAGGATCTAGCGGTGCCGGCAGGCCGCTGTCGGACGGTCCTCCCGACAGCACCCGTTCAGGGAGACCTCATGGTGGAGCGTGTCTCCGTCCCGCAGGCGCCGGCGGCGGGGACAGAGCGGGGCTTGCACCGCGTCACCCGGGGCGCGGAGGCGGCCGACCAGGGGAGCGAGGGTGAGACAGACGCGGGCGGTGCCGATGCCCATGACCCGCCGGCTACGGCTGCCCCCGGCGAAAACCTGGGCCAGGTCGGACGATGTGACGGAGCCCCGTGGCGAGACGCTCCGGCCGTGTGGAACCGGGCGCTCAGGGGCGCACGTCCCCCCGTACATGCTGACCGTCCTGGGGATACTTTTCGCTCTCGCGCCTGCCGTCGTCTGGGGGACGATCGCCCGGACCCGTGCCGTCGGATTCGCGGTCGGTGGCCTGCTGCTCGCCGGAGCCGGTCTGCTGATCGGGGTCCAGCAGGGCCGGCTCGACGCCCCCGGACCCGACGCCCATCTCGTGTTCACCGCCCTCGCGCCCCTGCTCATCGCCTGCGGGGCGGGACTGGAAGCACGCCACGAGAACTCTCCTCCGCAGCGACGGGTCCCCCGCCGCAAGGGAGCGGTGATCTTCCTGGGGGTTCAGTTCGCCCTCACACTCGCGGCCGGCCTCCTGAACGCGCTGTTGATCAGCATCGATGGCTCGGAGGCCCCACCGTCCAAGGCCCTGCCCTCATTGCCGCCGGGCCTCAGCCTGGTCGACGAAGACGTCCGCTGCGGTTCCGGCGGCTGCTGGCGCGTCGCGACGGTCATCAGCGAGGACGGCCTGTCCCGCCCGGAGATCATCCGCCTGCTGGGCCTCCAGGAGAAAAGCTGCCGCACCAACGGCTGGCTGCTCGACCGGCGTGACCTGTGCGTCGGAGCCACCGACAACGGCAAAAAGGTCACCATCACAGCCGCCCTGGGATACCCAGGGTCCGTGTTCTGGTCGGCCACGGTGCTCCTGCACAAGGATCCGTGACGAGCCACGCGCCTCACCGGTGACCATCCGGGGCTTCGAGGACTCCCACCCCGACTGGACCAGCTCTACAGGGACGGTGTTCACCGGCATCGCGCGGCTGAACCTGTCGGGGAACGCCGTGGAGGTGCGGCTCGCAGGGTGCCAGGCGCCACCACGACCGGGCGCCACTCTCCACCGTCCCCGTCACCGCCGACGACGGAACCGGCTGACGATGCCACCACGTCGGGCGACCGGGCCGGGGCTGCAGCACGGTGGCGGTACCCGGACCCGGTGCCACGCGGATATGTCAGACCTGGACGACGGCCTCGACCCGCATCCAGCCCCGGCGGTCGGCGGCCGCGTCGGTGGTGACCAGGACGTAGCCGTACTCGTTGTAGGCGGCGCCCTCGCAGGTCGACGCGCCCACTATGTCCCCGGCGTGCTTGACCTTGACGACCACGCTGTTCGGGTTCGGGTTCTCGTACACACCGGCGGTCGGCCACACGACTTTGTACTGGCAGCCGGACGCGGCGGCGGCCCCGGCCGAAGGACCGGCGGCCAGGAAACCGGCGCAGCCGAGCGCGGTGGCCAGGACGGTGGTGGTGAGACGGTTCATGCGCATGAGCGGTGATGCCCTTCAAAGTCCGACGATCTGTCAGCACACAGAATCGCAGGGCCCTCGCCAGGTTGTCGCCCACCCCACGTCCTCACCGGGTGCACACCGGCCCCCGGCCTGACGCTCCGCCCACCCGGCCCGGCCGCCCGCTGCGGCACGGGCAGTCGAGCCATTCGTGTTCGAGGCGCGGTCCCGCAAGCCGACGAGCCGATCGGACGGAATGCGTCGGGGGTGCTCTCGGCGTAGGCGAGGGAGACGCCGCGGGCTCGCCGGGTCGTGGAGGATCACCCGCTCGCGTTTCGGAGCGGCTTCGCAGTGGCCCGGGCGGCAGCGCCCGTACGGTCTCCGCGTCGGCGCTCTCGTCGGCGGTATCGGTGCCGGCGCGCGCTGACTCATGCGCGTGGGCATACCCGGCGCCGCCCGCCCGGCTGCCGGCTTCCTCCGGGCCCCCCGCGATCGACACCTGCCGCATGTCCCGCGTGTCCGTGCCCAGGAACGAACAGAATGGCTTATGTGGTGATCCATGTACCTTGCGAAGAATCGGCGCGGAGCGGTGAGCCGCCGCGTGTTCACGGCGGCGGTCATGGGTGGCGCGGCGGCGGCGGTGGTGCTCGGTGGCTGCTCGTCGGGTGCGGCGGGGCCGTCGAGTCCGTCGGGGACGGAGGGTGGCGGCGTGGATGAGAAGGAGGCGTCGGCACGCGCGTACACCTTCCTGGACCGCCGGGTCGACGAGGCCGCGGGCGGCATCCGGCAGGGGCTGCCGCGCAGTTACACCGGGGGCTGGATGGAGACCCACCACTCCACCGTGGCCTTCACCTACGACGTGGCGCTCACCGTGATCGCCTACTGCGCGCGCGGGACGGACGCCGACCTGGAACGGGCCGGCGCCCTCGCGGGGACCCTGCTCGCCCTCCAGGAGGGCGATGCCGCCGGCGACGGCCGGATCCGCCAGTCGTACGCCTCGGGGAAGGTCACCGCGGCGGACGGGCTGCCGACCGTCTCCGCCGCCGACTCCTTCACGGGCGCCCAGGCGTGGACCGGCCTGGCCCTCCTGCACGTCCACCGGGTGACGAACGGCACCGCCTACCGGGCCGGCGCGCTGCGGCACGCCGAGTGGATCCAGGACCACGCGGCCTCGACGACCGGTACCCCGGGGTACACCGGCGGCATCCCCGCCTCCGGGGCCCCGCTCAGCTGGAAGTCCACCGAGCACAACATCGACGTCGCCGCCTTCTTCCGCGGTCTCGCGGACGTCACCGGTGACCGGGTGTGGGCCGACCGCTCGGCGGTGGCGACCGGGTTCCTCGACGCCCTGTGGGACGCCGACGGTGGCGCCTTCTGGACCGGCACCGGCACCGACGGCTCCACCGTCAACCGCTCGCCGATCCCGGAGGACCCGCAGAGCTGGTCCTTCCTGGCGACCGGCGACCCCCGGCACGCCGGGTCCCTGGACTGGGCCCTCACCCGTCTGGCCGCGGAGGACGGCGGGTTCAGCGGGGTGTCGGTCAGCGACGCCGACACCTCCAAGGTGTGGTTCGAGGGCACCGCCCACATGGCCGCGGCCCTCCGCCGCCGGGCCGGCCACGACGACACGGAGCGGGCCGGCGCGTTCCTCGCCACCCTGCGCGCGGCTCAGGCCCACGCCCCCAACGCCGACGGGTACGGCATCGTCGCCGCCTCCTCGGACGGGCTGCGCACCGGTGAGGGCGACACCCTGTACGCCAGTCTCCACACCGGTACGACGGCGTGGTTCGCACTCGCCGCCCTGGGGGCCGACCCGTTCCTCCTGGACTGAGGGGTCAGGTCAGCCAGAGCTCGCGGGCCGCGAGGGCGGCGGCCACGACCAGGACCACCAGCAGTTCGGTCCAGAAGAGGCGCCGGTCGCGGCGCCGGTCGTCGCCGGTCAGCTCCTCGACGTGCCGTCGCAGCTCCCCGTCGGAACCGGAACCGGAACCGGGACCGGGACCGGAACTAGAACCGGGACCGGAACTAGAACCGGGACCGGAACCGGAACCGGAACCGGAACCGGCCGGCGGGGCAGGGTCCCTGTGCGTCATCGTCCCGCCGCCACCTTCCCGGTCTTCTCGGTCTTGTCCCACTTCAGCTCCGTCTTCCTGCGCTCCTGGACCCAGGCCGCGACCAGGCAGGCGCCGAGCAGCGAGCCGTACCCGACCAGGTGCAGCAGCACGGGGGCGAGGAAGCGGAGCCGGGTGCCGGTGAGGAGCTTGGCGAGCCAGGCGAGCGGGAGGGACAGCCCCAGCCAGGCGTAGACCACGATCATCAGCAGGTGTGGCGAGCCGTCCTCGGCGAGCCACCCCTGCCGTTCGAGGAGCGGCAGGAAGTGGCCGGGGAGGGCGGTGAACACGAGGATCAGGGTGGAGACGATCCCGGGGTAGATCAGCGCCTCGCGCCAGCAGCGCCGGAAGGTGCTTCCGTCGACGGCCGCCGCCATCAGGATGATCAGGAGGTAGCACATGAGGTTGATGACCCACAGCCAGCGGAAGAGCTCCCACGAGCGGTCCGAGTCGGTGAAGTACAGGTAGAGCAAGGATGCCGAACAGGCCGTCAGCAGCACCGGCGTCGCGAGCAGCGAGTACCAGATCAGGCCGAAGAGGACCGAGCCGAGCCGGTCTCCCTCCCGTCGCTTCCAGGGGCGGAACCACAGGTGGCGGTAGCGGCGGGTCACCTGGAGGTTGCCGCGCGCCCAGCGCAGCCGCTGCTTCCACAGCCCGGCCAGGTCGCCCGGCTCCTCGGCGAGCACGGTGGCGTACCCGTCGAAGACGACCCGGCGGCCGGTCAGCTGCGTCTCGAAGGTGGTGACGGTGTCCTCGGCCAGCGTCGAGGTGTCGATCCGGCCGCCGATCGCCTCCAGGCTCGCCCGGGTGTGCAGCTGTGCCCCGCCCGCCAGACAGGCGACGACGCCGAGGACGTTCTGCGCGCGCCGGGCGGCGGCCTGGGCGGTGATGTACTCGAAGGCGATGTAGCGGGTCAGGTAGTTGCCCTGCTTCCCGCTGCCCTCCTTGATGTACGCGGTGACGGCGCCGACCCCGGGGTCGGCGAGGTGACGGGTCATCCGCAGCAGGGCGTCGCGGTCGAAGACGACGTCGGCGTCCATCACCAGCACGGCCTCGGCCCAGTCGTCGCCGAGGACGTGCGTGAGGCCGTGGTTGAGGGTGTGGGCCTTGCCCTGGCCGCCGTCCTCGCGGCGCAGGTGCACCACCTGCCCGGGGTGGCGGGCCATCAGCTCCCGCATCACCTCCGGTGTCGCGTCGGTGCTGGCGTCGTCGACGACCACGACCCGGATGCGGTCCGGCGGGTAGCGCATGGCGAGCAGGCCCTCGACGGACGAGGTGAGCACCGGTGCCTCGTTCCAGGCCGGGATCAGGACGGCGGTGCGGGGCAGGTACGGCGGCCGGTCCTCGTACAGGTGCCGGAAGCGCTGGAGGCCGACCAGCAGGAACTGGAGGACGGCGGCGACCAGTGGCACCGCCCCGAGGAGGACGACGACGGTCGCCACGACGTGCAGGATCTGGTTCAGGACGTGCACCGTTCCTCCGTCGTCGCGTCGGCCAGCGCCTCCGTGACCCATGGGAAGCGGCCCACGTCCTGTGCCCGGTGGGCGTCGCTGCCGGCCCCGAGCCGGACCCCGGCGCGGTGCAGCAGCCGGGCCGTGCGCACGGAGGGGCAGCGCCACTTCTCGTTCAGCTCGACCGCCGCGTCCCGTTCCCGGCAGGCCCGCGCCAGCGGCTCCAGCAGCGCCGCGTCGACGCCCTCCTCGTCGAGCCCGGCCTTGGGCAGCACGCTGAACAGGTGCGCCACATGGGTGGTGAGGCCCTCGGGGACCCGTTCCACCGCCCGCGCCGTGGCGAGCACGAGGAGCCTCAGCGCCTCGTCCGGCGCGAGCCGTTCCTCGTCGAGGAGGGCCCGTACGGTATCGGGGTGGGCGGGCCCGTCGGGCAGCGGGAACCGGTGGTCGGCCAGGGCGACGTGCTCGATGCCCGGGAGGTCCGCCGGGAGGTCGATCCGGCCCTCGGTGTCCAGGATCTTCGCCTCCACCCCGCAGACGAGGTCGAGCGGCGTGTCGGCGCGGGCCGTACGGACGGCGTCGGCGTAGCCCGGCAGGTAGGTGGTGTCCACGCGCACGTGGTCGGTGAGCACGAGCGTACGGAGTCCGGTGTCCGCCGCCGCCGCGACGACGGCACCGAGGGAGTCGTGCCCGTCGGAGGAGAAGTCGGTGTGGGTGTGCAGGTCGGTACGGAGCGGGTCGCGGCCCGGGAGCGGCCGGTCCCGCGCCGCCTCGCCGGTCACGCCGCGGCCTCCCGGGTCCCCGCGGCGTCCGGCGGGGCGGCCTCGGTGGCGTCGCCCATGTCGCCGAGCTCGCGCGGCGCGAGGACGACGTCCTGCCAGTGGCGTACGACCGCGGTCTCGCGGTGTGCGATCCGGTCCGGCAGCTCCGTGCCGAGGAGCGAGGCGACCGCCCACCTCGGCATGTCCACCCCGGCTGCCACCGTGAGCGACATGCCGCCCGGCGGGCGGGGGTTGACCTCCAGGAGGGCGGCCTTTCCGGCCCGGTCCTCGCGGACCTGGACGTTGAGGACGCCGCGCAGCCCGAGGGTGCGGACGGTGTCCTCGGCGATCCCGGACAGTTCCGGCAGGTCGAGGACGCGGCCGGCCACGACGATGCCCGAGTCCGTCTTGTCCCGTGCCCGGGGTACGGCGGCCACGACCCGCCCGGCGGCGTCCGTGAGCACGTCGACCGAGTACTCGGTGCCCGGCAGGAACTCCTGGAGCAGGTAGGAGCCGTCCGCGGGCAGTCCGGCCAGCTCCTCGGCGGAGCGGACGAGGACGATGCCCCGGGAGCCGGAGCCGGTACGCGGCTTGGCGATCGCCGGGAAGCCGCCGCCGACCTCCGCCGTGCCCGGGGATCCGACGAGCCGGGTGTCCGGCAGCCGCACCGCGCCCTGGCAGGCCTCGGCGAGCCGCCACTTGTCCAGGCAGGTCTCCAGCGCCTCGGCGGAGGAGACCAGCAGTCGGACGCCCGCGGCGGCGAAGGCGTCGGCCGCACGGGCGAGCGCCACCAGTTCGGCGTCGACGGTCGGCACCAGGACGTCGATCTCGTGCCGCGCGCACAGCCGCAGCAGCGCCTCGGCGTAGCCGGGGGCCGCGCCCGGCGGCACCAGCATCCGGTAGGCGCGGGGGACGAGATAGAGACCGGCGCCGTTGGGGTCGAGGTCCGCCGCGTACCGCTCGGCCGCGCCGTCCAGGGCGCGCAGGAAGCACACTCCGGAGGGCCCGCCCGCGCCGGTGACCAGGACCCGGGGCGGTCTGCCGAGGGGCAGTGAGAGGTCGGGCTCAGAGGAGGAGGGGGTTGCGCTCATGGACGAGCTCCAGGGGTTCGGCGTAGCGGGTCTGGGAGAAGCGGCCCCAGTAGCGGGCGGTGGAGCGCAGCAGGTCCTCGTCGAGGTACCAGCGGTTCGCGGCCTGCGAGTGGTGCGCGGCGATCGCGGCGAGCTTGGCCTGCACGTCGACCTCGCTGAGTTCGATGAAGCGGTTCGGCCGGTAGGCCGCGGTGGCGGAGGGGGACTGGTAGCAGGCGAGCCGCGCCACCTTGCGGCAGGCCACGAGCGTGGCGCGGTGCACGGCCCGGTGGTCCTGGTGGGTGTCGCTCTCGGAGTGGACGACGACGACGTCCGGCGAGGCCTCGGCGACCGCCCGTTCGACGGCCTCCACGGTGATCCGGTCGTCCGCCATGGAACCGTCGGGAAGGTCCTCCATGACGAGGCGGGCGCCCAGCACCTCGGCGGCGCGGTGCGCTTCCTTCCGGCGCCGCACGGGGTCGCCGCCGTTCCCTCCGCCGGACATGGTGAGGACGGTGACGTCCCAGCCGCTGTGCGCGCGGCGGTGGATGGTGCCGCCCATGCCGATCTCGACGTCGTCGGGGTGGGCGCCGACCACCAGCATGCGCAGCGACCCCTGTCCGGCTCCCTCGACGCCGAGCGGGTCCGCCCGTTCCGCGACGGCCCGGGCGACGGCCGCCGCCAGCCCCTCCGGGTCGGAGCGCTCGACCAGGTCGGCGGCCCGGCCGCGCAGCGCGGCGACCGCCAGCCGGGCGCTGGGCGCGTCGTCGGTCACGACCACGGGGATCCCCGGGTGCTGTGCCCGCCATTTCTCCAGGAACCGGCCCAGCGAGCCGTCGTCCCCGCCGAACCCGGTGTGCCACACGGCCGCGTCCCAGAACCGTACGGGGTCGGGCGGGGCGGCGCCGGCGTGCAGGAACGCCTCCGGCGAGTCGACGGCGAGCACCGAGGACGCGCCGTGCTCGCGCAGGGCCCGGGTGGAGCGCGCGGCGGTCTCCGCGTCCCGTTCGCCGAGGAGGATGTGCGTCCCGGCGAGGGGGGAGGGCCCTGCGCCGCTGCGGCCGGCCACATCCGAAGGATCGAATATTTCGGACATAAGGTGCACATTACCGTGCGAGATCGATCTCTCCACCGGGACGAGAGCCCCGACCGGCGCGAGCTGCCGGCACCTGGCCGTGAGACGGCGACCGCGCCAGCCCCTTCGACGGCGGTGAGGGCGGGGATGCCGACCAGGCCCGCAGCGCCTCGATGACCCGGGATGCCTCCCGCAACCCGTCACCCGTCACCCACCTGGAATCCGGCGCCGCGACGGGAATCCGGCGCCGCGAAACACGCCGGCGGCCGGGAGAACGGGCCGACATCCCCGCCCCAGGAGGACTGGCGCCCCTCCGGCAGGCCGTCAGCGACGCCGCTTGCCGAGAAGGTCCGTCTCCGTCGGGGCGTTCGGCAGCGCACCGCTCCTCGCGGCGGCCGTGTGCAGGGCCCGCAGGGCAACCAGGAGGACGCCGATGTCGTCCAGGTAGACCGGGTCGGGAACGAGGTCGAGCGGAGAGATCGTGTAGACCACGGCCGCCCAGAACAGCGCCTTGGACCTCAGCGGGACACCGGCATCCAGGAGGATCTTGCGGGCGCGGAACACGCGCACGAGCAGAACGGCCGCGGTGCCCGCCGCGGCCACCGCGAGCACGACCGCCACGGTGAGCCAGAGGGAGTTGTCCATCCCCCTCTCCTACCCCGTGAGGTGCGGCCCGCGCCGATCCGCGGCCACCGAAACCCCGGCGCGGTCACACGGAGGGCCGGACCCGAAGGGTCGCGGAGGGCCGCGCCCGCCGGCCGACCATGCCCGCACCGCCGTACCCCGACCCGCCATCGACGACTTGCCTGCCGGGAAAGTCGGGGTTACTTTCCTTGCAGGAAAGTCATCGGGGACGGAAGGGCGGGATCGTGAACGCGTCAGTGGACGCCGAGCAGGCGTGGAAGGACCTCCAGCGCATCCGGGTGCCGCAGGAGCGGGTGTACGACGAGTTCGAACGCTCCGCGGTCGGCAGGCGCGGTACGACGTACGCCACGGCCGGCCTCATGTGGGTGTTCCTCGCCGGTGTCGGCATGGATCTGCCCCGGTGGGGCGTCGGCCTGTTCGTGGCGGTTTACGTCGGCCTGCTGGGCGGGGTGATCGCGGTGCACAGCCGCAGGAGCCGTATGCAACTCCACCACACGCGCTTCCCCGGGCGCATGTGGGCCGCGTTCGGCGCCATGGCGGTCCTCGTCGCCGGCACGATCGTGCTGGCGGACCGTCTCACCGCGTCGCTCGCACCGGTGTACTCCGGCCTCGTGCAGGCCACGGCCGGAGTGGCCGTGTACCTGGCCTTCATGACGGCGGCCGACCGCTGGACGGCCGACTCCGTGCGGAGCGGCGGCGGATCCTCGGCCGGCGAGGAGGGCGGCCGATGAGCACTCCCGCCGGCTTCGACGAGCTGATCCACCCCGCCACCCGCCTGTCGGTGGTCGCGCTGCTCGCCGTCACCGAGTGGGCGGACTTCCCGTTCGTCCGCGACAGCCTCTCGCTGAGCGACTCGGCACTCTCCAAACAGCTCCACACCCTTGAGGGAGCGGGGTATCTGGAGATCCACAAGGAGGGCGGCGGCCGCAACCGCCGGACGAAGGTGCGGCTGACGGATCGCGGGCGCGCCGCTTTCGAAGGCCATGTGGCGGCGCTGCGGGCCATCGTGGACAGCGCCGCACCCGTCACCGGGGCGGCACGGCAGCCGTCCCACGCGGAGCCGGGCCGATGACGGGCGCCGGCCGCACCGACACCGCCCCCGTCGTCCTGGCACGCGGTCTGACCATGGCGTACGGCGAGGTCGACGTCCTGCGCGGCGTGGACCTGGACGTCCGTCGCGGCGAGGTCTTCGCCCTGCTCGGCCCCAACGGCGCCGGAAAGACCACCACCGTCGAGATCCTGGAGGGATTCCGGAGGCGCTCCGGCGGGGAGGTGAGCGTCCTCGGGACGGACCCCGGACGGGGCGGGGAGGCGTGGCGAGCCCGGATCGGCCTGGTGCTGCAGTCCTGGCGCGACCACCGCCGCTGGCGGGTCGCCGAACTGCTGACCCACTTCGCGACCTACTACCCCGACCCGCGCGACCCCGTCGAACTGCTCTCCCTGGTCGGCCTCACCCAGCAGGCAGGCCGCCAGGTGGACAGGCTGTCCGGCGGCCAGCGCCGGCGCCTCGACGTCGCGCTCGGCATCGTCGGCCGCCCCGAACTCCTCTTCCTGGACGAACCCACCACCGGCTTCGACCCCCAGGCCCGGCACGACTTCCACGTCCTGGTCGAACGACTGGCCCGCGACGAGGGCGTCACCGTCCTGCTCACCACCCACGACCTGGCGGAGGCCGAGCGGCTCGCCGACCGGATCGCCGTGCTGGTCGGGGGCCGGATCCGGGCCTGCGGAACACCGGCGGAGCTGGCTCGGCGAGCCGCCGCCCAGGCCGAGGTCCGCTGGACGTCCGACGACGGGACGCCCCGCCGCGAACGCACGGACGACCCCTCACGGCTGGTCTGGGAACTCCACCGGCGGGCGGACGGCCCGATCGCCGATCTGGAGGTCCGCCGCCCGACGCTGGAGGACACCTACCTGCACATGGTGCACCGACAGGCCGACGGGACCCGGACCATCGGCACGGAGAACAGCGCGGACGCGCAACCGGGCGGGAAGACACCGGCCGCACGAGGGGGGCACCTGTGACGAACGGGACGAACAGCTGGCGTGCCGGACTCCAGCGCGGCGGGATCGAACTCCGACACCTCCTGCGCAACGGCAAGGAGATGTCCGGCCACCTGACCAACGTGGCGGTCGCGTTGCTCGTCGCCTCCTATCTCGGGGACGACGTGCCGGGGACCGGGACGCCGATGACCCATCTGGTGCTGGCGGGATTCGCCGCCTACCTGCTGTTCCAGGTGGGACTGATCAACCTCCCGCAGATCCTCGTGACCGAGCGGGAGGAGGGCACCCTGCTCCGGCTGCGTGCCACGCCCGGCGGCATCACGGCCTACCTCGTCGCCAAGAGCCTGCTGGTGGTCGTCCTGGCGGTCGGCACCCTCGCCCTGCTCCTGGCCGCCGGGGCGCTGCTGGCGGACGGGCCGGTGCCGCAGGGGCCGGCGGACTGGCTGACGCTGCTGTGGGTCACCGCCCTCGGGCTGCTAGCCGTCGTGCCTCTCGGCGCGGCCGTCGGCGCCGTCCTGCCCAACCCCCGCGAGGCCCTGGCACTGATCATGCTGCCGACGATGGGGCTCCTGATCATCTCGGGGACGGTGTTCCCGATCACCTCCCTGCCCGTGCCGGTCCAGCAGATCGCCGCCGTCTTCCCGCTCAAGTGGATGGCACAGGGACTGCGTTCGGCCCTGCTCCCCGACGCGGCGCGGGCCGCCGAGGCAGCCGGCTCCTGGGAACTCCCCACCGTCGCCCTGGTCCTCACCGCCTGGGCGCTCCTCGGATTCCTCCTCGCGGTACCGCTCCTGCGCCGCGCCGCCCGCCGCGAGTCCGGTTCACGGCTGACCGCCCGACAGCGCGAGGCTGCCCGCAGCGGCGCGCCGGCCACGTAGGCGGCCTCGGAGATCCGCCGGTGCTCGGGCAGCGCGGCGCAGCCCCACCCCAGGGAGTCCGGGAAGCGGGTTCTTCAAAAGGGGCGGGGAGGAGAGGACGGCGGGGCTCCAGCCTCCGGCGCCCACCCGCCGGAGGCGTCACCCGTCCACGGTCCGGCCTCTGGCACCCGCCGCGCCGGCGCCGTCCCGGTCGGGGTCGAAGTGGGCCGGGATGTGCCGGAAGAAGAAGTTGCGGATCAGCCGGGCCGAGGATGTGCTGTCCCCGAAGTACTCCTGGGCCTGGCCGAGCACGTCACAGCTCCAGCCGATGGCCTCCTCCGTCCAGCGGGGTGCCGACGCGGTGCGGTAGGCGAAGGCGCTGTCCTTACGGGGGGGGGTGAAAGCGCGGCCCGGTGCGGCGGCCCGGGCGCGTGGGCACTCTGGGCCTGCTACGTGCCGATCCTCGCCCGGGGGCCGCTGCCGCGGTCGTCACGCGCGCCTACCACCTGCGCCGGCCCCGGAGCGAGGTTCATGCCCTCAGCTGCGCGGCGCGAGCCGCAGCACCACGTCCGGGAGGGTCGACGAGCGAGTCGGCGTCATAGAGCCCTCCGAGAACCGGCCGGCACTGGTGGCGCTCCCTGCGGCCGCTCCGGCCGGATTCGCTGCAAGGGCTCGGTCTGATGGCCACTGGCAGGCCAAGTTCTACGGCGGCGCGGTCAGTTCGTGACGCGCAGGCCGGACACCGGGTAGCGCAGCGCCTCGGGCACGGCGGCGTCGAGGGCGGCGACGGCCGGTCCGAGGTTCGCGAACAGGTCGGGCACCATCGGTACGACGCAGTTCCGCCGGCCGAAGACGACGCGTCCGGGGCCGTCCGTCTCCACCCCGACCACCTCGTCGAACGGCACGTGGATCACTTCGCCGTCACCGTCGCGGATCCACACGCCCTCGGCTGTGACGGCCAGGCGGGCCCTGCGGGCCGCGGACGAGAGGAGCCTGTCGGACAGCGACGGCTTGCACACCAGCCCCTGGGACGGCCACTCGCGCTCGCTCCGGCAGCTGCCGGACGGCAAGGCCGTGCCATCGGGCTGCCGCAGCTCGACCTCCGTCTCGCCCGGCACGACGAGCAGCGCGGTGCCGAGCGCGGCGGCGAACGCCTGCCGGGCCTGTTCCGGCGTGGTCTTGGCGAGCGCGTTCAGCCGTGCCTGCGCGTCCTGGTATTCCACGCCGAACAGCGAGGACGCCGCCGCCTCGCCGAGTTCGGCGGACGTGGCCCGCGGATCGAGCCAGACCTCGCGCAGTGCGGCCAGTTCCTCCGCGAGCTCCGCCTCGGTGACGCCCTCGTCGGCCAGCCGGAGCGACTCCTGCCACAACAACTCGGCCACCCGCCGCTCCTGGCCCTCCCGCGCGTCCAGGCGGACGAAGAAGTCGTCCTCGCCCGGCCCGGCATACCGTCGGGAGCCGTCGATCTCGTACGTCAGCCCCTCCTGGTGCCGTACGAGCTTCCTCAGCCGTTCCAGCAGTACGGCGTGCGCCAGGATCAGCGCCGGATCGTCCAGGTCGCCGCGCAGGGCCAGCCCGGGTCCCGGAACCTCGGCCTGGAACCACAGCGGGCCGGGCTGCAACACCGGCTGCGCCGTGCCGCGGTCCGGCCGTTCGCCGGCCGGCAGCGGCAGCCTCAGCCCGGCGGGCGGCGGCCCGGTCAGCACCAGGACGGCGTTGCCGGAGTGGAAGTAGCGGGTGGCCGTGTCGCGGACGGCCTCGACCGGGATGCGGTCGGGCCCGGGACCGTCCCAGGAGGCGAGTCCGGCGCCCTGCGTGCCGTAACGGAAGGACAGCAGCTCCGCGCTGGTCGGGTCGGTGGCACCGCTGCCCTCGGCGGCCAGTACGCCGGCTTCGCGCTCGATCCGGTCGAGCGGCAGCGAGGAGAGCGCCTCGCACACCCGGCCCAGGAAATCGGCCACCTGCTCAGGCCTGCCGGAGACAGTGAACTCGGTGAGCGACAGCGTCACGGAGGCGTTGTGGTCGTAGTGCAGCCGCGGCAGCGTGCTCATCGCGAGATGCTCGACGAGGTGGGTGACGCCCAGGGTGCGGAACGTCTCGTCACTGACGCCACAGCCGAAGACGAGTGCGGCTTCCAGCGGACCCGGGGCCTCCGCCCACAGGACCGGCACTCCGTCGATCAGATCACGATGCATGGCGCGATCATATGACCGCCCCCCACCTGCATCGCATGCCGGATTCGTGCGATCCCTTCCGGCCGAGCCTCGCAGTCTCGTCCTGGTGCCGTGACCGGTTCCGGGACCTTGCGCTTCAGGGTGTTCGCGCTCCCCGAAGCGCCGTCCGAGCCGCAGGCCTCCCGCACGCCGCACGCCCGCAGGCGCACGGGCGCCCGAGGGGGCGAGGTCCCGGTGGGAGTGCCACGGCGGCGCAGACCGACGAGCAACTCGCCGCCACCTACGGGCCTGCCTCGCCGAGGCCCGGACGCCCAGACGTCGCGCGGCGCATTCCCGCGAGACCACGAGGAAAGGTGCACCGCGCGTCGTCGCGGTGCGCCTGGTGACAAGGTGTTCCGGTTCAGACCAGGGAGACTCTCCATTTGTCCGGACTGGAGAGGGTGACGTACCCGTGGTGAGGTAGCGGCAGTGTTCCCTTGGGCCGGGGCGGATAGGAGGGGATCTCCACCGGTCGGCTGCCGGTCGCGAGGTGGTAGGTCACGCTGCCCTGGCTCTCGAACTCGTAACGAAGGACGCGTGTGTCCTCGTAGTAGCGCTTGGGCTGGAAGTAGCCGAACGTTTCAGTGAACTTCCCCTCGCGCTCCTTCGAGGTGAGCGCGGGCAGTGCCTCGGCGCCGACGATCCGCGCGTGCCAGCGCTGGAATCCGCTCGCTCCGTCACTCACCGCGATCCGTTCCACGGTGAAGCCCGATGAATCGGCGGGAAGAACGACACGCATCCGCCGTCCGCGGACGGTGGTCACCAGAGTGTCGCCCGTGGAACGGCCACCGGTCGCCGGGTAGAAGCGGAAGCGTGACGTGAGGCCGCCCCGCACCTCCAGCAGAGTCGGTCCGCCCGCACGGTCGGCGGGAACCTCCACGGTACGACCCGCCCAGCCGGACCAGCTCTCCGGACCTTCCACGCTCATTCTGTTCCCCCTCCGGCGGGCGACCGCGCCCTCTCCCCGTGATGGTCGCACGGCGGTCCGTGACCCGGAACTGGCGGGGAGAGCGCCGGGACCCGGCAGGCCCGGCATTCGGCCGCGCCGACATCGTCCTCCTGCGTAGCCGAGTCCTGCCGGCGTGACGACCTGGACCGGCTCCTCGGTTCGTGGATCAGCACCCCGACCTCGCGAGGCCGGGTCGAATCCAGTCCTGACACGCGAGGCAGGCAGCCGCCTCCCGGCTCGCAGCCTTCATCGGCGCTGCACGAAAGCTGCGCCGGAACCCGAGCGCCGGACCTGGCCTGGTACGGCCAGGGAGCTCCGGCCCCTTCCGGACTCGTATGATCCCGCGGTGAGGATCTGGACGGAGCACCCCGCCGAGGCGAACGTCGAAGCGGTCGTTCGCTGCTATTTCGGCCTGCTGCGGGCCGGCAGGATCTCCGAGGCCGAACAGCTCGTCGATCACAGCGCCGTCCGGCATGTGCTCAAGTCGCTGTGGACGGGGTCCGTCGAAGCGGGCGCCGCCGGTGAGGAAGCGGGCACAGACCCGGCTGCCGACGGCTGGGAGCAGGATCTTTCCTGGCTCGGTGACCTCGATCTCGCAGATTTCCACTGGGGCGAGACCGGGAGCCATTGCTCTGTGGAGATCATCTACCGCGCGCGGATCATCGAGGTGGCCTTGAGCTTCTGGGTCAAGCCTGTCGAGGCCGGCTGGGTGATCGCGGGACCGGGCACCCTCTGGTAGGACGCGGGCGAGACCGCGCACCCGCAACCTCGATCGGTCGCGGCTCGTCCGCACAACTGTCGTCAGTGCGAGGTCTCATGACGCTTCACCAGGGAGGTCTCCCGCGGTCCGATCCGAAGAGGCTCGTCTGTCGCCCGTCGTTAGCAGGGCATGAGTGGAACGTCAGCGGAGGTCATGAGACTGGGCGCCGCTCGCGCTCGACGGCGCGGGATTCGCCTCCCAGAAGAAGGACCCCGACATGCGACGCTTCCGGCACGCCTGGGGCGGGGCACATGCCTCACCTCCCGCCGGCCCCGTGACGGCACTCGCCGGCACAAGACGCCCTCGCCGTCACCGCCTGCGTGCGGCCGTCCGGGCCACGGCCCTGTCCCTGGCCGGGGCGCTTCTCGTCAGTGGTGTGGCGGCCTCCGTCGCTCCCGCACCCGCGGTCGCCGCGCTCCCCGCGGACGGGCCGCCGACGAACACGACCGTGGTGCTCCAGAGCGTCGGCGACGACAACCTGGGCCAGGGCGGTGGCGGCCGGCAGATATCCGGTTCGGAACTCCTGTTCCGTGTCGCACCGCCCAAGGGCGACGAGTCGGACCAGTGGTGGTACCTCCAGGAGTCTCCCACCGGAGACGGCACGTACAAGGTGAAGAGCCGTACCAGCGGCGACCGTTGTATGGGCCGGGACTCCAACAGCGAGGGCGAGGCGCGACTCGCCTTCCGGGACTGTGCCGGGTCGGGCACGGACTGGGTGTTCGAGAAGGTCAAGGGAGAGCGGTACCGGATCCGTCCTTCCGGCTACCAGGAGTTCCTTCAGACGCCCCGGGACCGTTCCGTCAGCAGCGACGTCACGTTCGCCACGGCCCGGAACGAGGGCGAAGGGCAGCTCTGGTACGTCTCCCCGGTGGAGGCCTCTCGCCGGGCGATGCCCGCGGATCCGACGTTCGACCAGATGACGTTCCTGACCGCGCACAACGCCTTCAACAACAACATCGACATGGGGCTCCCCCAGCCGTTCCCGAGCCAGAACCAGCTGTTGCCGATCTCCGCGCAGCTGAGGCAGGGGGTCCGGGGTCTGATGGTGGACATCTACCAGCGCAACGGCAGGGTCCGGGTGTGTCATCCGCTGGGCCAGAACGCGGATCTGTGTCCTCCGACGGCCCAGCCGTTGTCGGAGATCTTCACCACGATCGCGGAGTTCCTCAAGGCCGAGGAGAACAGGCGGGAGGTCGTCACCGTCTTCTTCGAGGACTACGCCTCGGAGGCTGACATGATCGCCGAGGTCGGCGACGATCTCGGTCCGGGCGGGCAGCTGAACGGTCTGGTCTTCGACCCGTCGTCGCCCGTCTGGAACGTCAAGGAGAAGGGCTGGCCCAAGCTGTCCGAACTGGTCGCCAAGAACAACCGACTGCTCCTGCTGTCCGACCGGGACGACAAGAAGAGCCTGGGCATCGGCTTCCAGCAGGACTGGACCGTCGAGAACTACTGGTCGATGGGCGCGCCGACCGGGAACTCCGACTGGACGTGCCGGACCCGGTGGGACAGGTACCCGCTCTCGTACGAGGAGCCGAAGTACCGCCGGCTCTTCGTGATGAACCACTTCCGGGACGCTCCCATCGGCGTGACGCCCGGCAACGACAACTCCAAGATCCTCAACCGTGCCCAGCGCTTCTGTGCGCCGGCCGCCCGCAAGAAGCCGAACTTCGTGGCGGTCGACGCCACCACCGCGGGCGACCCGAAGAGCGCGGTCGACGCGCTCAACCAGTACGAGGACCACCGGGACACCCCCGGCTTCGGCGGCACCCCGGACACCCAGACCGAGAACTGGCATGTACCGAACCTGACCGTCATGCCGCTGGGCGACTCCATCACCGAGGGCGCCGGCAGCAGCACCCGCTCCAGCTACCGGGCGGCTCTGTGGCCGCAGTTGGTCCCGCGTGCGGACCAGCTCGACTTCGTGGGCTCGCAGAAGCACGGCGTCCTGCCCGACACCGATCACGAAGGCCACTCCGGCTGGCTGATCGACGGCATCGCCGCGAACATCGACGCGTGGATGGAGGCGGCGAAGCCGAACGTGGTGCTGCTGCACATCGGCACCAACGACATGGACCGCGACCACCAGGTGTCCACCGCCCCGGCACGGCTGGCCGCTCTCATCGACCAGATACTCGCCGCATCACCGCAGACCACGGTCGTCGTCGCCTCCCTCGTCCCGTCGACCTCCTCCGTGGTGCAGGCCAGGATCGACGCGTACAACGCGCAGATCCCGGGCATCGTCGCGGCCCGGCAGGCGCAGGGGTACAAGGTCGCCCACGTCAGCATGGGTGCCCTCACCACCGGTGACCTGCGCGACCGGCTGCATCCCAACGACGCCGGTTACGTGAAGATGGCCGGTGTCTTCGCCGAGGGCATCGCGCGTGTCGCACGCGGCGGCTGGATCAGCACGCATGTGACGGTGCGGCCGGCCCCGCCCCGCGCCGGCCTGGGCGACTACCAGGTCGACCTGAACGCGGACGGGCGGGCGGACTACCTGACCGTCGATGCCGGGGGTGCGGTACGGGCCTGGCTGAACAAGGGCGGCGACGGCCGCGGGGGCTGGACCGACGCGGGACAGGTCGCCTCCGGGGTGCCGCTCGCCGGCGGACAGGTGCGGTTCGCCGACATCAACGCCGACGGCTACGCGGACTATCTGGTCGTCGACCCGAACAGCGCGGTGCGGGCCTGGCTGAACAAGGGAGGCACCGGAACGGCGGGCTGGACCGCGGCCGGACAGATCGCCTCCGGAGTGACGCTGGCGGGTGGACAGGTACGGTTCGCCGACGTCGACGGGGACCGGTACGCGGACTACGTGGTGGTCGACGCGAACGGCGCGCTGCGCGTCTGGCTGAACAAGGGAGGCACCGGTACCGCCGGCTGGAGCGAGGCGGGCCAGATCGCCTCCGGTGTCGGTGTCCCCGCCGACCAGGTGCGCCTGGCGGACGTCAACGCCGACGGCTACGCGGACTACCTGGCCGTCGACGCGAACGGTGCGGTACGGGCCTGGCTGAACAAGGGAGGCACCGGAACGGCCGGCTGGACCGCGGCCGGACAGATCGCCTCCGGTGCGGGAGCGCCCGGCTCCTCGGTGCGGTTCGCGGACCTCGACGCCGACCGCCGCGCCGACTACGTCGTGGTCGACGCGAACGGCGCGGTACGGGCCTGGCTCAACAAGGGAGGAGACGGCGGCGGTGTAGGTGGCGGCGGGTGGACGTCCCTCGGGACGTACGCCACCGGTGCCGGGGTCCCGGCCTCGCAGGTCCGGTTCGCCGATGTCAATGCGGACCGCAAGGACGACTATCTGGTGGTGGCCTCGGACGGATCCGTGAGGGCCTGGCTCGGCACCGGAACGGCCGGGCAGTGGACGTCGCTCGGCCAGATCATCGCGGCGACGGGCGCACCCGGGGACCAGGTGCGCTTCGCGGACCTCGACGCCGACGGCCGGGCCGACTACCTCGCCGTCGCCGCCGACGGCTCGGTTCGTGCCTGGATCAACAACGGCACCGGTACGACCTGGACCTCCCTGGGGACCTACGCCTCCGGCACGGGCGCTCCCGGCGACCAGGTCCGGCTCGCCGACCTCGACGCGGACGGTCGCGCGGACTACCTGGCCGTCGCCGCCGACGGGTCGGTCAAGGCCTGGATCAACCAGGGCGGCAACGGGAACGGCGGCTGGAGGGCCGTCGGGCAGATCGCCACCGGGACGGGCGCACCGGGCGCGACGGTCCGGTTCGCGGACCTCGATGCCGACGGCCGGGCCGACTACCTGGCCGTCGCGGCCGACGGGTCGGTCAAGGCATGGGCCAACAAGGGCCTCGGCAGCTGGACGGCGCTCGGCGGGTACGTACCCGCCCTGGCACCGCCCGGCACGACCGTCCTGTTCGCCGAGGCCAACGGCGACGGGCGCGCGGACTACCTGACGGTCGCGGCCGACGGCTCCGTCCAGGCGTGGCTGAACAGTGGGGCGGCGCTCAGCGGCGGCTGGTCGGCGCTGGGGACGATCGCCACCGGCGTGGGAGTGCCGGGCAGCCAGGTCCACATCTGACCGCTCGGAGAGGGGAGGGAGCGGTCGTGGTCGGGCTGCTCCCTCTCCCGTGTACGGCGGGCCTTGCTCCTTGCCCGCTTCCTCCTCGCACCGTCCGGCGCCGAGGAGCGGGCCGCGCGCGGCTTGTTCGTGGTGCCGGACGCGGCCCGGGGCGAAGGGGGGTGTGATCAGCAGCTGAGGTTGTTGCCGGTGGGGACTCCGAGGATCTGCGTGAACTGCTGGTACTTGGCGATCCGGCTCTGGACCTGTGCGGGGTTCCTACCGCCGCACTCCAGGGAGCCGTTGATGGAGCGGATGGACTCGCCGAAGCCGACTCCGTTGACGATGGCGTTGTGGCCGGTCATGGTGCCGGGGCCGGTCTGGGTGTTCCAGTACCACAGACCGGTCTTCCAGGCGATCGCCGGGTCGTTCTGCACGAGGCTGGGGTTGTTGAGCAGGTCGATGCCCAGGGCGTCGCCGGCCGCCTTGTAGTTGAAGTTCCAGCTCAGCTGAATGGGACCGCGTCCGTAGTAGGCGGACTGGCCGGCCGGGCAACCGTAGGGGCGGCTGGTGTCGCAGTAGTGCGAGTAGTTGGCGGTGTTCTGCTCGACGACGTGGAAGAGGCCGCCGGTCTCGTGGCTGACGTTCGCGAGGAAGGCCGCGGCCTCCTGCTTCTTCACGGTGTCGCCGCCGGTGTTGGCGAAGCCGGGGTAGGCGCTGAGCGCGGCGGTCAGGCCGCTGTAGGTGTAGAAGGAGCTGCGGCTCGGGAACATCTGGTTGAACTGCGCCTCGCTCACGACGAACGACCCGTCCGGCGGCGTCGTGCCGCCGCCACCGCCGCAGGTGTAGGGGTCCCAGTACCAGGTGCTGATCACCGGGTCGTATCCCGGGTTGTCGTGGGACGCCTTGTAGTAGTTGCCGTTGGTGTACTTCACGATGTCACCGGCGGTGTACGTGCGGCCGGCGGTCCAGGCGGGGTGGTCGCAGCCGGTCGTTCCGCCGTCGCCTCCACCGCCGGTGCCGCCGGTGCACGAACCCTGGTCGGCCCAGACTCCGGACCCCGCGGTCGAGGGCGTCTCGCCCTGCGTCCACCACTTGGCCTGCCAGTTGCGCCCGCCGTACGAGGCTGCCGTCCCGCCGGTGTAGACGGCCGACGAGCTCCAGGCCGTCGCGCAGGCCGCGGCCGACGCGGTGGCTGACAGGGGCCCCAGGACGGCGGCTCCCACGGCGACCGCCAGCGCCGCGAGGAACGCCGAGATTCTTCGTCCGGGCATGTGATCACTCCTTCGATGGGGTGGTCGATTCGCTCTGACTGAAACTCATTGGTCTGGACCTGTCAAGGTCTAGACCAACTCTTGTTGCGGTGTCGCCGGTGCGCTCCCCCGTCCGGTCCGGGGCGCGGCGGCCTCAGTCGTCGGCCACGGCTGAGGCGATGGCCCGCGCGAAGGCGGCGGAGCCGGCCGACGTGGGGTGCAGCGGCGCGCCGTCCGCCAGGGAAAGGGCGCTCTGGATGTGCCGGTCGGCCGCCGGGGCGCACGCGTCGTGGCCGGTGCTGATCGCGGCGGTGTCGACGTAATGCGCGCCGTGCCGGGCCGCGGTGCTGCTGAGGACGTCGTTGAGCTGGCCGATCCGGGCCTGGATGTAGTCGGCGTCCTGGCTCCAGTACGGCTGCGAGGGGAAGCAGCCGCCGGGACGGAGGTAGGCGCCGTAGCCGACGACGACGATCTTCGCGTGGGGCGCTTCGGCTCGGATGGTGCGCAGGGTGTCGTCGAAGGTGGGGGCCCACGCGTCGATGGCCCGCGCGTACCGGTCGGTTCCCCAGAGGATGGACGTGGCGGCGCAGCTGGTGCCGAACGGCGGGGGCAGGGTGTTGACGCAGGCGCGGGGCAGCCGGAACAGTTCGGCGTCGTTGGCGCCGATCGTCACGGTGACGAGGTCGGTGTCGGCCGTCAGCGCGTCGTACTGGGGTGGTGTCCCGAGCTTGGAGCCGGTGAAGTCGTCGGCGGTGGCACCGGAACAGGTGACGTCGGTCAGGTCGGCGCCGAGGAGCTGTGCGGTCACGTGCGGGTAGTTGGCCAGCGAGCGCAGGCAGCCGACGTCGGAGGGGTCGAGCGGCCTCACGAGTGGGGCGGCCGCGTAGGAGTCGCCGAGGGCGACGTACCGCAGCGGCTCGTCGGTGGCGAAGGCGTGGGTGGGTGGCGCCAGGAGCGCCGTGATCGTGAGCAGGGCGGTGGTGAGCCAGGTGTGGTTCGGCTTCTTCACGGGGCGATGCCTTTCCGGTGGGTCGGCGGGGCGGTCCTGGACGCGCCGGTGATGGCTGTGTGTCGTGGCCGTGGACGCGATGCTCGACCGCACGGCGACTCTTCGACGCCTCACAGGACGACGTGGTGGGACCGCCCCAGCTTCGGTCGCTGGGCCGGACGGCGACCATGTGCAGACGCCCAGCCGTCACGTCCGCGTCATGGGCGCCGGCCCCTGCGCAGGGGCGCCCATGACGCGGACGCCCCACCAGGCCCCTCGGCCCCCCCACCGCTGGCACCGGGCCACCCGCGCCCACAGGCCGTCAGGCACTGGATGAAGACGCACGCGGGCGCCCCGCCGACCAAGATCGGTCGGGACAGGGACCGCGGCTCGGCCCAGCTCCACCCGCGCTCGAACGATCGGCTGCCTGGCGGCCGACTCGTGCGGCTACGCGTCCAGTTCGAGGCCACGCAGCGCGAGCGCCCACCCCAGACGTGCCTCGCCCGAGTCGGACGGCCACCCCGTCAACTCGGAGACGCGCGCCACGCGGTTGAGGACCGTGTTGCGATGGCAGTACATCCGGGCAGCCGCCTCCGACGCCGAGCAGCCCGAGTCCAGCCAGGTACGCAAGGTGGTGAGAAGGACCTCACACTCCGTCCCGCTGCTCAGCACACCGTCGAGGTAGCGTGCCGTGAGGCGGTCCGCGATCTCGGGCTCGGCACCGAGCGCGGCGTGCACGAGACGGTCGTCGAGCGAAGCGACCTCGCCGCTGCTGCGCGGCAGCGTGTCCAAGGCTCGCTGGGCCAGACGCAGGCCCTGAGCGGCCCCGGCCAGTTCCGCGAAGGGGGGTGAGATGCCCGCCCTGCCGACCCGGTGGGCGCGTAGCGACGCCGCGAGATCCGCGGGGTCCGCCGTGCGAAGCCGGACCAACCCCGCCACCGTGTCGGCACGCGGACGCCAGAACGACCACATCCCCCAGGCCTTCAGCGCCGGCGCGGGATCGGGCGGCGAGCCCACGTCGTGCGCGTCCTGCGCGATGACGACCACCGCGAAGCGGTCCTGGCGGGGAACGCCCAGGGCCGCCGCGGCCGCACCTGCGACCGCGGGGTCCCCGGCCCGACCGTCCAACAGCGCCTCGAACAACGCTCCTCGCCGGGACGCCTCCTGATGCTGCAGCTCCAGCATCCGCAGTCGGTAGGCGTCCGCCATGGCGGAGGAGAAGCGGTCGATGGTCTCCCACACGGCGCCGGCCATGTCACCCACCAGGGCCTGGTGCGCCGGGGAACGGTCGCGCATCCAGTCGGCCATCGCCTGCCACAGCACCCGCCCGCCACGCCGATAGGCCTGCAGGACCGTCGCCAGCGGGACGTCCTGCTCCGCCCGCAGCCGCCCGTTCTCCGCCGCCACCGCCTCGAAGGACTGCTGCCCGGCGGGGAGGCGGCCGAACTCCTGCAGGGCGATCTCCATGTTGCCCCTCAGCGTGCGCTGCAGATCCTCCCGGGAGACAGGGCTCCCGCTGGCGTAGGTGGAGCTGTGCGCGTAGATGTCCTCCGCGAGGCGGCCGATCAGCTCGTCGATGTTCCCGAGCAGCGTCAGCGCCAGCTCTCGGCGTAGCTCCAGCCCCTCGTCCATGGATGCACGATAGGCCCCGGCACGGCCTGCGGAACGCGCGGTCCCACCCGCGCCTTCCGCAGGGCCGTGTCCGTCCGGCGGGCGCATGGCCGTCACACCCCCGCCGGCACCTGCGGCTGTGCGGGAGCACGGTCCTGCGCGCGCACCAGATACCGCAGCAGTGTCGCCAGTGCCGCGCCGACCGTCCCGGCCAGGACGACGAACACGAACGGAGCACTCTCGCTTCCGGCGCTCTCCTCGAGCATGCCGAAGACGAAGGGTCCGAAGAACCCGCCCAGGAGTCCGACGGTGTTGATGAACGCGAGCCCCACGGCGGCCATCAGTCCCGACATCCTCGACATGGCGACCGACCAGAACATCGGCAATGTGCCCATGAGGAAGAAGTTCGCCACGAACAGCAGCGTGAACCGTGCCGCGACGGCATCGGTGAACAAGAACCCGGCCAGGGCCGCCGTCCCGGCGACGGCACACAGGACGATCAGGCCGGTGTCGTTGCCGATCCGCCCATGCAGCCACGGGAAGAACAGCACACCGGCCAGGACCGCCACACCGATGCTGCCGGTGACCAGGCCGATGTTCGTCGGCCCTTCCACGCCCAGCCCCTCCACGATGGCCGGCAGATTGAAGCCCACCGCGGACGCCACGAGCTGGTTCACGAAGTACACCGCTGCCAGCACCAGCACGACCGGTCGGCCGAAGGCGAGCTTCATGTTGCCCCGCAGACGGTGCGGTGACGGGGCGCCCGCCGCCCGCTCCGACAACAAGGCCGCCTCTTCGGCGGACAGCCAGCGCGCGTCCTGCGGTCGGCTCGGCAGCGCGAACCACACGACAGCGCCGACCGCCACCGTCACCAGCCCCTCCACGAGGAACAGCCACTGCCACCCGTGCAGCCCCGCCGCCCCGTCCAGACCCATCAAGGCGCCGCCCGCCGGGGCGCCCACGATGGAGGCCAGAGCCGGAGCGGTGTAGATGAGGCCGACGACCTTGACCCGGTAGCGCTGGGAGAACCACAGCGTCACCGTGTACATGAGGGCCGGATACAGCCCCGCCTCAGCCGCGCCGAGAGCGAAGCGCAGCAGATAGAACGACGTCTCGCCCTGGACGAACATCATCGCCGCCGAGACGAGGCCCCACGTCACGGCGATGCGGGCGATCCACGCCCGGGCTCCGACGCGGTAGAGCACGAGGTTGCTCGGGACTTCCAGCAGGGCGTAGCTGATGAAGAACACCCCGGCGCCCAGCCCGTAGGCGGCGGCGCTGATGCCGATGTCCGCCTCCAGCTGCGTCTTGGCCAGCGCCACGTTGGTGCGGTCCACATAGGACATGAAATAGGCCAGACCCAGTACGGGCAGCAGCCGCACTATCGCCCTGCGGGTCACCGCCGCGTGCTGTGCCTCGGAGTCAAAGGGCATGACAGTCCTTTCTGCGCACACGAATGCCCGCAGAACGTCTCGATCGGATGGAATGCGCACCACGTTCCGTGTCAGGGCTGATGCGGCACGTTGTGCTCGTGGTGGACAGCCTCAACGACAACAGCGGAATCCGGCCATGTGCAAATGCCCAACGTGCCCCCTGTCCCGGTGGGCACCGGCACCCGTGGGCGCGCGTGGCGGAAGGGGGCGCCGCCGGCCCTGGGGGGCATGTCGTCACCTCGCGCGCCGGACTCGTACGGGGTCCGAGCGACGCGGCCCCGTTCCCGGCTGAATCCCGAGTGCGGTCGCACACGGCCGGCGGGAATGCGCACGCCCCCGGGTGCGCGGCCGCGAGCTCGCGGCGCCGAAGTGCGTTCGGCGGATTCATCCGGCGGCGCGGGGGCACAGGGAAAGTCCCCTTCTTCAACCGGCATCAGGGCGGGAGTGCGAACAGTGAGCCGAACAGTGAGCCCGAAGACCAAGATCCAGCTTTTCCTGTGGGTGACCGTGGCGGCGACCGTCCTGGCCCTGGTCCAGGGGATCACGGCCGAGGGGCCGGGCAGGATCGTCCCGCTCGTCCTCGCCGGCCTCGGCGCCCTCTCCCTCGGCATGTGGGGCCTCGCCCTGTGCACCGGACGACGCGGATGACGCCCTCCGCGCGCATGAGCCGAAGCATGAGAGCCCGCGCCCGAGCGATCGGGGGCGGCGAGCGGGAAGCACGCGTGCCAGTGGACCCCGAGCGGGGGCGGCCGACGCCCTCCTCAGCGACTTCCTCGACTCCCGGACCGGGGAATCCCGGCTACGAGATCCGCCGCGCCGAGCAGGCCTTCTGATGCGTCTGTCGGGTCCTGGGGCGGATCGCGCGCAGTTCCCGCCGCGCAGCGGGGCAGGCTCGCCGCGTCACGACGTCACCTTCACGGCACGTCCTGTGCCCCGTCCTCGACTTCACGGCACGTCTGGTTCCTCGTCCTCGACGACATGGACGGCCGCCTCCTCGGCGCTCGCCGCGCCTCCGTCGATGCCCTCGTCCCGGGCGATCAGCTCCTTGGTGGTGTCGCCACGGGCACCCTCGTCCGGCGCGAGCAGACGCCCGGCGCGGCGCGTGCCCACTTCGGAGTCGATCGCTTCTCCCTCCCCGCCGGGCAGGTCTCCCAGCCCGTCCCCCTCGGGCTCCACGACATCGGGAACCTCCTGCGACAGCCTTTCGTCGAGGGACTCGCCGGCCCGCTGCTCCTCGGCCGTCGTGCCGTGCTTGGTCACGCCCAGCGGCTTCTCGGGGGGCGAGTAGCCCTCGTCCAGCATGTCGTCGTAGGTGCGTTCGTCCACGGTGTTCTGCAGGTCGAGCGGCGCCGCGTCCTCCTGCTCGTCGTCGGCGCCCGTGGGCTGATAGGCGTCGTCCGCCATCGGGTTCTCGCTCATCGCGTACTCCTTTCGCCCTTGCTCCGGGCGTGGTCGGACGAGAGGGCCCGGCGCGTCGGCGGAGCCCTTCCGCGCGGCGGGCGCATCCGTGCTCCCTTCAGCGCCTCGCGTCCGGCGCCTGCTCGGCTTCTCACCGGCCGGTCCGCCTGCTCGGCCTCTCACTGGCCGGTCCGCCTGCTCGGCCTCTCACTGGCCGGTCCGCCTGCTCCGATCATCCCCTGGGGCGGCTTCCCGCGCTTGATCAGGCGAAACGGACGAGGCAGACGCCCGTCGGCCCTTCGGGGGATGCGTCACCGCTTCCGCATCCGACGGCGCGGCGGGCAGTGAAGAACGCGCCGTGAAGGCTCCACACCCCTTCGAGACACCGAGGAACGCCATGGCATCGCTCGATCTCTTCAGCCCCGGTGACTACACCCCCGCGGCGGGGGCCTACGTCTGCGACTGCGCGGAGGGCCACCTGTGGCGTATCGACATGGCCGGACACGTCTTCCCCACCTTCCCGCCGCGGTGCGGCGCGAGGACGTGGCGCACGGACCAGCTCGCGGAGGTCCGTGACCAGGATCCGGAGCAGATCGGGCCGCGCCCCCTCCCCTGATCGCGTCCGCGGGGGGCGGGTGGCGACCGGGGGCGGGTGGCGGCACGCGTACCGGGCGTCCGAGCGGTCTGCCTGCGGGGAGGGCTCCTCCGCACGTCGGGGCGGCGTGGATCGGGCCGATCGGGTGGTGAAGCGGAGTCACAGCATCCGCGGCAGGTGGCGGGGCCGTAGAGGAGTCAGGTGTCCCCCGGTCTCCCTGGAGGTTCTCATGCACATGTTCATCGGACTGATCGTCGTGACGGTGCTGATCGCCGGCTTCGTCCTCGGTGCGCGGCTGCACGCCGCGGCGACGTCGCCGCCCCTTCCCGAGGATCAGCCCCGTCGCCCGGTGACCGACCGGCTTCCGGGCGTCACCTCGGAGTTCCGCCGCGCTCTGGTCGTTCCCCGGAACGACCAGAGGCACCGGCTCCGTCCGCACCAGCTGTGGGGACGCACCGAGCGGGTGGCGCCCGGACGGCGCTGACGCGATCGCTCCGGGCCGGCGAAACGGGCGGTGGTCCGTGCGCGTACCCAGGGCGCCGGCGCCCCCGGCGCGGCGGGTGCCGTCCGGGGGCGCCGTGCGACGAGCGGACGCTCCATCAGGTGGCCCACCGGCCCGTGTTCCTAACCACCGCGTCGGGTCACAGCCCGCCGAGTCCGGGCGGGTTGAAGTCGATGAAGCGGGGCGGTTCCTCGCGTGGTTGCTCTCGGGGCGGGTCCGGCGGTCGCGGGCACGGGACGAGTGGGTGTCCCTTCGGCAGGTCTCTCAGTCCACTGAACGCGACCCGCCTGAGCAGTGCGTCCTCCTTCGACGCCGGCCGTACGGCGCGCGCGGCCCTCACCGCGTCCTCGCATGCTCGGGTGACGCCCCAGCTCCGCGGGGTCCGCGTCCGTTCCCTCCAGACCGCCAGAGCCGGCAGGGCGACGGCCTGGAGGGCGAGCGGCGCCCAGGCGCCGAGAAGCACCGCGGCCGCGCCTCCCAGCGTCAGGAGCACGACCAGCAGGAGGGCGAGACGGCGGCGCGCGCGAGTCCGCACGGCCCTCCACTCGGTGACCTGCGTGGCGTCGGGGGCGAGGCCGGCGGGCAGACCTCGCTCGCACAGATAGCCGTCCACGACGAGCTGCCGGTGCAGGTTCTTGAGCGCGTCGGGGCGCCGGCGCTGGATGTCGAGGGCGGTGGGGACACGGCCGTCGTCCTCGGCGAGCAGGTCGAGGACCACGGCTTCCACCTCGTCGCGAGGCACCGGGTCGACGATCCGGTAGTGGTAGGAGCCGTACTCCTTGTCGACGAGTCGAACCCGCTGCTGCTCATGCATCACGACCAGGGCCACCAGCCCGGCCGGGTCGACGCGGTACCCCTGCGCAAGATAGGCGATCTCGTACAGCGAGAGGCCCGCGGCCGAAGGCCGTACCGGACCGGCGCTCGCGGCGAGCTCTTGCCAGTCCTTCTCCTCCGCCCGCCAGAAGCGCACCAGCGCCCCCAGTGACAGCACCACGAGGACGAGCCCGGGCACCACTTCGGGCCAGCCACCGATCACATCCATCGCGCACATTCCCCCCTCACGGGACCAGGACGGGCCCGGTGAGGGTCTGCCCGCCGCGGGCACCGCCCACGCGACCACCGACGGTCACATCACGCCGAATCGGCGGAGGAGCCGCATCGGCGGACGCGTCGCATCGGCAGAGGGCGGGCACGGGTGACGGCACGGCCGCACAGGAGCGGTCAGGTCCGGTCCGCTCCCCGTTCCGGAACCGGAAGAGCAAGCCTTCCAGGTGGGGTGGTGCTCCGTCGTCCCAGTCCGCCGGGGCGTGGGCCTCCCCTTCCCAGTGCAGCTCCCACGGCCGGACGAGGTCCCCGCTCGCCGACATGCGGAACCTTCCGTCAGGCGTGACCGCGAGGCTGTGGACGGATCCGCGATGCCCTGGGAGGACGCGCAAGGATCGGCCGGTGACCACGTCCCAGACCCTCACCGTGCCGCCGCCCCCTCCTGAGAGCGCGAAGCGTCCGTCGGCGAGGAGTCGCACCTTCGAGGACCTCGCACGATCGGCCCATCGGGGTGCGAACCACGGGGAGTTGGGTGCGGGGGGGGGCGCGCGAGGGTCGTTCGCTCCCCTGCGGTGAGACCGGGCCGCGCCGCTTCTCCTCGGCTCGACTCGGCGGCACGGCACCCGCTCCCGGCGGGTCCGGATCACCACCCGCATTCTCCTGCGACGGCGCGTGTGCCGCGACGCGGCCCTCGTGGCCCCGACGGACCTCGCCCCCGTTCGGGGCCCCGGCGACCGACACGACTTCGTCCGAGGCGGCCCGATGACTTTCTGGTTTACGCGTCGAGATCGGGAGCAGGAGGCGGTCAAGACCAATCCGGTTACGTCACGAGGAGGTCCCGATGTCGGGTACGGAGAAGAGCAAGGCTCACGCCGAGCAGGCGAAGGGCAAGGTCAAGGAGACCGTCGGCCGCGCCGTCGGCAACGAGCGGATGACCGCCGAAGGCCGGGCCGATCAGGCCAAGGGCAACGCTCGCCAGGCCAAGGAGGACATCAAGGACACCTTCCGGCGGTAGAACCGGCCGCCCATGCACCCGCGAGGCCCCGACCATTCCCCCCGGTCGGGGCCTCGCGCCATGCCCGGCCGCACTACGGGCCTCACCTCCGGGGCAGCGCCACGGCGTCGACTCCGAACGCCGGCGGACGGCAGTGCGGCCCGCACTTCCTGCGTACCGGCGCCTTGCACCCGTCCCGACAGGAGTGGGCCGGAGCCGTGATGGTTCGCGCCGGAGGGGGTAGACGGGGACCTCACACGACCATCGTTTCTGTGAAGGGGACGAGCATGACCGACGACGCCTACCTGTTCCTCGTGGGCGACCCGGCGACGCCACTGGGTGCTTCCGTCGCCGTGGTGAAAGACCTGGGATGCCTGGAGATGCCCGCCGTACGGGCCTGGCTCGACGCGCACGGTGTCACCGCCGCCTCCCCGGGCGTCAGGCTTCTGCCTCCGGAGGAGACGGGAGCCATCCCCGACGATGCGGAGAAGCTGCCCGTCCCGTTGACCGACGAGGAGCTGAGCCGGCTGCGCCACGCGCTGATGCCGGGCGCCCTGGTCCGCGTGGAGGACGAGCTCCTGGCCTACCGCGACTGCGCGGGCGAGCGGGACGCCCTGCTGGCGCGCGCCGCGGCCGTCGGGGTTCCGCCGCACCGCATCGTCGAACTCACCGGCGAGGACGCCGGGACCGTGGCATCGGCGACGCGGGGCCAGGGGCGTCCCTCGGATCCGGTTCCGCAGCAGGGGTGAGAGGAGGCGGCATGACGACCGACGAGACGCGCACGCGGCTCCGGCTGGTGGAGGACCGGCTCGGCGATCCCACTCCGCCACCGATCGAGGGACAGACCCGGATCGCCCTCCCCTCCCCCGCCCAGCCGGACGCCACGACGGACGACGGGCATCAGGGGCGCGAATGCCCGCAGCCCGGCCGTGCGGGAGCACGCGCCCAGTAGGGCACCCTCGCGCACTCGTCGCCCCGTCCGTTCCCGTGGCGATGTCGGCGGCGGGGACATGGGTGGAGGGCGGCCGTGAGCGGCGCGGGCGGCCGGGTCTGGACCTTCGCCGTCTCAGAGGAGACCGGTGGGGGCCAGGCACCGCCACGGGAGTCGGGGCGGAGGTGGCGGGCTTCGGGCCGGGCTGCCGGACTCTGCCGAGGCCGTCGCCGAACCGCCTCGGACATCCCCGAATGGGGGAGGGCGTCCTCCGGCCCGTCACGGCCGCAGCTGCTCGTGAGGTCCAGGGCCGCGACGTCCGGACGGCCCGACCGCCCGGACCGCCCGGACCGCCCAGAGCACGGTCTCCCGACCTGGCAGGACGACGGCATCGGGGCCGTACGATCCGCACCCCTGGGTCGACACGCTCAAGGCCACGTCAGGCCGTCGGGCCCCGTGATGACACACAGCTCCTGCCCGTGGCCGTGGCTGATCGTCACCGCTCCACAGAATCAGGCCAGAACCGAACCTGTCGTGAACGGAGCCCGCCGAGCGCTCCGGCACCGCGCGCCGGCGACAGGCAGCCGTCGCGGTCACGCCACGTCTCATCGGTGCGCGCAGCCTCCGCGCCACTCCCCCTCGCCGGGTCACCGAAGGCGTCTCCGGGCCGAGGACGCCCGCAGGGTCGTGGAGCATCACGATCCCAATCTGGTGTGGGCGGGTGCCGGGACGGGCTGTCCCGGCCCCGGGCTGCTGGCGCGTCCGGTCCGGCGTGGGGTGGCGGACGACCGGGGCGCGCCCGCCGCGGGGACGGCCGGCGACGGAAGGCCCAGCGGCGGAACGCCCACCGGTGGCCGTGGTCGGGTGGGGCGGCAGGGCGGGCGTCGTGGTGGCGGGGCCCGGTCGAGCGGGGCGACCGCGGGGGCGTCGCAGCTCCGGAGACCGCGGGCGTACGGAACGGCTGCGCGGTCTGCCCAGGGGCGGGGGCCGCGGGCGTACGCGCCGGGCGGGTGCCGCCACCGTGCCGGCTCCGGGAATCGCCCGGGGTGCGGCGGCCCGCCAGGAAGACCGCGCCGATCACGAGGAGCGTGAGGGTGGGCGGGCTCGGGTGCGGGTCCGTCAGATGTGGCGCAGGTGGTCGCGCAGGGTGCGGGCCGCCTGGCCCATCAGGGCGTCCGCGCCGGGCTGGGCGGCGGCCGGGACCATGGACTCGGTCAGGACGGACACGGCGTAGGCGGCGCCGTCGGCGTGCTCCACGACGCCGATCTCGTGGCGGAGGTGGAGCAGGGTGCCGGTCTTGGACCACCACGTGGTGGCGTCCGAGGCGAAGTCGGGGGTGAGGCGCTGGCGGAGCACGTTGTGCAGCATCAGGCCGCGCACGGCCTCGGCCACGTCGGGGTGCAGGGCGGTGGGTGAGCGCAGTTCCTGGAGGAGGTCGGTCCAAGCCCTGGCGGTGCCCGTGTTCGCCCGGGTGGTGTCGAGCTGCGGCACGCGGTGGCCGCGGCCGCTCGTGCCCGCGTCGATGGCCAGGGCATGGGCGAGGTGGGCCTGGGCGGGGTCGAAGCGTTCCACGGGGGTGTCGCTGAGTTCGTCGACGGTGTGGCGGACGGTGATGCCGTGGATGCCGAACTCCCTCAGGAGAGCGGTGACCCGGGCGGGCGGGGTGAGCGCGAACAGGGCGTCGGCGGCCCGCTCGTCGCTCAGGCATGTGCTCAGGTAGAGCAGGTCCTCGACGGCGATCCGGGCCGGGTGGCGGAAGCGGGTCAGACCGGTGGGGCCGAGGGCGGTGCTGCGCCCTGGAGCGACGTCGACGGGGGCGGCGGCGTCGAGTTCGCCGCGCCGGATCCGTTCGAACGTCGCCACCGCCAGGGGGACTTTGACCAGGGAGGCCGAGGGGAGGGCGGTGTCGGGGTCGATGCCGATCTCGCGGCCGGTGCGCAGGTCCCGTACGAGCAGGCAGGCGCGCAGCCCGCCGTCGGACAGCTGACGCCGTACCTCGTCGATCAGGCCGTCGGCGGTGGTGTGGGAGGTGAGGGCGAGGCGGGGGGCGTGCATGGGCCGTCGGGTGCCTTTCGGTCCGCTGTCGGTTCGGGTCCGTGGGGGCCGGGGGCCGGGACGTCGTGCGCTTCCAGGCAGCGGGCGAGGGCGCGGCCCAGGCGGGTGGTCGTGGTGTGGGGATCGCCGCCGTCCGGCGCGCCGAGGGCGTATCCGCGGGCCGGCGAGAGTTCTCCCAGCGGACGCCAGTGCAGGCCCAGGCGCGCGGCCTCGTCGGGTGAGCACAGCAACAGGTCGTCGTTGTGCAGGACTTCGGCCACCGCCTCCGTCAGGTCGGTGGCCGTGGCGAGCTGCGCGGGGCGCAGTCCGGTCGCGTCGCGCAGCCGGGCGAGCGGGTCGCGGATGTGCGGCACGTCGTCCTCGGGCTGTATCCACAGGCGTCTGGCCGGGCGTTGGTCGGTGCGGCCCGGCCGGAGGGTCTCCAGCCAGAGTCGACGTACGGCGGGTTCGGTGGCCGTGGCGGCACCCAGCGGAACGGACCAGACCGCCTCGTCGGGCGGCACAGCCAGTACCGCGGCCCGTACCCGACCGGCCCGCACCAGCTCCTGGCGCTCGGCGGGCGGGGCGGGGCGCAGGTCGAGGGCAATGCCGAGGGCGCGGGCGTCGGCGACGAGCCGGGCCAGGGCGGCCGTCGCGCAGACGGCGGGCACCGCGATCCGCCAGGGCCTGCGCCGTGCGGTCTCGGCCTCGTGGAGCAGGACGTCGGCGGCGCGTACGAGGGCTCGCGCGGCGGGCAGCAGATCGCGGCCGAACGGGGTGAGGACGGCACGGCGCGAGGTGCGCTCGAAGAGCCGCTCCCCCACGTGTTCCTCCAGTGCGGCGACACGGCGGCTGGCCACCGGCTGCGACATGCCGGCCGCCGCCGCCCCGACGGTGAAGCCGCCGTGCTCGCTGACGCTGACGAAGGCGCGGCTGGCTGCCAGCAGATCCATGATCCGCAGCATATGCGCCGCCGGTCGCCTCCTTCCATGCCGATTCCGCATGGATCGGTACGCGTCGGCATTGGACCGTATGGAGGTGGAGGATCAGAGTGGTCGGGAACTCATGACAGGCATCGGGCCGGTGCCGTAGGGGCCGGCCCTTACGCGCCCCTGCCCGGGGCGCTCCCGGAGGTCAGGATCATGCAGCACAGCCGCGTCAGGAGCGCCCTCGCCGGGCTCGCCGCCGCGCTCACCCTCGTACCGCTGACCGCGTGCGCGGAGCCGGCGGCACGGGCGCAGGCCGCCCCCGTACAGGCCCTCCCGCAGTCTCAGGCGGAGGTGCGGGGGCAGACGGAGACGCTGCGGGCGGCGGGCGCGGCGGACGCCTCGTACCGCCGGGAGTTCCGGGCGCTGGAGAGCGCGTTCGACGCCCGGCTCGGGGTGTACGCCATCGACACCGGTACTGGGCGGGAGATCGCGTGGCGGGACGGTGAGCGGTTCCCGTACGCGTCCACCTTCAAGGCGCTCGCCGCCGGCGCCGTGCTGCGCGAGGAGGGTCTCGACGGGATGGAGCGGGTGGTGACGTACACGAAGGAGGAGCTGGTCGATCCGTCCCCGGTCACGGAGGAGCACGTCGATACGGGGATGACGCTGGACGCCCTCGCCGACGCCGCCGTCCGCCACAGCGACAACACCGCGGGCAATCTGCTCTTCGAGGAGCTGGGCGGCCCCAAGGGGCTCCAGGCGGTGCTGCGTTCGCTCGGCGACGGAGTGACGCGGATGGACCGCATCGAGCCGGAACTCGGCGACTGGCGACCGGGCGAGGTCCGGGACACCAGCTCACCACGGGCCCTCGCCCGAGACCTGCGCGCCTTCGTCCTCGGGGATGTGCTGCGGACGCCGGAGCGCGAGCGGCTGACGACCTGGCTGAAGACCAACCTGACGGGCGACGAGACCATCCGCGCCGGGGTGCCCGACACGTGGGTGGTCGGGGACAAGACGGGGACGGCGACCACCTACGGTGGCCGCAACGACATGGCCGTCGTCTGGCCGCCGGACGGGGCGCCGATCGTGATGGCGATCCTGTCGACCCGTTCCGATCGGGAGGCCGCCCCCGACAACCGGCTGATCGCGCGCGCCGCGTCGGTGGTCGCGGGGGCGCTGCGCTGAGTCTCGGAGCCTGCTGTCCGAGGCGGGGGACGGGAGGGCGTACCGGTGTTGCGCGAGGTCAGGGAACCTCGGGGCGGATGTGCGGCGCGGCGGAGCCACGGGGCGGGAGCGCCGCGTCACGGCCCCCCGGGGAGCCGTGCCGCCGCGCCCCCGGCCCTGGGCGCGGCCACCGGACACCTCGTGAGGCGAAGCGGACGGCGCGGTGATGAGCGGTGCAGGCCGCGTAGAGGCGAACGCCCTCCTGAACAGTCGGGGCCCTACGTTTCGAACAGCCGGGCAGCGCCGTCGCGGTCGGTGACGAGCTGGAGGTGCCTGCGTTCGGACCGCCTCCCGCCAGGCCAGCGACTGGTGAGGCCTGAGCGCAACCTTCTGACCCGCACGAACACCGCCGGCCTCAGCCGGTACGCAAGACCGCACGGTCTGCCTGCGGAACTACGGAAGCGGGCCCTCGGCCGAGGCCCGCTTCCGTAGCTCGACTCCGGGGCGCCGACTGCCTACCGGTCCTGCCGCCAAGCGCCGAGCCCCGCGTCAGCTCTCCGTCCCGGTCCGTCGGAGCCACCGCCTCACAGGAACGGCCGAGGTCAGGGATCGATCCAGCGACACGTCACTGGGATGCCGGCGGCATGCGGACCCACGATCAAGCGGACCTCGCCTACGAGCGGAGACCGCTTCTCGTAGACGTCCTCACGGTGGATCAGGATCCCCATGTCCGCGTCTTGCTCGCTGACGCCCGACTCGCGCAGGTCGGACACGACCGGGCTCTTGTCCTGCCGCTGCTCGGGCCCGCGGTCGAGCGGGGCGAGGACGACGACCAGGACGTCGAGTTGCTCGGCCATGAGCTTCAGCCGGCGGCTCATCTCCGACACCTCGGTGTGAAGGTTATCGGCGCTGCCGCGCTGGAGGAGGTGAAGGTAGTCGACCAGGGTCGACGCCGAGCATCGACTTGACGACCGTGGGGCGCGGGCAGCGAAGACGATCATCTGCCCGACCCGCGCAGACCGTCGGTCAAGGTGCCTGCCCAGCTCCTTGAACCCGTTGGGGACGCTTCGGAATACCTCACCCCGGCCCCGCGCCTCCGGGCGGTGAGGAGCCCGGCAGACCTGTCACCGAGACAGAACCCTTTTTCTCTTGAGGTACGCAGTGATCTGGTCGGCCGTGATGCCGCCGGGCAGCACAACGACAGCCAGATCGCGGCCGGCGGCCGGTGCGCTCGACCGGCGGGGCACTGGCCGAGGGCCGGGTGCCCATGACGAGGCCGACCGCGTCTGCGGGGCGAGGCGGACACAACCATTCTGGCGCAGAAAGCGACGAGGTTTCAGATGAACGCAAAAATGCCTCAACCCCCGGACAGAGTCCGGGGGTTGAGGCCAATAATTGTTCGGCGGCGTCCTACTCTCCCACAGGGTCCCCCCTGCAGTACCATCGGCGCTGAAAGGCTTAGCTTCCGGGTTCGGAATGTAACCGGGC